>CAYODK010000025.1:0-45388 GCA_964402695.1 uncultured Verrucomicrobiota bacterium
GTGCACCGCGGCGCACAGGCCGGGGGCGCGGACATCCGGCACGTGGCGGCTTCCGACCTGATGAGCGACCTTCTCGTCGCCGACCGCCACGGCCACCTGTTGGTCACGTCGCTCGCGTCGGACCAGGCCGTCCGCACCGCCGACATCGTCGGCGCGGCGGGTCTCGTCGTCGTCAACGGCAAGAACCTGCCGGCCACCATGATCTCCCTGGCGAAGGAGCTGGACATGACGCTTCTCCGCACGGATCTGCGCATGTTCGAGGCCTGCGTGAAGCTGGGGAGGGCGCTGGACGCGTGACGCGCCTTCCTCCAGTCCCCGCGGGGTTCCAGGTTCCGCGTTCCGCGTTCCGGGTTGGGATCCGGCCGTCACCCGCCGGGGATTGGGTGTTGGTTGTTGGATGTTGGTTGTTGGGTGCTGGCTGCCCGGTGTTCGGTGTTCGATGTTCGATGTTCGATGTTCAATGTTCGTGCTGCATCGCGACGGATTTCCGCTGAGAGCCCCTCCATGCCCGTCCTCCCCCTCAACCCCGAGCAGTCGCCGTTGGTCCTCCTGGACCTGCTGTTCAAGCTGAAGGTGCGGGACGTGATGACGACGGACCTGGTCACGGCCCGGCGGTCGGACACGCTGCGCTACGCCCAGGCGCTGATGAAGACCCACCGCATCACCGGCGTGCCGGTGGTCGAGAACGGCCGGCTCTTCGGCATCGTCAGCATGGACGACATCATGACGGCGCTCGACCGAGGCCACATCGACGACGCCGTCGAGCTCCACATGACGACCAACGTCGTGGTCCTCGAGGAGGACATGCCCCTTTCGTTCGGGGCGTCCTACTTCGACAAGTACCGCTTCGGCCGCTTCCCGGTCCTGAACAGGGACAACGCCATCGTCGGCATCCTGACCAGCCGCGACATCAGCGCCTCGCTGCTGCTCGAGCTCTACAAGGAGTACAACAAGCTCGAGGCGCAGGTGCAGCCGCCGGCGCCCGTCGGCGCCCCGCGCACCTCCCTCCAGGTGCGGGTGAAGCAGAACGACCTGGAGAACGCCGGCAAGGGCGCGCACGAGATCAAGCGCGCGCTCGCGGCGCGCCGCGTCGACCCCGCCCACATCCGGCGCGCGTCGATCGCGGCGTACGAGATGGAGATCAACCTCGTCCTTCACTCCTCGGGCGGCACGCTGCGCACGACGATCGACAACGAGTCGGTCGAGATCGTCGCCCGGGACCGCGGCCCGGGCATCGCCGACGTGCAGCTCGCGCTGCAGGACGGATTCTCGACGGCGAACGACTGGATCCGCTCGCTGGGCTTCGGCGCCGGAATGGGCCTCGGGAACATCCGGCGCGTGGCCGACGAGTTCTCGCTCGACTCCAAGGCGGGCGGAGGGACGACCGTGCGCGCCCTGATCCGCCTGCCGCCGCCCGCGCCGGAGGAGACCCCGCATGCGGGTGGCTGATCTCTCCGCCCTCGAAGGCGTCGTCGAGACGGTCACCCCGGGCGATCCGGAGGCCGGAGTGGCGGGCGCGTGCACCTCGGACCTTCTCAGCGACGTGCTCGCGCATGCCCGGCCCGGCGATGTCCTGATCACGATCCAGGCGCATCGCAACACCGTGGCCGTCGCCTCCATCGCGGGGGTCCGCGCGATCCTGCTCGCCCGCGGCCGCGCCGCGCCGCCCGACATGGTCGAGGCCGCCGTTGCGGAGCGCATCGCGATCCTTCGGTCGTCCGCGGGCCAGTACGAGCTGTCGTGGCGGCTGCATGGGGCGCTGGGCGGACGACGGATGGACGGAGGGATGGATTGATGGATGCCCGGCGACAGACGCCCGCGCGCTCCGCCTCCATCCCCCGCATGGGGCGCCCCGCATCCGTCCATCCATCCCCTCATCCTCTTCATCCATCCATCCGCCGCCCGTCGTGCGGTCGGGCATCCGCGCCATGATCGTCCGCGCGGACTTCCACATCCACTCCTGCCTCTCCCCGTGCGGGGGGCTCGACATGTCCCCGGATGCGATCGCCGCCCGCGCAAGGGCGTGCGGGCTCGACGCCGTCGCGATCACCGACCACAACTCGGCGCGCCACGCGCCGGCGTTCGCGGAGGCCTGCGCGGCGGCCGGCCTGCGCGCGCTCTACGGCGCCGAGGCGACGACCGCCGAGGAGGCGCACGTGCTGTGCCTCTTCGACGACGCCGGCCGCGCCTTCCGCTTCGGCGAGTGGCTCTACGGCCTCCTGCCCGGCGTCGTCTGCGTGCCGGAGAAGATGGGCGACCAGCCCGTGGTGAACCGGTTCGACGAGATCGAACAGATGCTGGATGTCTACCTCGGCGCCGCCACGGAGGTGCCGCTCACGGACCTGTGCGAGGAAGTCCACGGACGCGGCGGGCTGTTCATCCCGTCGCACGTCGACCGTCCCTCCATGAGCCTGCTCTCGCAGCTCGGGCGGATCCCGGACCTGCCCTACGACGCCATCGAGGTTTCGGCGCGCTACGACCGGCGGCGCGACCCGGCCGGGCTCCGCGGCCGCCACGCGATGCTGCGCTCGAGCGACGGCCACCGGCTGGAGGAGATCGGGCGGGGGTGGACGGTCCTCGACGCGGAGGAGTTCTCGGTGGCCGGCCTTCGCGACGCCCTGCGCCGTCTCGCGACCGCCCAGACCGCGGATCCCGACGCGGGCCTCCCGCCGCCGGTCGCGCTCTGAGCCCCCGGCTGCGTCACGCCCCGGGCAGCGGCGGCGCGCGGTGCGAGTGTTCGATCTGTCGGATCCCGTCGAGGATGTACTGTCCGCCCGCCACGACGGTGAAGAACGCCGCCGCGCCGGCCAGCCACGGGAACGGACGCGCGGGGGCGTCGGCCAGCACCCAGAGGACGGTCCCCATCTGCAGCACCGTCGCAAGCTTCCCGCTCCACCGGGGGTGGACCTCGACATGGCTGTTGAGGTGGTGGACGACGAAGGCGCCGAGCACCAGAAGCGCGTCGCGGCTGATGACGGCCAGCGCAAACCAGACGGGGATCTGCGGGTGCAACGCGGGCAGCGAGGGGCGCGTCAGCATGATGATGGCCGCGAGAAGGAGCGCCTTGTCGGCGAGCGGGTCGAGAATCTTCCCGAGCGGCGTGATCTCGCCGCGCGACCGCGCGAGGTAGCCGTCGAGCGCGTCCGTCAGCGCCACGGCCAGGAATGTGACCAGCGCCGCCACCCGGTAGCGCTCGTCCGCCGCGCCCTCGCGCAGGCCGAGGGTGTAGTAGACCATCATCAGGACAAAGACCGGGATGCCGAGAAACCGCAGCAGCGTGACCTTGGTGGCCAGGGTCAGGCGGGGGATTCTGCGTTCGGAGTCAGGCATTCCAGACGCCGTCCTATCCCGCGAACCGCTCCAGCGCGCGGGCGATGCGGGCGAGGACGCGGTCGCGGCCGAGGACCTCGAGCATCGCGAAGAGACCGGGGCCGGCGGGCGAACCGGAGACGGCGACGCGGGTCGCGTGGATCAGGTCCGGGTGCGGCTGGCCGCGTGCGGCGGCGACGTCCTTCAGCGCGGCCTCGAGGGCGGGCCCGTCGAACGGCTCCGTCGCGGCCCACCGGTCGCGCAGCGCGGCGAGGCCCTCGCGGGCGCCCTCCCGGAGCAGGCGCTTGCGGACTGCCTTGTCGTCGAACGGGAAATCCTCGGTGAAGAAGTAGGCGGTCTGCGCGGCGGTGTCGGTGAACAGCTTGATCCGGTCCTCCATGATGGCGAGGACCCGCGCCGCGTAGTCGGCGTCGGGCTGGAGCCCGTGCGCGCGGAGGTCGGCGAGGTGGCCGGCCATGCGGTCGGCGGCCGGGAGGCGGCGCATGTGTTCGCCGTTCATCCAGAGCATCTTCGTCATGTCGAACTGCGCGGGGGAGGACTGGACGCGCTCGAAGGAGAAGAGCGAGACCATCTCGTCGCGCGCGAGCACCTCGCGGCCGTCGCCGGGCGACCAGCCGAGGAGGGCGAGGTAGTTGAACAGGGCTTCGGCGAGGACGCCCTTCTCGCGGAACTGGCCGACGTAGGCGTCGCCGTCGCGCTTGGAATAGGGCTTGCCCTGCGCGTTGACGATCATCGGGAGGTGGGCGTAGCGCGGCACGGGGGCGCCCAGGGCGCGGAAGAGGGCGATGTGGCGGAAGGTGTTCTCGACGTGGTCGTCGCCGCGGATGACGTGGGTGATGCCCATCTCGATGTCGTCGAGCACGTTGGCGAGATGGAAGACGGGGTTGCCGTCGGAACGGACGATCACAAAGTCCTTGAGGTCCGCGGCGGCCTTGGCGAGGTCGCCCTTGACCTCGTCGTGGAAGGCGACGTCGGTCCCGGGCATGCGGAAGACGATGCACTCGCCCTTCCCGGTGCCGCCCTTGTCCTCGCGGTAGGCATGGCCGGCGGCGACGAGTTTCTCGGCGGCGGCGCGGTGGGCCTCGAGGCGGGTGGTCTGGTAGAGCGGGGCCTCGTCGATCGTCAGGCCGAGCCACTCCATCGCCTCGAGCACGGTGCGGCAGGCCTCGGGGGTGGAGCGCTCGCGGTCCGTGTCCTCGATGCGCAGCAGGAACCGCCCGCCGCAGTGCCGGGCGTAGAGCCAGTTGTAGATGGCCGCGCGCATGTTCCCGATGTGCACGTTGCCGGTCGGGCTGGGCGCGAACCGTGTGCGAACCGTCATGATCGATGTCCTCCGAAATCCGCCTCCGCCGGCCCGTCCGCCGGGCCCCGGGGCGGGTCACAGTGTAGCACAACGCGGCGGATCAGCGCGCGAGGACGAGGCTGATCCAGGGGACGTAGGTGATCAGCGCGAGGAAGGCCAGCAGCACGGCGATGAACGGGAGCGAGGCCCGGGCGAGGGTCAGGAGCGGGCGGTCGAACCGGATGGCGGCGATGAAGAGGTTCATGCCCACCGGCGGGGTGACGTAGCCGATCGCGAGGTTGGCGAGGAAGATGACGCCGAGGTGGACGGGGTCCACGCCGTAGGCCTTTCCGAGCGGCAGCAGCAGCGGGACGATCACGATCGTCGCGGTGTAGATGTCCATCGCGCAGCCGACCAGCAGCAGGAAGAGGTTCAGCATCAGCAGGAAGGTCACGGGGCTGTGGATGTGCGCGCGCACGGCCGCGAGGACCTGCTGAGGAACCTCCTGGTCGATCAGCCAGTTCGTGATGGCCATGCCCATGCCGAGGATGATCAGCACGCCGCCGACGAGCGTCATCGCCTCGCGCGCGATGCGCCCGAGGTCGCGGATCCGGATCTCGCGCAGGATGAGGCACTCCACGACCAGCGCGTAGGCGGCGGTGATGACGGCGGCGTCGCTGAGGACCAGCTTCCCGCTGTAGATGCCCGCCAGCACGAGCACCGGCAGCGGCGCCTCCCAGCGCGCCGCCCACAACGCGGCGCCCAGTTCCCGGGCCGAGAAGGGGGTGCGCGCGATGCCGCCGCGTTTCGCGGCCCACGCGCCGTAGAGGCCCAGGGCGAGGATCCCGAGCAGGCCCGGAAGCAGGCCCGCCAGGAAGAGGCGCTCCATCGTCACGGCGCTCTCGACCGGGTTGGCGATGACGCCGTAGAGGATCAGCGGCAGGCTCGGCACGAACAGCACGCCGAGGTTGCCGCCGCTCGTCACGAGGCCGAGGGAGAAGCGCTCGCCGTAGCGGTCCGCCCGCAGCGCCGGCAGCAGCAGGCCGCCGAGCGCGACGATCGTCACGCCCGACGCGCCGGTGAACGCCGTGAAGAGCGTGCACGCGACCACCGCGACCGCCGGCATGCCGCCGGGCAGCCAGCCGAATGCCGCGCGGGAGAGCCGCAGCAGGCGTTCGGGCGCCCGGCTCTCGGCCAGCAGGTAGCCGCCGAGCGCGAACATCGGCAGCGTGCGCAGGAGCGGCATCGTCGCGAGGCGGTTCAGTTCGGAGATGATCAGCGACGGGGCGATGCCGTCGCGCGCGTAGGCCTCGAAGGCGAGGCCCCCGAAGACCGCGAAGATCGGGGCGCCGAGCAGCGCGAGGAGGATGACGAGGAGGGTCATCATGCCGCGCCGTCCTTCCCGGCGTCCTGCGGACCGGCCGGCGCCGGCCGGCCGGCCGTCTGCGCCGCCGACAGCGCGGCGTGCAGGACGAACCGCAGCGCGAGCAGCGCGAAGGCCACGGGCACGACCCACGTGTAGACCCACACCGGCGCACCGAGCAGTGTCGAGGTCTCGGTCTCGCGCTGCAGCCCGATGAAGGCGTGCGCGGCCCACGCCAGGCGCGCGCAGATGAACGCGGCGAAGAGCTGGACGACGGCGGCGGCTCCGGCGCGCGGGCGGGGCGGCAGCAGGTGCGAGACGAGGTCCATCGAGATGTGCTTGCGCAGCCCCGTCGCCGCGAGCGCGCCGAGCATGGTCAGCCACAGCAGGCCGATGCCGAGGAGAGGCTCGATCCAGGAGAGGCCCGTGCGGAAGAAGGTGCGAAGGACGATCTGCAGCGCGGCGAGGATCACCATGCCCGCTGCGAGGCCGCCGAGGAGGACGCGCTCGGCGGCGTCCCAGGCGGCCACGCAGCGGCGCAGCGCCCCGTCACGGGGCATGGGCCGCCCCCGCGCCGGCGCGATGGTCCTTGAGGAACGACTGGATGCGGTCGTCGGCCTCGGCCGGGAACAGGTCGCCGCGCAGCCGCTGCCGCGTCTCCTCGCTCACCTTCCGGAGGCCGTCGGCGTCGGCATCGGTCGAGTGCGTGACCTCGATCCCGGCCTTCGCCATGACCTCGAGCGCCTCGGCGTTGCTCTTGCGGACCTCGGCGGTCAGCTCCGAGGTCAGCCGGCGGGCGATGGCGAGCGCCTTCGCGCGCGCGTCCTCGGGCAGCCGCTTCCACGAGGTCTCGGCGACGAACAACCCGCCGAACGTGTAGGCCAGCCGGAGGTCGTTGCGGTATTTCACGCGGCCGGTCCACTGCATCGACACCGCGGCGAGGGGCGGGGCGTACACGGTGTCCAGCAGGCCGGTCTGCAGCGCGGGCAGGACGTCCGCCACCGGCACCGGGATCGTGCTGACGCCGGCGGTCTTGAACAGCGCGGCCAGCATCGGCTCGTTCGGGATCGACCACACCTTGGCGCCGCGGAAGTCGTCGAGACTCCTCACGGGGCGGTTGCCCATCACGTGGCTGAATCCGACCTCGGTCCAGCCGAGCACGACGTAGCCGTTCGCGAGGCAGCGCTCCTCGAGCCACGGCGTCAGCGCCTTCATCGCGGCGTCGACCTCCTCGGGGCTGCGGAACGTCAGCGGGAACATCAGGGCGTTGGCCTCGGGGCAGATGCGGGCGATGCCGTTGCCGAGGAAGCCGCCGCCGTCGAGCTGGCCGGCCTTGATCTTGACGAGGACGTCCTTCTCCTCGCCCATGACGCCCGCCGGGTAGACGCGGATCTTCACCGCGCCGCCCGTCGCCTCGGCCGCCTCGGCCTTGAGCTTCTCGAACGTCTGCATCCACGCGCTGCCCTCGGGCGCCAGCGTCGCGAACTTCAGCGTCACCGGCGCCGCCGTCGCCGCGCAGGCCGCCGCCAGGACCACCGCCGCCGCGGCGCCGCGCCCGCGCCCGCCGCGGCGCGCCCGCCGCTGCCCTCCTGTTGGCTGTTGGCTGTTGGCTGTTGGATGTTGGATGTTGAACTCCGGCGCGTCCGTCCCCCGCCGTTCGATGTTCGGCGTTCGATGTTCGATGTTCGATGTTCGGTGTTCGCTGTTCACGCCGGCGCCCCCCGTCCTAGAACCACTCCTCGGCCATCGGCAGCAGCGCCTTCGCCCGGCGGCGCGCCACCGCGTTCATGAGCTGAAGGCCCGGCGGGTCGTCCCGGTCGCTCGTGCCGAGAACCGCCTTCAGCGTCGACTCGAACAGCTCCTGGTCCAGCGCGTAGCGCGCGTAGAACTCGGCCATCGCGACGCGCGGCAGCAGCGCCTTGTCCCCGGCGGCCGCCGCCGCCTGCTCGAAATGCCGCTTGGACGCCGCGAGGTCGCCGCCGCCCCCGCGCGGCTGCACCGCGTAGTAGATGCCGAAGAAGAGATGGGGGCCGCCGCGCTCGTGCGAGGGGTCGAGGGCCATCACGCGCCGCATGATCGCCACCGGACGGTTGATCTGCGCGACCGCCTCCATCGCGCCGCCGCTGTTGATGATCCAGCCCATCCACGCCATCGCCGTCGTGTAGAGCGCGGGCACGTCGGAGCGGCCGAACGCGGCGAGCGAGGCCTCGAAGGCGTCGACCGGACCCGCCACCGCCGCGCGGAACCGCGCGTTGCGGGAAAGCGCGGCGATCCCGTAGTCGCGGGCCCGCGCGTAGAGTTCCCGGGCCCGGGCCGCCTCGGAGCGATCGATGAAGGCCGCCGCGTAGCCGACGCGCGCGTTGGCGGCGGCCAGCAGGATCTCCGGGTTGTCCGGCGCGGAGGCCGCGAAGCCGTCGAGGACGAGGATCAGGGCCGGCGCGCCGTCGCGGACGAGGTCGGGGTCCGTCTGCTCCTGCAGCGACGCCGACATCTGCGAAGCCATCGGCGCCAGCGCCGACGTCGCCGCGCCGCGCAGCATCCCGCATCCCGACAGCGCCGGGACCAGGACCGCCGCGCACGCACCCTTCATCCATCGCCTGAAGCCGCTCATGAGACCGCCAGTCTATCGCGCCGCGCCCCCCGCCGCAACGCGGCCCGGGGAAAATCCGCGGCTGTTCCAATGGACGTCGGCGCGGAGCGGGGAAAAGTTCACTGCCCCGGCGGCGGGTGGAGATGCCGGACGACGGCCAGCGCGCGCCGGGCGGCGCGCGCCGCGGCGCGGGACGAGATCGTCGCCCCGCTGACGGCGTCGATCCCGGCGCCCACCTCCAGCCGCATCGTATCGTCCCGGCCCCGGAACTGGTCGAGGAACTCCCGGTCGCGGATGCCGTCGCCATGGCGGGCGCGGTAGGCGACGACTTCGAGGTCGCGGATCGCGCCCGCGGGCGTCAGCGCAACGACGAACGTGATCGGATCGTCCCGCCCGCGCTCGTCGAGGATCATCGCGTAGCCCGTCGTGTTGGTGCCGTCGCTCCCGCGGTGGAGGACGACCTCGCCGGCGTCGATCCGCACCTCGGCCTCGGCGGAGAGCCGGCTCGCGTCGTCCTGCGCGAGCCGGTGCCGCTCGACGACGACCGCGCGCGCGCCGGGAAGCGCCCACGCGACCGCCGCCTCCTGCGTCATGTCCGCCGCGGCCGCGATCGCGAGGATCACGGCGGCGGAAACCGTCAATCGGCGGGCGTCGTTCATGGCTGCGCAATGCCCGTCACCATACCCCAGGATCAGGTCCCGTGGCCACCGCCACGGCCCTGGCCTCGCGGAGTCCGCCCCGCGGCCCTCCTTGACAGCGGGACGACGCGTTCCGTATTCTGGTCCGCGTTCTTCGACGGGCCAGCCACGCCGGGACCGCGCTGCGGTGCTCCCCGACTGACTTCGGTGATGTCACTCCTTCTCCCTTTCACGTTTCGGAAGCTCCGGGGCTTCAGGGACAGGTCATGCAGTTCACGATCCGAGAGGCGGCACGGCTTTTCCGCATGCCGGACCGCACGCTCCAGCACCTCGTCGAGGACGGCGAGGTGCCGGCCCAGCGCATCCTCGGCCGGTACCGGCTGAACCGCTCGGACCTCCTCGAGTGGGCGACGCGCACGCAGCGGCCCGTGCCGCCGGAGTTGCTCGGCCCCGCGGACGCGGACGATCCGCCGCCACCGTCGCTCGGCGAGGCGCTGCAGGCCGGCGGGATCCACCACGGCATCGCGGGGGCGGACACGCAGTCCGTCTTCCGGGAGCTCGTCGCCCGCCTGCCGCTGCCCCCGGAGGTCGACCGCGCCGCGGTCTGCGACATTCTCCTCGCCCGCGAGGCGCTCGGCACCACCGCCGTCGGCCACGGCGTCGCGATCCCGCACGTCCGCAATGCGATGGTCCTGCGCGTCCCGCGCGCCATCGTGATGCTGGGCTTCCTCGCCACGCCGCTCGACTTCGGCGCGCTCGACGGGAAGCCGGTCCACGCCCTGTTCACGCTGGCGTGTCCGAACATCCGGTCGCACCTGCAACTGCTCGCCCGGCTGGGCGCCGCGCTGCAGGACGCCGCGTTCGCGGACGCGGTCGGCCGGCAGGCCCCGGCGGAGACGATCCTCGGCGAGCTGGCACGGCTCCAGGCCGCCTGGGACGCGGGGGGCGCCCGCCGATGAGCCTCGCGCCCGCCTTCCCCGCCGCCGCGGTGATGACCGCCCTCGGGCTGCTCCTCGCCGGGGCCGTCGGCGCGGCGGTCGCCCGCCGGACGCGCCGCACCGCCGCCGCGTTCGGCATCGGCGGCGCGGCCGCGGGCGGGCTCGCCGGACTCGCAGGCGCCCTCGCGGCGCTCCCGGGCGGCGCGGCCGACCTCCGCCTCGCGTGGGGCGTTCCCTACGGCAGCTTCCACATCGGCGTCGACCCGCTGAGCGCCCTCTTCCTGGTGCCTGTGTTCCTGCTCACCGTGCTGGCGGCGGTCTACTCGGCCGGCTACTGGCGCCACGAGCCGGCCGCCCGCGCGGCGGACGGCTGGTGCTTCATGAACCTGCTGGCGGCCAGCATGGTGCTCGTCCTCGTCGCGCGGAACGCCGTCCTCTTCCTCGCCGCGTGGGAGGCGATGACGCTGACCTCCTTCCGCCTCGTCGCTTTCGACCCCGGCCGCGCGGAGACGCGCCGCGCGGCGTGGATCTACCTCGCCGCCTCGCAGCTCGGCGCCGCGTGTCTCATCGCCATGTTCCTGCGCCTCGGCGCCGGTCAGGCCGGCCTCGACTTCGACGGGCTGGCGGGGTTCGCCGCGCGCATGCCGGAGGCCGTCCCGCTCGTCCTTGCCCTCGGCGCGCTCGGTTTCGGCCTCAAGGCCGGCCTGATGCCGCTCCACGGCTGGCTGCCCGTCGCGCACCCGGCGGCGCCAAGCCATGTCTCGGCCGTGATGTCGGGCGTGATGATCAAGTGCGGCATCTACGGGCTCGTCCGCCTCGCGATGCTCGCGGGCGCCGTCCCCGCGGGATTCGGCTGGCTCCTGCTCTCCGCCGGCCTCGTCTCCGCGGTGCTCGGCGTCCTCCGCGCCCTCGCGCAGCGCGACATGAAGCGCATGCTCGCCTACTCGAGCGTCGAGAACGTCGGCCTGATCGCCGCCGGGCTCGGTCTCGGTTTCCTCGGGCTCGCGCACGGCCGGCCGGAGATCGCCTTCGCGGGCCTCGCGGGCGGACTCCTGCACATGCTGAACCACGCGTTCTTCAAGGGCCTCCTCTTCCTCGGCGCCGGCGCGGTCGCGGAGTCGGCGGGTACGCGCGACATGGACCGCCTCGGCGGCCTGTGGAAGCGCATGCCGGTGACCGGCCCCGCCTTCCTCGTCGGCGCCGCCGCGATCGCCGCCCTGCCGCCGCTGAACGGATTCGCGGGCGAGTTCCTTCTCTTCGCCGCCGGCTTCGCGGGCGTGCGGGCGGACGGTTCCGTCGCCGCCGCCGGCGCCGCGACGGTCGCCGCACTCGCGCTGATCGGCGGACTCTCCGCCGCGTGCTTCGTCCGCGCGTTCGGCCTCTCGTTCCTCGGCGAGCCGCGTAGCGCGCCGGCCGCCGGCGCGGGCGAGGCCGCCCGGTCGATGCAGGGACCGCTCGCGACGCTCGCCGGGCTCTGCGTCGTCGCCGGACTCGCCGCGCCGCAGATCCTCCGCGCCGTCGCGGGGGTCGTCGCCTCGATCGCCCCCGCCGCCGCGCCGGCCGCCCCGGCCGCGCTCGGATGGGCCGTCGCCACGGGCGCCGCCGCCGCGCTGCTGGCCGGACTCCTGCTGCTCGTCCGCCGCGCCCTGCTCGCGAAGCGCACCGTCGCCACCGCGGGCACGTGGGAC
Organism: uncultured Verrucomicrobiota bacterium; assembly: GCA_964402695.1. Taxonomy (GTDB): domain Bacteria; phylum Verrucomicrobiota; class Kiritimatiellia; order PWTM01; family PWTM01; genus VGWF01. The sequence goes on from CAYODK010000025.1 coordinate 11,830, forward strand.
TGCGGCTACGCCCTGCCGGACGCGCGCATGCAGTACACCGCCACCTCCTTCGCCCAGCCGCTGCTCGATGCGTTCACCCCCGCCTCGGCGCCGCCGGCCCCGCGCAGGCTCTTCGCCGAGCCGGTCGCGTACGATGCCGATGTCCCTCCCGCGTGGAAACGGCGGCGCAACGATCTGCTCCGCGCCCTCGCCGCGCGCCTCGCCGCCCTGCGCTGGCTCCAGCACGGGCGCATCCACCTCTACGTCCTCTACATCGCCCTTGCGCTGCTCGTCCTCCTGATCGTGGGGCTGGCCCCGTGAACGCCGCCCCCCTGCTGCACGTCCTGCTCGCGCTGGCGCTCGCGCCGCTGCTGCCGGGCGTCGTCGCACGGACCAAGGCGTTCTTCGGGGGCCGCCGCGGGCCGCCGCTGCTCCAGCTCTACTTCGATCTCGCGAAGCTCGTCCGCAAGGGCGCCGTCTACAGCCGGACCACGACCGCGCTCTTCCGCCTCGGTCCGGCAGCCGGCCTGGCCTGCGTCGCGGCCGCGCTGGTTCTCATGCCCCTCGGCGCCGTGCCCCCGGCCGTGTCGTTCGCGGGCGACGCGATCGCCGTCGTCGGCCTCCTCGCCGCCGCGCGATTCGCCATGATGCTCGCCGCGCTCGACACCGGCTCCGCGTTCGAGGGCATGGGCGCCAGCCGCGAGGCCGCTTTCGCCGCGCTCGCGGAACCCGCGCTGCTCGTCGGCCTCGCCGCCCTCGCTCGCGGGGCCGACGGCGCCCTCTCGCTCGGCGGCATGATGGGCGCCGTGTCGGCGGCCGGCTGGACCGCCCATCCTCAGGTCTACGCGCTCCTCGCCGCCGCGTTTCTCGGCGTCGTGCTCGCGGAGAACGCGCGGATCCCGGTGGACGATCCGAACACCCATCTCGAACTGACCATGATCCACGAGGTGATGGTGCTCGACCACGGCGGACCGGACCTCGCGATGATCCAGTACGGCGCCGCGCTGAAGCTCTGGGTCACCGGCGCGCTCGTTGTCGGCCTCGTCGTCCCCCTCCGCACCGGCCACGCCCTGCTCGATCTCGCCGCCGGCGTCGCCGGCCAGTTTCTGCTCGCCGTCGTCCTCGGCTGCATCGAATCCTCCATGGCCCGCCTCCGCCTCGTCCGCGTCCCGCACCTCCTCGTCGGCGCCGGCGCGCTCGCGGCCCTCGCGTTCCTTCTCTCGGTGTGGGGGCACGCATGACGACGCGGAAGACAGCAAGTGGAAAACTCCAAACTCCAAGGAAGTTGGAAGAAGGGAAGTGGGGAGGAAGTCGGACGTCGGCTGTCGGCTGTAGCCGGCCGCCTGGAAGCCGGCAAACCGGGTGCTCTGGTACGTTGGACGGCCGGGGTCGTCCGGCTTCGCCCGGCGAAGCCGGGACGAGCCGCCCCCGACTGCAGCGGATTCCTGTGAATCCACGCGAGTCACCGCCACCTCCGGCCTTCCTCCTCCTTCTCCCCTTGGCACTTCTCACTTCCTTGGAGTTTGGAGTTTTCCACTTCTTCCGCCCACTTCCGTATGGAGGCGCCCGGTGAGCCCTGCTGCCGACATCATTCTGGTGGTCCTGGTCCTGACCGGGCTCGCGCTGCTGGGCTCGACGCGCCTCGCGGGCGGGATCCGCACCGCCGCCGCGCAGGGTTTCGTGCTCGCGCTCCTCCCGCTGTTTGTGCATGCCGGGGACGGCCACGGCGCCGGGGTCGCGGCGTGGGGGCTGGCGATCGGAAGCGCGGCGATCAAGGGCTTCCTCTTTCCGGCGTGGCTGCTGCGCGCCGTGCGCGAGACCGACGCGCGGCGCGAGATGGAGCCGTTCGTCGGACCGACCCTCTCGCTCCTGGCCGGCCTCGCCGTCCTCGGCCTCGCCTTCTGGATCTCGTCGCGCCTGCCGCTGCCGCCGTCGGCGCGCACGACGCTGGCCGTTCCGGCCGGGCTCTTCACGGTCTGGACCGGCCTCTTCCTGATCTGCGCCCGGCGCAAGGCGGTGACGCAGGTCCTCGGCTTCATCATCCTCGAGAACGGCGTCTTCACGCTCGGCGTCGCGCTCGCGCGCGGGACGCCCTGGCTGATCGAGCTGGGCGTGCTGCTGGATGTCTTCGTCGCGGTCTTCGTGATGGGCATCATCGTCTTCCACATCAGCCGGGAGTTCGACCACATGGACGCGGACCGCCTGGCCCAGCTCAAGGACGCGCCGCGATGATCCCGCTGCTCGTCCTGCTGCCCTTCGCCGCCGCGGCCGCCGCGTTCCTCGCCCGTCGTCGCGCCCCGGTCGCGCGCGCGATCCCGGTCGCCGCCGCGGTCGCCGGGCTGGCCCTGACCGTGTCTGCGTGGATCCTGCGACCCGCGCCGGCGTGGAACGGATGGATCGCGGCGGACGACACCGCGCTGCCGGTCCTCGCCGTCACGCACCTGCTCGTCCTCGCCGCCGCGATCCGCATCGCCGGCTCGCCGCGCCGGGAATCGGCCGACGGGCGCGACATGCCCGACTCCGTCGTCGCCGGCTGCCTGCTCGCGCTGCTCGGCACGATGACCCTCGCCGCCGTCAGCCGCCATCTCGGCCTGCTCTGGGTCGCCGTCGAGGGCACCACGCTCGCCTCCGCCCCGCTGATCTACCTCCGCCGCAGCCCGCGCGCGCTGGAGGCGACGTGGAAGTACCTCCTGATCTGCTCCGTCGGCATCGCGCTGGCCCTGCTGGGCACCTTCCTGCTCGCGGCCGCGGCGGACCCGACCGGCACGCGCGCCGTGTCGCTCTCGCTCGACGACCTCGTCCGCGACGCCGCCTCGCTGCAGGCGCCGTGGCTCAAGGCCGCCTTCATCTTCTTCCTCGTCGGCTACGGCACCAAGATGGGCCTCGCGCCGATGCACACGTGGCTGCCCGACGCCCACAGCGAGGCGCCGTCCGCCGTCTCCGCGCTGCTCTCCGGCGCCGTGCTGAACGCCGCGTTCCTCGCGCTGCTGCGCGTCCACCAGGTCTGCGCCGCCGCCGGACTCGGCGCGTTCAGCGGCGGGTTGCTCTCCGGCCTCGGGCTCCTCTCCGTCGGCGTCGCGGCCTTCTTCCTGCTGGGCCAGCCGGACTACAAGCGCATGCTCGCCTACTCGAGCGTCGAGCACATGGGCCTCCTGGCGCTCGGCGCCGGCGCGGGGCCGGCGGGCGTCTTCGGCGCGCTGCTGCACGCGGTGAACCACAGCCTCGCCAAGGGCGCGCTCTTCCTCACCGCCGGTCGGATCCTGGACGCGACGGGCACCAAGACCGCCGCGGAGGTGCGCGGACTGCGTCTCGCAATGCCCGCGACGGCCGCGCTGTGGATCGCCGGCCTCTTCGCCATCGCCGGGGCCCCGCCGTTCGGCACGTTCCTGAGCGAGGTGTCGCTCTTCAAGGCCCTTTTCGACGCCGGGCGCTGGAAGACCGGACTGGCCGCGCTGCTGCTGCTGGCCGTCGCCTTCGCGGGCATGTCGCGCACGATGCTGGGCATGCTTGGCGGGGTGCCGGCGGATGCCGCCGCGCTGCGGATGCCGGCCTCGCGCCGCGCCGATGCCGCGACCTGGCTCCCCGCGGCCGCGCTGCTGGCGATCGCCGTCGTGCTGGGCCTGTGGGTCCCCGGCTTCCTCCGCGCCACCCTCCAGGCCGCGGCGGCCGCCACGGGAGGCGCGCCGTGAGACGCGACTTCCTGTCGTTCCGGCCCGAGGAGCGCATCGACCGGCGCGCGGTTCCGCTCCTGCCGGTCGCCGCGTTCCGCGACGGCATCCTCGAGGGCTGTGCCGCGGGCGACCGGCTCGTCGCCTTGCCCGGTCTTCCCTCCGACGCGCCGGACGGCGCCCCGCGCGTGCTCGCGGTTCTCGCGGACGACTCCACCGGCCGTCTCGCCGCCGCCACGATGGAGCCGGGCGACGCCTATCCCGCCCTGACGCCCGATTGCCCGCAGGCGCACCTCTTCGAGCGCGAACTCGCCGAATCGTGGGGCGTCACCCCGCAGGGCCACCCGCAGCCGGCCCCCGTCCGCTACCCGCAGCAGCCCTTCCGCACCGCGCCCGGCGCGCCGGCCGCGCCGCCGCCGGGGACGGGCATCCTCTACCGCGTGGCGGGCGACGCCGTCCACGAGGTCGCCGTCGGCCCCGTCCACGCCGGCATCATCGAGCCCGGCCACTTCCGCTTCCAGTGCCAGGGCGAGACGGTCCTGCACCTCGAGATCGCCCTCGGCTACCAGCACCGCGGCGTCCAGCGCATGCTCGCCGGCGGACCGACCCCGCGCACGCCGCACCTCGTCGAGACGATCGCCGGCGACACCTCCATCGGCCACGCGCTCGCCCACGCCCAGGCCGTCGAGGCCCTCGCCGGCGTGCGCGTGCCGGCGCGCGGACAGGTCTGGCGCGCGATCGCCCTCGAGATCGAGCGGCTCGCCAACCACACCGGCGACCTCGGCGCGCTCGCGCAGGACGTCGGCTACCTGCCGACCTCCGCCTTCTGCGGCCGCATCCGCGGCGACTTCCTCAACGCAACCGCCGTCATGTGCGGCAACCGCTTCGGCCGCGGCTGGGTCCGCCCGGGCGGCGTCGCGTGGGACGCCGACCCCGCCCGCACGGCCGAGCTCCGGAAGCGACTTGTCGAGGCCGGCCGCGACGCGCGCGGCGCGATCGATCTGCTGTGGGACACGCCCTCCGTCCTCGCGCGGTTCGAGGACACCGGCCGCCTCTCCGCCGACCAGGCCGCCGCGCTCGGCCTCGTCGGACCGGCCGCGCGCGCCTGCGGACTTGAGCGCGACGCGCGCACCGCCTTCCCGTCCGGCTACTACCGCTTCGCCCAGATCCCGGTCTCCACCTGGCCCACGGGCGACGTCTTCGCCCGCGCGCAGGTCCGCTGGCTCGAAATGCAGCGCTCGCTCGTCTTCCTGCGCGAGCAGCTCGACGCGCTCCCCGCGGGCGCCGTCGCCTCCGCGCCGGGCGCCCTCGCGCCGGACTCGCTCGCCGTGTCGCTCGTCGAGGGCTGGCGCGGCGAGATCTGTCACGTCGCCGTCACCGGCCCCGACTCGCGGTTCCTGGCCTACGCCGTCGTCGACCCGTCGTTCCACAACTGGAGCGGACTGGCCCTCGCGCTGCGCGGACAGGCCATCTCCGACTTCCCGCTGTGCAACAAGAGCTTCAACCTGTCCTACTGCGGATTCGACCTGTAGCCATGCTGAACGAACTGATCCAGCGGATGAAGCAGGGCCACCGGACGATGCCGTTCCCGTCGGACTCGCTCCGGCTGCCGGACCGTTTCCGCGGCCGGCCGGAGATCCGGCCCGGGCCGCTGGCGGACTCCGTTCTCGACCGCGCCGTCGCCGCGTGCCCCGTCGGGGCGCTGCGCCGGGAGGCGGGCGGGACTCTCGCGCTCGACATGGGCGCGTGCCTCTTCTGCGGCGCCTGCGAGGCCGCAGGCGACGGCGCCGTGCGGTTCACGCAGGATTACCGTCTCGCCGCCCGCCGCCGCGGGGATCTCGTCGTCCGCTCCGGCCCGGCGAAGCGGATGGAGCCTCTGGAGCCCGCGCGCCTGCGCCTCTACGCACGTTCGCTCAAGCTCCGCGAGGTCAGCGCCGGCGGCTGCAACGCGTGCGAGGCCGACACCAACGTGCTGGCGACGCTCGCGTGGGACCTCGGCCGCTTCGGCATCCAGTTCGTCGCCTCGCCGCGCCACGCCGACGGCGTCTACGTGACCGGCCCCGTCCCCGAGAACATGCGCTTCGCGCTGATGAAGACCTGGGGCGCGACGCCCGGCCCGCGCGTCTGCATCGTCACGGGATCCTGCGCCATCGCCGGCGGACCATTTGCCGGAGGAGGAGTTTCAAGTTCCAAGTTTCAAGTTTCAAGTTCGGAGGCCGGCCCTCGGCCCTCGGACCTCGGAGCCCCATCCTCTCCACCCCCTGGAACCCCCGAACCGTCAAACCTCCGGACCATGGAACCTGTGAACCCGGGAACCTGCGAACCTCCGAACCCTCCTCCTCACCACAACGGCGCGACCTCGCTCCTCCCGGTCGACCTGTTCATCCCCGGCTGCCCGCCGCACCCCGCGACGATCCTCGACGGACTGCTGAGGCTGCTGGGGCGGATCGCGTAGCCCCGCGAAGGCTACCCGCGCCCACCCTCCGCCTTCCCGTTTTCGAACGTGAACCCGCATTCCGGCTGGGTGATGTGCTCGGAGGGGCTGCGGGGATACTTGCGGCAGTTCAGCGGGCGGAGGTGGTAGATGCCGCAGTAGGACCTTCCATCGACGCGATACCGGAGAAAAGGACAGGGATTCGGCAGCGCGCAGCACAGGCCGCAGGAGCCACAGGAACCGCGGCGGGACTTGTCGACGGGCAGGACGGAGGTGATCGTCCGCCAGAGCTTCGCCGACCAGGTGTTGCGCTGGGTATCCACAGACAGCCCTTCCATGGGGAACGGCGGGGGAGGACGAACCGCCGCTCCCTTCTTCCGTTTTCCGTCTTCCGTCTTCCGTTTCTCTTCTACCGGGCCGCCTGGACTTCGTCGACCTGCAGGCTCTTCGCCTTCGTCTTGGGATCGACCTTCTGCGATCCGCAGACCAGCTTCGCCTTCTGGCCATCCTTGTCCTCGACGATGGCGGGGTTCTGGATCGTGTAGACGGTCCCGTCGTCCGCCTTGAGCGTGGCCTTGATGAAGCCCTTGTCGTCCTTGGTGACCTTCACCGTGCCGACGATCGCCAGCCGGTTGGCCGCCTTGGCGGCCGCGTCGACGCTGTTCTTCGGGGCCGCGGGGGCCTCCTTCTTCGCGTCCTTCTTGCCCTTCTTCGGCGCCGCCGGAGCATCCGCCGGCACCAGGGCCACCGCCGCCGCCACCGCCGCCGCCATCATCCATGCCCATGTCTTCATTCTGCGTCTCCGGTTACAGGGGCCGGCATCTTGTGCCCCGGGGGAGGGAGTTGCAAGTTTCAAGTTCGCATCACCGGATCACGAAGAGCTTCTCGACGACCCACCAGGCCCCCTTGAGGACGTAGCCGACCGGACCGAGGATGCGGACGGGGCGGATGGTGACATCGAGGGAGGACATCGCGGCCTGCGACCGGATGGACTTGAGCCGGCCCTCCATCGAGTCGATCTCCCCCTGCAATCTCGTGAGCTGCTCCTCGACCGCAACGATGTCCTTCACGTCCTTGGCCTGCGCCAGCAGCGCGCGCAGGCGGTCGCGGAGCGCGGTCTTGTTCGCGAGGACGGCCTGGAGGTCGACGACCTCCTCCGTCACATCCCGCGCGGACACCCGGCGCGAGGTCTCCGACCCGAGACCGGCGATGCGGTCCATGACTGCGTCGAGGCCGGCGGCCGGGATCCTCAGTTCGACGCTGGCATGATCCTCGTCGCTCACGGACGACGACTCGATGAAGCCGCCGGACGACTGCGCGATCGCCTGCACCTGCGTCACCGCAGCGCGCACATCGCGCGCCTCGATCGTCTGCCACGCGGTGCGCAGGATGATCCGTCCCGGTTGTCCGGCCGACTCCCGGCGCACCGGCGCATCCGCCGCCGAGAGCGCCCCGACGCTCTGGCATCCCGCCGCCAGCACCGCCGCACCCCAGATCGCCGCCACACCTCTTGCATTCATCCGCCCCGTCCTCCGGTTTCGAGCCGGAGCATACCCCGTCCGTGGCGGACCGGCCACGACATCTGGGGGATTTCGTGCTTCCGTCGGGCCGTCGCTCTGCTAGGGTTCCGGGCCGGAGCAACGAAGAAAGGAACGACACCATGGACGCCACCGCCCGCCGCCTGACCCGCCGCGACACCTTCCGCCTGTTCGGCGCCGCCGCCGCGGCCGCCGCGATCGCCCCGGCCGCCTCGCGGGCCGCGGAACCCCTCAAGCTCAAGGGCCGCATCAAGCAGTGCTGCACGCGAGGCATGCTGCGCAAGATGCCGATCGACGAGGCCTGCAGGACGTTGAAGGAACTCGGACTGCACGGCTTCGATCTCGTCGGCAAGGAGGACTGGCCCGCCCTCAAGCAGAACGGCCTCGTCGCCTCGATGGTCGCCGGCGCGGGCTCGATCAAGAAGGGCTTGAACGACAAGAGTCTCCACGCGACCTACCTCGAGGACTTCCGGAAGAACATCGCCGCCGCCGCGGAGTTCGGCTGGAAGCGCGTGATCACGATGGCCGGCGACCGGGAGGGCATCAGCGACGCGGACGGCATGGCGAACTGCGTGCCGGTCTTGAAGGAGGCGGTGAAGATCGCCGCCGACCACGACGTGACCATCTGCATGGAGCTGCTCAACAGCAAGGTCAACCACGCCGGCTACATGTGCGACAAGACCGCGTGGGGCGTGGAGCTGTGCAAGCGCGTCGACTCGCCGCGCTTCAAGCTGCTCTACGACATCTACCACATGCAGATCATGGAAGGGGACATCATCCGGACGATCCAGGACAACATCCAGTTCATCGCCCACTTCCACACCGCGGGCAACCCGGGGCGCAAGGATCTCGACGAGGAGCAGGAGCTGTACTACCCGCCGATCATGCAGGCGATCGCCAAGCTGACGGAAGAGGGCAAGTTCAACGGCTACGTCGCCCACGAGTTCGGCCCGAAGAACGGCATCGAGTCCCTCCGGAAGGCCGTCCTGCTCTGCGACGTCTGACCGCGACGCAGTCGGGGCCGGGGGGGCCGGACTTCGGCGAACTCCGTCGAGCCGCGGCCCCGCCGCCCTCCCGGTCCCCGTCAGGCCCGGGCCGGCAGCCCGGGGATCTGATCCAGCGCGGTGACGACCGCGTCGGGACGCGCCGGCGGGCCGGCCCGCACCTCCATCCTCAGCGAGCCGGCATCCCCGGCGAACAGGCAGGTGCGGAACCCGGCGGCGGCCGCGGCGGCGACGTCCTTCTCCATGTGGTTCCCGACGAACAGCGCGTCACCCGGCGCGATGCCGTGCCGGTCGCGAAGGCCTTCGGCCGCGATCCGGAAGAGCGCGGGGTCGGGCTTCCCGATCCCGGCGCGGTAGGACCATGCGCTGCAGGCGTCCTCGAAGCCCAGGGCCTCCAGATCGCTTCCGAACAACGCGCGGAGGATGACCGGCGTGTAGAACTGCGCGTTCGAGACGATGCCGAGCACGAGCCCGCGGGCACGGAGGGCGGCGATCGCACCCGCCGCGCCGGGCATGAGCCAGACCGGGTTCGCGATGCACTCGTGGACCAGGGCGAGGGCCTCGAGATCGAGATCGGGCGCATCCGCCGGAACGAGGCCGCGACGGCGTCCGAGGGCGAGGACCTCCGCCCACGTGCGCAGGATGTCGATCTCGGGGTGAGGGACGCCCGCGGCCCGGCGGCGGCGTTTCTCCCCGGACACGGCGCGGCGGAGCATCCGGTCGACCGCGGCCGCGTCGCCGGGCGACCGCAGCGGAATCCCGCACGCCTCGAACGCAACGCGGACGGCGACGTCGCCGCGCGGACGGCCGTGTTCGACCGGCTCGCCGGCCGCGCTCACGAGCAGGGTTCCGTAGACGTCGAAAAGGACGGCTCGGATCCCCGGCAAGGGCCCGAGCACCGGCCCGACATCCGTGGGTTCCGGCACGAGCGGCCCGAGCAGCGACGCGGCAAGATGGATCAAGTCGGAGCGCATGGTTCTATTCCGCGATCAAGACCCGGCGATGCCGGAGGGAGCACGGGGCCGCGTATCCGCCTGACACCTGAAACCTGACACCCGGGACCTCACGGAGCGTTGGCGGGACCGCGGCGAGCGCCGAACTTCTCCCGGTATTCCGGGAGCGAGACGATGGCGGGACGTTCGTCCTCGACAATCCGGTGCTCGATCTGCGCGTAGGTGTCGCCCTGGGTCTGGAACTGCCGCATCAAGGTCGCCATTTCGGGGAGACGGTCGACGCACCCATGGCGTTTCAGCCGGTCGAGAAAGACCTGCAGGATGCCGAAGGACATCCGGCCGAGGCTGGCGGTGTTCTGGTTGCGGTGGACACGCTGATCCAGATCCACCTGGGCGAACGCCGAGAGGCCGGCGCGGTGGTAGATGTCGAGCAGGTGGGAGGTTTCCACGCCGTATCCGATCGGGAACGAGAGCTGCTCGAGGATCGTCCGCCGCGCCGCGTATTCGCCCGAGAGGGGCTGGATGAAGGAGGCGAGCTCCGGGTAGAAGAGCGAGAAGAGCGGGCGGACCAGCAGCTCCGTCACGCGGCCGCCCCCGGGGGTGCGGACCCCCTTCCCCACCTGCAGGGGGCGGTCGTAGAAGGCCTTGACGTACTGGACCTCCGGCTTCTCGAGCAGCGGGCCGAGCAGGCTGTAGGCGAAGTAGGGACGGACGTTGGCGATGTCGGCGTCGATGTAGACGACGAGGTCGCCGGAGAGCTGGTAGAGGGCCTTCCAGAGGTTCTCGCCCTTGCCCTTCTTCGCGCCGGCCTCCGGGAGGATGTCCGAGGCGAGGTGAACGTCGGCGCCGAACGAGGCGGCGACCTCGCGCGTGCGGTCGGTGGAGCCGGAATCGATGACCGCGATCTCGTCGAGCAGCGGATGGCGCGTCATCAGCTCGGACTTCAGCAGGACGATCTCCTTGCCGATCGTCCGCTCCTCGTTCAGCGCGGGCAGGCAGAGCGAAATCCGGACACCCTGCTTCTGCTTGAGGTCGACGAGACGCCGCAGGTCGGCGAACCGCGAGTGGTGGAAGGTGTTGTCCCGCAGCCACGCCTGGACGCGCGACGCGTCGTACATCCCCGCGGCGCCGGGGGACGGCCCGGGGACCGGACTGGAGGGGAGCGGGTTCATTCGTCCATCGCCATCAGGTTGGCCACAAGCTGGGCGAGGCCGGAGAACATCGGCTCGATGGCGACCGACTCGTCGATCTCGTCGAGCTCGCTGCGGCGCTCGCCGGTCGTGATGCCCAGCGTCACCCCGGGGATCCCCTGTTCGAGGAGCGCGGCGAGCTGGGACGTCGTCGGGTAGAGGGCCGGCTGAACGCCGAGGGCGCCGAGGATCGCGCGCGCATTGCGGACCATCGGATGCGCGATGTCGATGCTCCCGGGGCCCCGCCACGCGACGGTGTCGAGGACGAGTTGCTTTCCGGATTGGGCGGCAACCTCCTCGACGATGTCCTCGAGTTTCTCCCGGAGGGCTTTCAACTCCTCCAGCGATTCGCTGCGGGCCTCGAACTGCAGGACCGTCTCGCGCGCGATGTTGCTGTAGGAGAGACCGCCCTGGATCGACCCGAGCACGATGGTCGTCAGCGGCTTCTGCGGGATCGGGATCCGGCTGATGCGGCCGACCACCTCGCTCATCGGGACGATCGTGCCCGTCGCGCCGTACTGGGCCCAGTTGTAGTTGTCCGGGAGGCGGCAGTGGATCTCGCCCCGGAAGACGCCGGCCGCGGCGTAGTTGAGGCGGCCCAGTTGAACGCCTTCCAGGCAGATTCCGGCGGTGGGTGTCGTGCGCGACGATGCAAGGAAATGCCGCAGCCCCTCGAGGTTGCCCCGGCCCAGCGACCTGGCGCAGGCGACGAGCACGACGTGGGAGTTGAGGCGGATCTGGAGCCGGTCCAGCAGGGCCGGGAGGATCGTCAGCGCCGCCAGCGCAATGCAGTTGTCGCCGACGAAGGGCCCGACCAGCCGGTCCGCCCCCAGCTCGATCGACTGGTCCCCGGCCTCGGTGACGAAGGTGTCCAGCGGGGCGGCAAGGAGCAGGGTCTTGCGCCCCGTCTCGCCGGGCAGGAGCCCGACGGCGTTCCCCTTCTCGTCGATCGAACACGCGTGCAGCCCCGCGGCGACCATTCGGTCCGCGACGAATCCCGCGCGCGCCGCTTCGCCGTCGGTCGGGGCGGGGATCTCCCCGATCAGCACGATGTCCGACAGGAACAGCTCGCGCAGCCCGGCCGCCGCGGCCCGGAGGCGCGGAAGCTCCGCGAGCACCTGTTCCATCGTCGTCATCGTTGCATCCTATGCTCCTTCCTCCTATGTCACCGCCGGAGGCAACTGTCCAGTCTGCACGTGTGGAAATTGCGTTTGCCAACGGCGGGCCGGAAGCTAGGATGCGCGCACCCGGAGGGCCGTTTGCATGATGTCCGACCTGCAGATCGCGCGATCCGCGAAACTGAAGCCGATCGACCGCCTCGCCCGCGCATGGGGCATCCGCGCCGCGGAGCTGGAGCCCTGCGGTCGCCACAAGGCCAAGGTCCGGCTGGAGATCCTGAACCGGCTTCGCGAACGCAAGGACGGCCGCCTCGTCGTCGTCACCGCCGTCACCCCCACCCCGCTCGGCGAGGGAAAGACCGTCACCACGATCGGCCTTTCGATGGGCATCGCGCGACTCGGCCCGCGGGTCTTCACGTGCCTCCGCCAGCCCAGCATGGGCCCGGTCTTCGGCATCAAGGGGGGCGCCGCGGGCGGCGGCCTCTCCCAGGTCGTGCCGATGGAGGATTTCAACCTCCACCTCACCGGCGACATCCACGCCATCGCCGCCGCGCACAACCTCGGCGCCGCCGCGCTGGACAGCCGCCTCTACCACGAGGAGCACCTCGGCCCCGAGGCGTTCGTGCAGCGCACCGGCCTGCGCCCGCTCGGCCTCGACCCGGCCGCGATCGAGTGGCGCCGCGTCGTCGACGTCAACGACCGCGCCTTGCGCGAGATCGAGATCGGCCTGCCCGCGCCCGGCGCGGCGGCCAACGACAACGGCGTCCCGCGCCGCACCGGCTTCGACATCGCCGTCGCCTCCGAGCTCATGGCGATCCTGGCCCTGGCGAAGGACCTGCAGGACCTGCGCCGCCGCATCGGCCGGATCGTCATGGCCCGCGACCGCTCCGGACGGCCCGTGACCGCGGAGGACCTTGGCGTCGCCGGCGCGATGACCGTCGTGCTGCGCGACGCGATCCGCCCGACCCTCATGCAGACGATGGAGGGCACGCCCTGCTTCGTCCACGCCGGCCCCTTCGCCAACATCGCCCACGGCAACTCGTCGATCGTCGCCGACCGGATCGCGCTCAAGCTCGCCGACTACGTTGTCACCGAGGCCGGGTTCGGCGCCGACATGGGCTTCGAGAAGTTCTGCAACATCAAGACCCGCACCTCCGGCCTCAAACCCGCCGTCGCGGTGGTCGTGACGACGCTGCGTGCGCTCAAGATGCATTCCGGCCGCTACAAGGTCTCGCCCGGGCGGCCGCTCGACGCGGGCCTCGTGGAGCCCAACCGCGACGCGCTGGACGCCGGCTTCTGCAACCTCGAACGGCACCTCGGCATCGTCGCCCTCCACGGGCTGCCGGCGGTCGTCGCCGTGAACCGGTTCCCGACGGACGACCCCGGCGAATTGGAGCATGTCTGCGAACGGGCGCGTACGGCCGGGGCTTTCGACGCGGTCGTGAGCGAGGTCCACGCCCGCGGCGGACGCGGCGGCGAGGCTCTCGCCCGCGCCGTCGTGCGCGCCTGTGGCGCGTCGGCCCGGTTCCGGTTCCGCTATCCCGCAACGGCGTCCCTGCGAGCGAAGATCGGGACGATCGCAAAGACCGTCTACCGCGCCGCGTCGATCGACTTCAGCCCGCGGGCCGCCGGCCAGCTCGACCGGCTCGAGGCCGAGGGCCGCGGACGGCTGCCGGTCTGCATGGCCAAGACCCACCTGTCGCTCTCCCACGACGCCTCGCTCAAGGGCGCGCCGGAGGGCTTCGTCTTCCCGGTCCGCGAGGTCCGCCTCTCCGCCGGCGCCGGCTTCGTCTATGTCCTCGCCGGCACGATCAGCACCATGCCCGGCTTCGGCTCGAAACCCGGCTACCTGAAACTCGACATCGACCGCCACGGCGAGATCGTCGGGCTGTCGTAGGACGGCCCGGAAGGAAGTACACGGAGACGCGGAGATCGCAGCGGGCGGGCGCGGGGGTGCCTCGATCTGCGGCCATCGCGCTCGTCCCGAGGACCTCCGCGAGTTGATTTCGAAGGTTGGCACGTTGGACCGCCGCGCCGCCATTACGCTCCATGTGTCGCCGCAATGCACCGTGCAGGAGGTCGTCGATCTCTTGGACATGTGTGAGGAGGCCAATCTGGAAGGAACCGTCTTGGAACTCGAGAGCGGACTGTCACCCGATGCACCTATCCCCTGTCGGTGTCCGCGGAGCGCCGCGCGGCCATGGGGGGGCTCCGGTCGCGAGAGTCGGGAGTAGGTGTTTTGACATCAACATCGGCCGCCTTCATGATGCTTTCAGGAGAACGATTATGACCTTGGATGGGGATGTGGAGACACGCCCGCCTGAGGCGATGCATGCGAGCCGGCGCACGTTCAAGGTACGGGCAAGGCCCATGGGGCTGCAGCCGGGCATAAACCCGGCCCGATTGAACCAGATTGCGGATGACCTTGAGGTGGAAGCCTCGGGAATAAGCCTCCGTGGGCACATCGAACGGCGGGAGGAATCATGAACCGACGGGCGTTTGTGAGGGGAATGGCGGCGACGGGGGCGGCGGTGTCGGTCGTGCCGGCGCGGGTGCTGGGGCGCGACGGGGCGCCGCCGTCGGCGAAGCTGAACATCGCGGGCATCGGCGTCGGGCACCAGGGCTTCGGCGACCTGAAGAAGCTGGCGGATGAGAACATCGTCTCGCTCTGCGACGTCGACCCCGGCTTCGCCGCGAAGGCGCGGAAGGAGTTCCCGAAGGCGTCGTTCCACACCGACTGGCGCGTGATGCTGGAGAAGGAGAAGGGCGTCGACGCGGTGCTGATCGCAACCCCCGACCACACGCACGCGGTGATCGCGGCGGCCGCCATGAGGGCGGGGAAGCACGTCTTTTGCGAGAAGCCGCTGACCCACGACATCCGCGAGGCGCGGGAGCTCGCGCGGATCGCCAAGGAGACGGGCGTCGTCACGCAGATGGGCATCCAGGGCCACTCCGGCGACGGCATCCGCCGCCTGCGCGAGTGGATCGAGGGCGGCGTGCTCGGCGAGATCCGCGAGGTCGACGCATGGTGCAGCCTGACCTACTACCCGCCCGGCCGCGCCTACTGGAGCCCGGTCGTGCTGCGGCGCCCGGCGGAAACGCCCGAGCCGCCGGCCGATCTCAACTGGGACGTCTGGATCGGCCCCGCGCCGATGCGCCCCTACCACAAGGCCTACCATCCCGGCGCGTGGCGCGCGTGGTGGGACTTCGGCAACGGCATGATGGGCGACCGCGGCGTCCACACGCTCGACTCCGCCGTCTGGGGCCTCGGTCTCGGCAAGCCCGAGTCGGTCGAGGCATCCTGCACGGACCTCAACGACGACACGCACCCGATCGCGGCCGTCGTCACGTTCCGCTTCGCCGCGCGCGGCGCGATGCCGCCGGTGAAGCTGACGTGGTACGAGGGCCTGCGCGCGCCGCTGCCGCCGGAACTGGAGGACGGCCGCACGATGGGCCACCCCGAGGGCGGTCTGCTGTTCAAGGGGTCGAAGGCCTTCGCGACCGCCGGCGTCTACGCCGAGAGCCCGCGCATCATCCCCGAGGCGCGCATGCAGGAGCTCGCCGCATCGCTGCCGCCGAAGAGCCTGCCCGCGGTCGAGGGCGGCCACTACGCCAACTGGGCGCGGGCCTGCAAGGGGCAGGACAAGGCCGTCGCGGACTTCGAGTACTCCGCCCACCTCACCGAGATCTGCCAGCTCGGCAACATCGCCAAGCGGATGCAGAAACGGATCGTGTGGGACGCGGAGACGATGTCCGTCACCAACCTCCCCGAGGCCAACCGCTTCGTCGCCCCGGAGTACCGCGCCGGCTGGTCGCTGTAGCCACCGGCTCCGGGTAGCCGCGGGGCTATGACCCGCGGCGCCTCGACGGTCGCCAACCGCTGCCGCATCCGCCAGTGCCGCAGCGCGCCACGTCGTAGCCGTGGCGCTACCGGCTCCGGCCCATCGTCACGAACTCCTCCTCGGAGAGGATGCCGTCCTTGTTCGAGTCGAACGTCGGGAAGCGGCGGCGGCCCTCGGCCTCGTCGGGGAACTTGTGGAGATACTCCTCGAGGCTCATCGTCCCGTCGCCGTTCGTGTCCTTCTGCTTGAACGTCGCCTTGCGGTCCAGCGGAGGCTTCCCGCCCGCCGGCGCGGCCGCGGCCTTCGGGGCGCGCTTCGGCGGCACATCGGCCGGCCCCCCCGAGGACGCCGCCTTGTCGCGGGTCTCGCAGGGCGGCAGGGTCTTCACCCACGCCAGCGCCTTCGCGGTGAGCGCCCGGACGACCTCCGGGTTGTCCGCCGCGACATTGCGTTCCTCGCCATGGTCCTTCGGGATGTTGTAGAGCTCGGCCTTCGTCCCGTCGTGGCTCGTGAACAGCTTCCAGTCGCCGTCGCGGATCGCGACCATCGGCGGCATGTACTCCTCGCCCCACACGCGGAAGAGCCATTCCCAGTGGAGCGGCCGCGCGCGCGGACGCGACGCGCCGAGCCAGATGTCGCTGACATCCTCGCCGTCGGGCTTCACCGAGTCCGGCACCGCAACGCCGGCGAGCTTGCAGACCGTCGGCAGCCAGTCGACGCCGCCGAGGATGCTGGTCTCGTCGCGGCGCCCTGCGGCGACGTGCCCCGGCCACCGCAGCAGCCCGAACGTGCGGATGCCGCCCTCGTACATGCTGCGCTTGCGCGCGCGAAGCGGCCCGGTCGAGCCGACCCCGGCGTTCGAGGCATTCCCGATGTTGTAGTCCTCCGCGCCGTTGTCGCTGGAGAAGAACACGACCGTGTTGTCGGCGAGACCCAGGTCGTCCAGTTCCTTCATCAGCCGGCCGATCTGCGTGTCGAGATCGGTCAGGGAAGCGCAGAAGATCTGCATCTGGCTCTTCAGGTCCTTCGCGGCCCCGAGGTATTTCTGCATCCACGGCCCGAAGGCGGGATCGTCGGCGCGCGGCGCAAGCGACTCGTAAACGGCCAGCTGCTCGGGCGTCGGCTTCAGCGGCGCGTGCGGCACCAGCGTCCACAGGTTGAGGTAGAAGGACCGGTCCTTGTTCTCGCGAAGGAACTTGATGCACTCGTCGACGAACAGGCCGGTCGACTTGGCCCGGAAGTAGGGGTCCGTCTTCCCGCCCTCGTCGAAGAACGACTTGTTTCCGGTCGAATGGCGGACGAAGTCGAAGCCGTACGCGTCCGGCACCGGCGCGTCGGGGCCGCTGCCGAGGTGCCACTTGCCGACGTGGGCCGTCGCGTAGCCGGCCTGCTTGAGCAGCGACGCCACCGTCGGCACCTTCGGATCCAGCCAGTCGGGCATGCTGCGCGCCGCGTTCTGCTCGTGCGTGGAGATGTGGCCGTGGATGTGGTGCCGCGCGGGGACGTGCGACGTCATGAACGCACAGCGGCTGGGCGAGCAGACGGTCGCCGCGACGTAGAACTGCCGGAACCAGGTGCCCTGCGATGCGAGCCGGTCCAGGTTCGGCGTCTTCACGTAGGGATGCCCGGCGAAACGCGCGTCGCCCCAGCCCTGGTCGTCGGTGAGGATGAAGATGAAGTTCGGCCGCCGCGCGGCCTCGGCCGCCCCGGCCACGAGGGGCGCCAGCGCCAGCAGTCCCGCCGCCATGGATTTCGCGATCATGATGCCCGTCCTTTCCGTCCGCAGTGTCGCATTCAACGCACGAGGCGATCAATCATTGTCGCGGCCGGGCGGGAGCCGCGGTAGCATCGGCCGCATCGGGAGGGACCTATGAAAGCAACGGCGTGGGCGGCGGTCCTGGCGACAGCGGCGGGCGTGGCGGGGGCGGCGGACCCGCAGGAGGCCGCGATGGCGGAACGGTCGCTCGTCAGCGCGGGGGACGCCGCGCGGCTCTGGCGCGCCATGGACAAGGCCCGGCGCGGAGAACCGGTGGTCGTCGGCGTCATCGGCGGCTCGATCACGCAGGGCGCGAAGGCCTCGAAACCCGAGCTTCGCTACGGCGACCTCGTCGCGGCCTGGTGGCGACGCGCGTTCCCCGGCGCGGCCGTCACGTTCGTCAACGCGGGCATCGGCGCGACCGGATCGAACTACGGGGCGTTGCGCGCGGAACGCGACCTGTTGTCAAAGGGCCCCGATGTCGTGGTCGTCGAGTACGCCGTCAACGACGGCGGCACGCCGCAGGCGGCGGAGACGCTCGAGGGGATCGTCCGCCAGATCCTGAAGCGCCCGAACGTGCCGGCCGTCGTGCTGCTGTTCATGGTCAACCGCAACGGCGGCAGCGCGCAGGACTGGTTCGTCAAGGTCGGCGAACACTACCGCCTCCCGATGGTCAGCTACCGCGACGCCGTCTGGCCGGAGATCCAGGCCGGCCGACTCGCGTGGACGGACGTCAGCCCGGACGAGGTCCATCCGAACGACCGCGGCCACGCCTGGGCGGCGGACTGGATCGGGCGCATGCTCCAGGGCGCGCTCGACCGGTTGCCCGCCGCGGGCGCGACGCTGCCCGAACCGCCCGCCCTCCCCGTCCCGCGCTTCTCGGACCTGTTCGAGCGGACGTCGCTCTTCGAGGCCGGCGCGCTGAAGCCCGTCGCGAACCAGGGCTGGGCCTTCGACGAGAAGAAGAAGGGATGGGTGTCCGCGACACCCGGCGCCGTGATCGAGTTCGAGGTCGAGGGACGCGTCGTTTTCAGCATGCACCATGTCGTCCGCGGCGCGATGGGCCGCGCGCGCGTCACGGTGGACGGCGCCGCGCCGCGCACGCTCGAAGGCTGGTTCGACCAGACCTGGGGCGGCTACCGGCAGACCAACGAGCTCGTCCGCGACCTCGCTCCCGGCCGCCACCGCGTGCGGCTCGAACTGCTCCAGGAGAAGAGCGCCGGCAGTGACGGCCACGAATTCCGCATCCTCGGCCTCGGCTCGGCCGGCTGAGCCGGCCGCGCGCGCCCCCGCAAAGGTCTGAGGTCCGCTCCCCATGGTGCACGCGGCCCGCGCCCCGCGACCTTGCGTCGCGGGACACCATGATGCCCCGTCCCGGCGGGGCAGGCCCGCCAGGCGTCGCGCGTCATGGAATCTGCGACGGGCGCGCGTTTCACGTTGCGCGGTGGCCGGGCGAGACGGCATCCTCGCCGCATGAAGACGACCCGCGCCCTCCTTGCCGCCACCCTGTTCGCCTCCGCCCCGTCCTTTGCCGCCCCCGCCCCGCCGGAGAAGGTCGATCTCTTTGAGGCCGGCACGGCGGGCTTCGCGCTCTACCGCATCCCGGGCATCGTCGTGACGCCGAAGGGGACGGTGCTGGCCTACTGCGAGGCGCGCCGCAGCGACAAGGGCGACTGGGGCCCCATCGACATCGTGATGCGCCGCAGCACGGACGGCGGGAAGACCTGGTCGCCGCCGCGGACCATCGTCCATGTTGACGGCGACCTGCCGATCAACCCCGTCGCCGCCGCGCAGAAGCTCGACAAGCCCGGCGACAACACCGCGAACAACCCCGTCGCCATCGTCGACCGCGAAACCGGCGCGGTCCACTTCCTCTACTGCCTCGAGTACATGCGCTGCTTCTCGATGCGCAGCGACGACGACGGCCTCACGTGGACGAAGCCGGTCGAGATCACCGCGGCATTCGACGCGTTCCGGCGCGACTACGACTGGAAGGTGCTGGCGACCGGTCCCGCCCACGGCATCCAGCTCGAGCGCGGTCCGCACAAGGGCCGGCTCGTCGTTCCGGTATGGCTCTCGCTGGGCACCGGCGGGCACGCCCACCGGCCCTCGGTGGTCGCGACGATCATCAGCGACGACCACGGCGCGACGTGGCGGCGCGGCGACATCGCCGTCCCCGACGTTCCGCCCTTCCGCTGGCCGAACGAAACCGTCGCGGTGCAGCTCGCCGACGGCCGCGTGATGCTCAACGCCCGCAGCGAATCCGACGCCCACCGGCGCATCGTGGTCACCGGCCCCGACGGCGCGACCGGCTGGTCCGCGCCGCGGTTCGACGACGCCCTCGTCGATCCGATCTGCATGGGCGCCCTCGCGCGCGTGAGTCTCGCGGCGGACGGCGGCCGCGACCGGATCGCCTTCTCAAGCCCCGACAACCTCGGACGGCGCGACGGCAAGGAGGCCCCGGGCAAATCCCGCGACCGCGTGAACCTGACCGTGCGCATGAGCGAGGACGAAGGCGCGACCTGGCCTTTCGCCCGGCGGATCGAGGACGGCTTCAGCGGCTACAGCGACCTCGCCGTCGCGAAGGACGGCCGGATCCTCTGTTTCTACGAGCGAGGCTCGACCGACGGCACGAACATCTACAAGACCGGCCGGCTGACCGTCGCCCGCATCGATCCCGAGTGGCTCGCCGCCGGCCGCCCCGCCCCGCTGCCGGTCGCGGACCTCTCCGTCGACACGAAGCGGCGCACCGTCATCGCGCAGGGCACATCGGAGACCTACCAGGGCCATCCGACCACCGTTCTGTTGCCCGATGGGAAGACGATGCTCTGCGTCTGGACGATCGGCCACGGCGGGACGTGCGGGCCCATGAAGCGCAGCACCGACGGCGGTCGCACGTGGGGCGAACCCGTGAAGATGCCGGAGAGCTGGGCGCGGGCGCGGAACTGCCCGGCCATCTACCGTCTCGCCGACCCGCAGGGCCGCGCGCGGCTGCTCGTCTACGCCGGCCAGGGCGAGGACGGCGCGATGGCGGTCGCGCATTCCGACGACGACGGCGCGACGTGGTCGGACATGAAGTCGACCGGCCTCGTGTGCGTGATGCCGCTGTGCACGATCGAGCCCGTCGCCGGCGGGAAGCGGCTGCTCGGCATGACCAACATCCGGCGGCCGGGCGAGACGAAGGAGAAGCGGTCGAACGTGGTCGTCCAGAGCTTCTCCGACGACGGCGGCTTCACGTGGTCGCCGTGGCGGATCGTGCTCGACATGCCCGGCCTCGCGGTGTGCGAACCGGAGATCGTCCGGTCGCCCGACGGCCGGCAGTTGCTGTGCCTGATCCGCGAGAACTACGAGATGCAGGCCCAGTTCATGACGAGCGACGACGAGGGCTCCACGTGGTCCGCGCCGCGCCGGCTGCCCGAGGGCCTCGTCGGCGACCGCCACAAGGCCCGCTTCGCGCCCGACGGCCGGCTCGTGGTCTGCTTCCGCGACAAGACGCGGGCCTTCGGCACCCACGGCCATTTCGTCGCGTGGGTCGGCCGCTACGAGGACATCGTCGCCGGCCGCGACGGCCAGTGCCGCGTGAAGCTCCTCTACAGCCACGCCGGAAGCGACTGCGGCTATCCCGGGCTCGAGCTGCTGCCCGACGGAACGTTCGTCGCGACCACCTACATCAAGCTGAACCCGGGTCCCGAGAAGCAATCCGTGGCGTCCGTGCGCTTCACGCTCGACGAGATCGATCGCAAGCTGCCGCCCAGGCGTTAGCCGGAGCGATGCCGTTGTCCGCGATGCACGGAGACCCATGGGCATCGCTCCGGAAGTGGGGAAACTCCAAACTCCAAGGAAGTTGGAAGTTTCGAGGAGGCAAGGAGGGAAGTCAGAGCGGTTTCCGCGGTCGATGCAGGGCCGGCCTGAAAGGTATCCGCCTTTCACGGGCGGCTTGGGCACTCAAGCCGTCCGGCCTTCCTTCTTCTCCGTTTCACTTCTCACTTCCTTGGAGTTTGGAGTTTCGTACTTCCGTCTTCCGGAACGATCCGACAGACGGTTGGACGGCGGCGCCGCCTCCGCGTTCAGGAATGGGAAGTCCGGGAGGCCGCGCGGACGGAGCGCGAGGTGAAGGGCTGCGAGGAGACCGTGATCTTCGGGTTCTTCTCGACGAAGTAGTCGAGGGACCAGTCGGTCGGGAACATCACGACGCGCTGGCCCTCCTTCGTGCGCGCCACCTGGCAGCCCATGGGCAGGGTCATCGCGCGGAAGTCGTCGTCGGTCACCGCCGGCGCGACCCAGCGGAGGATCCGCCACGGCGCGGGCTCGGCCCGCGACTCGGCTCCGTACTCGGACTCGAGGCGGAAGCGGACGACGTCGAACTGCAGCGGCCCGACCGCCGCGAGCAGGCGCGTGTTCTGCGTGCTCGAGTCGAGCAGCAGCTCCTGGATCACGCCCTCCTGCAGCAGCTGGTCGAGGCCCTCGCGGAAGCGCTTCCCCTTGTACGGATTCGGGTTGCTCAGGTAGAGGAAGGCCTCGGGCGTGAAGTGGGGGATCTCGTCGTAGTGGATGGCGGGATCCTCGGTCAGCGTGTCGCCGACGCCGAACCCGGAGTGCCCGACGATGCCGATGATGTCGCCCGCGTAGGCCTCGTCGACCGTCTCCCGGTCGCGCCCGAAGAGCTTGTGCGAGCTATTGAGTCGGACCTTCTCGCCCGTGCGGCTGTGCGTGACGGCCATCTCCCGCTCGAACTTCCCGGAGCAGATCCGCACGAACGCGATGCGGTCCCGGTGGTTCGGATCCATGTTCGCCTGGATCTTGAAGATGAACCCGGAGAACGCGGGGTGGTCGGTCGGGATCTCCGTCTCGCCGCTCATCCGCGGGCCGGGCGGCGCGGAGTGCCTGAGGAACGCGTCGAGCACGAGCTGGACGCCGAAATTGTTCAGCGCGCTGCCGAAGAAGACGGGGATCATGCCACCCGAGAGGACCTCCTCGCGGTCGAACCGCCCCCCGGCGGCCTCGAGGATCTCGAGCTCCTCGACGACCTTCGCATAGGAGGCCGGATCGAGACGCTCCCGGACGAACGGGTCGGCGATCGACCCGATCGAGACGGGCGCGCGGTGGGCGCCGCCGCCGGCGAGCCGATCGAAGAGGTGAACCTCCTTCGTCTCGCGGTCGTAAACGCCCTTGAAGTCGAAGCCGGTCCCCAGCGGCCAGTTGACCGGGTAGACGTGGACCTGCAGCGTGCGCTCGATCTCGTCGAGCAGCGCGAGCGGGTCGAGCGTCGGCCGGTCGAGCTTGTTCATGAACGCGAAGATCGGCACCGACCGGTTGCGGCAGACCTCGAAGAGCTTGCGCGTCTGGCTCTCGATGCCCTTCGCGGCGTCGACGACCATCAGCGCGGAGTCGACGGCGGTGAGGACGCGGTAGGTGTCCTCGGAGAAGTCCTTGTGGCCCGGCGTGTCGAGCAGGTTGACCGTCGCGCCGGCGTAGTCGAACTGCAACACGGTCGAGCTGACGGAGATGCCGCGCTTGCGCTCGAGTTCCATCCAGTCGGAGGTCGTCGCCCGCTGCGTCTTGCGCGCCGTCACCGACCCGGCGAGCTGGACGGCGCCGCCGTAGAGAAGGAACTTCTCCGTCAGCGTCGTCTTGCCCGCGTCCGGATGCGAGATGATCGCAAACGTCCGCCGCTTCGCAATTTCGTCCTGGATGCCCACCGTTGGTCCGTCCCCGCCGCCCGCGCGCCCGCGCAACCGTCCGCGCCGTTCCGCGCCGCGGCGAAAAGCCGTCCACATAGCCACAGAAGGCCCGGGAATGCAAGCCGGGCGGCCGCCGCGACCCCTCCAACGTCGTCAGTCTCCGCGAGGACAGAGCACCCACATGCTGCGTCAGGCGGGATTTCGGCAGGCTGACCGACTCGTCGCCGTGGATGCGCCATGCTCTTGACTATCGACGCGACTTCTGCGGCTCGGGATAGGCCGACTTGAGGCGTTCCCGTTCGGCTCGCCGACAGAACGCAAGGTGCTGCCTCTGGTTGCGCTACGGTTTCTCCCTGGCCTGTGAAGAGACTCTTTCAGCCCATTGAGCCTGACCGTCAAGTCGGCGCCCTCCTTCTCGGTGAGGACTTCTTGAACCGGTTCCGGATTCCGCAGCAATGACGGGGCGGTGTGCATGAACTTCTTCTTCTCAGCCCGGGCCGTCTTCAGCTCATCTTGGGTGCCGGCGACTTTCAGCTCTTGAATTCTCTCCTCCAATGCCTCCACTTGCCGCCGGTTCTTTGAATACCATTCCCGCCACGATTCCTGAGCATGCTCCGCAAGTTCCCGGCACTTGGATTTCGTCTCCGTCGAAACACTCCTTCAGGTCGCTGGCTGCGCCAGAGGAATCGCCCTGCGTGCCGTTGCCGGATCTCCTCGAGTATCATCCCGATTGGTCTTCCTTGTCTGCTTCTTACTTGTTGAATCCTTTGTGGTTCATGAATTCCCAAATGCGATCCATCCAGGTGTAGCTGCCCGTGCCCGGAGCGGCCTTCCTCTGGAAGCAGTGCCCGCGCCCGACAAGCGTGTGGAGATCGGACTGGATGCCCATCCGGCGAAGCTGCTCCCAGCATTTCACGGAATTCATCGCCGCCCAGCCGTCCGCATCGCCGTGGATGAACAGGATCGGACACGTCGCGAGGTCGAACGAGAACTCGGGGACGAGCCGCGCGTCGTCCTCGTTGCCGCCCTTTGCATTGGGGGATTCCGCGCCGTCCGTGAGCGCGTACGCCGGATAGATCGCAACCGCCCACTGCACGCTGCAGGAAAGCTTGTCGAGGTCGTCGATCGGCCAATAGGAGCGGCGCTTCGAGCTGGTCGCGCCCATGAGCGTCAGGTGCCCGCCCGCCGAGGACCCCATGATGCCGATGCGGTCGGGGTCGAGTCCCTTCGCCGCGGCCTCGCTGCGGACGATTCGGACGGCGCGCTGCAGATCCTGCCACGCCGTCGTGTGCTTGGCCAGCCCGCCCAGCGGGCGCGGCGTGCGGTACTTCATCGTCACGACCGTCATGCCCTTCTCGTTCAGGTAACGCCGTGCCGGTGCGACTTCGAATCCGTCCGGAGCGTTGCCCGCGTAGGCGCCGCCCGAATAGATGATCTGGATCGCCTTCGTCTTGAGCTCCTTGGGCATGTGCCATTCGAGATAAGGCAGGCACTGGTTCGTCTGCACGTCCGGCATCTTGCCTTCGGGCCAGACCGGCTCCTTGCGGTACCCGCCGCGAGCGTCGTCTCCCGGGTAGCGGGCCATCAGATCGACTTCCGCCTCGAGCCGCCCGTCGAAGTTCATCTGTCGGACGTACTCGGCGACGCGGTCCAGCCAGTGGTCGTAGGCGGCGCCGTCCTCGCCCTTGCTCGAGTCGCCCATGAAGCCGTGGGGACGGTCCGCGAAGAGGTGGATCTCGGCCGGGATCTTCATCCTGCGGAGCTGGCGGTAGATCTGCGTGGAGCCGTTCGGCGAGTAGATGTCCGCCCCGCCGTGGAAGAGCGCCATCGAACACGTCTTCGCGTCGAACTTGAACACGTTCGAGAGCTGTACGTCGATCGCGTCGCCATCGCGCGTGTTGGGGCCGGTAAGTCCGTCCGTGAGCGCGTAGGCGGTGTAGATCGGCACCGCCCAGTTGACGTGGCACGGAAGCTGGTCGAGCGCGTCGACCGGCCCGTACGCCGGCGTGAGCGCGCTCGTCGCGAGCAGAACCGTCAGGTGCGAGCCCGCGGAGAACCCCAACGCGCCGATCTTCTCCGGGTCGAATCCTCGCTTCGCGGCATCGCCGCGGACGAGGCGGACGGCCCGTTGCCCGTCCTCCCACGCGCTCTGGTAGATCGGCAGACCCTGCGGACGCGGCGTGCGGTAGGTGAGGCTCGCGCAAACGAACCCGAGCTCGGTGAACTTCTTCGCGACCCGGTCAATCCACATCCCGTCGCAGCAACTCTGATAACCGCCACCGGAAATGAGCAACATGCATCCGCCGTTCTTCTGCGCAGGCGCTTCGTACCAGTCGAGATGCGGCATCGTATGTTCCGCCGCCTTGAATGCCGGCGCCTTCACCTCCTGGGTAGTCGCCGCGATTTGTTGCGCTTGGAAATCCGGAATCTTCCTATCCGGCCACAGCGCGACCCGCTCCCCGGCGAACGCCAGAACGGCGACCAGCAACCACGAACAAAGAATTAGTAGTCTTTTCATTTTGCTGACCGAACAGTACCTATTCTGCCTACGTCACAAAAAGCCTGACCCCTGCTCCAAGGTCCGGCCTCATGCACACCTTTCTTCCTCATTTTCCTTGCGTATACACCCGTGGGATCGGGCGTTGCAAGCAACGATGTGCCGACGCACGGCGCCGCGGCCACCCGGCCGCCGGGGCCGGCGGCCCTCCCGGTCCAGCGTCCTCCTTCGGTTGTCATCCTCGGCTCTCCGGCCAGGTCAAGATCCGGCATGCGGCGGCCAGTTTGTGCCATGGCCGGGCGCGGCAGTTTGGCCATACTGGCGGGCGCGCGGGGCGGACGGTCCCGCGGCGGAGGTGCGCATGAACCGGATGCACGGGTGGGCGGTCGGGCTGGCGGCGGTGTGGATGGCGGGTGCGGCCGCGGCGGCGGAGACGCAGGCGTGGAACATCGCGGCGGGGCCGTTCAAGGGCGACATGGACTCGCTGAAGGGCTACGCGTGCCCCGAGTGGTTCCGCGACGCGAAGTTCGGCATCTGGGCGCACTGGGGGCCGCAGGCCGTGCCGATGGTCGGCGACTGGTACGCGAAGAACATGTACGTGCCCGGCGCCCGGCGCAGCCAGTACGAGCACCACGTCAAGACCTACGGCCACCCGTCCGAGGTCGGCTACAAGGACATCATCCCGCTCTGGAAGGCCGAGAAATGGGATCCGGACCGGCTGATGGAGCTCTACAAGAAGGCCGGCGCGAAGTACTTCGTCAGCATGGGATCGCACCACGACAACTACTACCTTTGGGCCTCGAAGCTGCACCGGTGGAACTCGGTCGAGATGGGGCCGAAGCGCGACGTCGTCGGCGACTGGCAGAAGGCGGCGAAGAAGCACGGCCTCAAGTTCGGTGTCTCGGAGCACCTCGGGGCAAGCTTCACCTGGTTCCAGACGAGCCACGGCGCGGACAAGGACGGCCCCAAGGCCGGCGTGCCCTACGACGGCGCGAACCCGAAGTGGCAGGACCTCTATCACCCGCCGGCGGCGGCGGACGACAAGGGCTGGTACAGCAAGGACCCGCGCTGGCACCGCCAGTGGTTCGACCGGATCCGCGAGCTGGTCGACGGCTACCAGCCGGACCTCGTCTATACCGACGGCCGGGTCCCGTTCGAGAACGAGTGCGGCCTGAGCATGATCGCCCACCTCTACAACGCCGACGCCGCGCGCCGCGGCGGCACGCCGGAGGTCGTCTACACCTGCAAGCAGGAGTCCGAGGGCCGGTGGGTGCAGGACCTCGAGCGCGGCGTGATGAAGGGCATCAACCCGCACCCGTGGCAGACCGACACGTCGATCGGCGACTGGTACTACAACCGGGACTGGAAGTTCCGGCCGGTGAGCTGGACCCTCCACATGCTCGTCGACATCGTCAGCAAGAACGGCAACCTGCTCCTCAACATCGTGCAGCGCCCGGACGGCTCGCTCGACCCCGAGGTCGAGCAGCAGCTCGCGGATCTGGCGACGTGGATCGCGGTCCACGGCGAGGCGATCTACGGCACGCGCCCGTGGGCCGTGTACGGCGAGGGGCCGGTCCGCGCCGGCGGCGGCCATTTCAAGGAGGACTTCGCCTACTCCGCGAAGGACATCCGCTTCACGACGAAGGGCGCGACGCTCTACGCGACGGCGCTCGGCTGGCCGGCCGACGGCACGCTGCTCGTCCGCTCGCTCGCCACGGCAGCCGGCAAGGTGACGAAGGTCGGCCTGCTCGGCCACGCGGGCGAGGTGGCGTGGAAGCAGACCGACGAGGGGCTCGCCGTGACCGTGCCGGCGGCGAAGGTGTCGGAGTACACGTGCGCGCTGCGGATCGAGGGCGCCGACCTGAAGCCGGTGCCGGTCATCGAACCGCCGGTGGTCGTCCTGGCCGACGACAAGGGCGCGTTCAACCTGCGGGCCGACGACGCCGAGCTCCACGGCTCGCAGATCAAGGTCGAGATGAAGGGCGTCCACGCGAACATCGGCTTCTGGGACAAGGCGGACGAGTGGGCCTCGTGGCGGTTGAAGATCACGCAGCCCGGCACCTACAAGATTGGCGGCCAGATCGCGACGGTCCGCGACGACGCCGAGTGCGTCGTCGAGTTCGCCGGCAGGACGCTGTCCGCGAGGCCGGCGAGGACCGGCGACTGGGCGGAGTTCAAGGGCGTCGGATTCGGCACGGTCGAGGTGAAGGAGCCGGGCGAACTCGTCCTGAACCTGAAGGCCCGCGACGCGGCGTCCTGGAAGTCGATCAACGTCCGGTCGCTGCGCGTCACGCGGGAGCCTTGACCGCGCTCCGGCGCCGACCCCGCTTCGCGATGATGCTTCGCAGGGCGTGGCGGGGGCGGCGCCCTCCATTGCCTCATGGTGTGGAGGGGCACGTTCCGTCGTGCCCGAACGCAGCGCACTCGTGCCCCCCTCCGGCGCCGACGGAGCGGCGCCCTCCAACGCATCAGGATCCGGACGCGGCGATCGATTCCAGCGCCGGAAGGCGGGCGGGGCAGCCGCGGAGGGCCTCCGCGAGGAGGGCGAGCGCGGGAGGAATGTGGCGCAGGAAGCGCTCGGCGCCGCGGAGGGCGCCGAGGCGCGCGTAGGCGCCGAGGGCCTGCGTCAGCCGCTGCACGGCGGCGGGCAGGAAGAGGTCCGGCCGGGCCCGGCGCGCGCCGACCTCCGCGACGTAGGCGTCGAGCGCGCGCGTTCGGACGGCGGCGGGCACCCGCACGTAGGGATCGAACAGCAGCGACGCGAGGTCGTACATCGCCGGGCCGAAGCGCATTCCCTGGAAATCGATGAAGGCGGGGCTGCCGCGAACCCACAGCA
Source organism: uncultured Verrucomicrobiota bacterium (assembly GCA_964402695.1). Taxonomy (GTDB): domain Bacteria; phylum Verrucomicrobiota; class Kiritimatiellia; order PWTM01; family PWTM01; genus VGWF01. Next base: position 40,326 of record CAYODK010000025.1, read on the forward strand.
CATTGCTCGACTGCAGGTCGCGGTGGAGCAGCACGGGCGGCGCGGAGGCGAGCCATGACGACACCTCCCGCAGGTCCCGCGCCGCGGCGGCGACGAGGTCCGCGGGCGCGCGGAGGCGGCCCGCAAGGAACGGGTCGAGGAAGAGGCGGTGTTCGCGCTCGTAGAGGGCGGGGCCGAAGGGCTCCTCAAGGCCGAGCCCCGAGAGGCGCGCGGCGGCGAGGCCGGCGATGTGCCAGTGGGCCATCGCGAGGACGACCCGGGTGTAGGCCGCGGCGACGCGGCGTTCCGTCGCGCCGGCGATGACGTCCGCGAGCGTCCGGTCGCCGAGGTCCTCCATCAGGACGAACCGCGCGGCGGGGTCATCGGCCAGGACGGCGGGGACGCGCGCGCCGAGGGCGGCGAGGAATCGGGCGTGGCCGGCGTAGCGATCGTTCTCCGGCCGCTCGCGGCCGTGGCGGATCAGGATCGCAGCGGCGCGCGACCCGCGGAGGCGGAGGAAGGTGCGGTCCGACCCGCGCGGCTCGAAGGCCTCGGCCGACACGTCCGCGCCGAGCCGGCGCCCCACCGCCGCCTGTTCGCCGGGCGAGAGGACCAGGGCGGCGCGCACGAGCGGACCGCGGACGACGCCGCGCGCGACGGCGCCACGGCCGACGATGGCGCCACACAGCCGGGCCCCGGGGGCGACGCGCGCGCCCGGCCACACGACGGAATCCTCGATCGCCGAGCCGCGGCCGATGGCGGCATCCGGCGCGACCGACGCGAAGCCGCGGAGGGCGAACGGCGGAGGGACGAGGGGCGAGGGGCGGGGGAAGGAGCAACGTCCAACATCCAACATCCAACAACCAACATCCAACATCCAACAACCAACGTCCAACATCCGACAGCCAGCATCCGACATCCAATGGCCGACATCCAACGGCCGACGGCCCGCATCCAGGGGACGGCATCCGGCATCCGGTAGAGGCCGACGGCCACGGGGGCGGGCCCTTCCCGTTCCTTGTTGGCTGTTGGCTGTTGGCTGTTGGATGTTGGATGTTGCCCGATGCGCCTCGATCATCTGGCGCGGGGTGCCGAGGTCGGCCCAGAAGGAGCCGGGGATCGCGACGGCGGCGATGCGGCGACCCGCGCGCATCGCGGCCTCGTAGGCCGAGACGATGGTGCAGAACTTCTCGTCACGAGGAAGGTGTTCGAGCGCCTCCGGACGCACGAGGTGCACGCCGCAGAAGGTGGCGGTGCCCGGCGCGCCGGGCGTGGCGCTGCGGAAGTTCCGAACGGCGCCGCGGACGACCTCGACGGTGCGAGGGCCCCGGGCCGGATCGACCCACACGGCGGCCAGGGCGCCCGGCCGGGCCAGCGCGGCGCGGAGGGGCGCGGGGTCGAGGGCGCAGGCGATGTCCGCGTTGACGATCCAGAACGGGCGGCCGTCGACGAACCAGCGGGCGCGGACGAGCGCGCCGCCGGTACCGAGGACCTCGGGTTCGAACGACAGGCTCACGCGGAGCCCGTCGACCGGGTTCGCGAGGATCCAGCGCAGCATCTCGTCCGCGCCGGCGTGGACGTTGACGACGACCTCCCCGACGCCCCAGGCGCGGAGCATCCGAAGGGTGCGCTCGAGGACCGACCGGCCCCAGAACGGCATCAGCGGCTTCGGCAGGTCGAGGCTCAGCGGACGCATCCGCGTGCCCAGACCGGCGGCCAGCACCAGGGCCTTTCGTGGAATCCCCTTCATCGAATGCGGTGCGTGATAGCACAAGCGGGGGCGGACCGCCGCAAGAAACCGCGCGGGCGCCCGGGACGGCTGCCGCCGCGGGCGCCGGGGGTCGAAGGCCGGCTTGCCATGCAAACCGGCCGGGGGCAAGGTTGCGGCGAGATGAACACCCTGCGCTGCGCACGTTCGTGCCTGGGCGCCCTGCTGCTGGCCGGCGCCGCCGATGCGGCGTTCGCGGCCGGACCCGCGGCGCCGGCGGACGACCTCGGGCTGACGGCCGAGCAGAAGACGAAGTCCGCGGCCATCATGCGCGAGCGCCAGCCCGCGCTGGTCTCGGCGCTGAAGGCGGCGGCCGCGGCGCGGCGCGAGGTCTTCCGCCGGGCCTATGCCGATCCGCCGGACGAGCCGGCGATCCGCGAGGCGGCGCGGGCGAGCGCGGCGGCGGAGGAGGATCTGGCCATCCAGCGCGCGCGGCTGACGGCGGCGCTCCGGGAGATCCTGACCCCGGCGCAGCGCCGCCGGCTTGCGCGGGCCCAGGAGGACGTGCTGGCCGCCATGGGCGAGCGGGCGCAGCGCGAGGGGTCGCTGCTCGATGCGTGGATCGACGACCATGGAGAGTAGAAAGGCGTCGAAACGGATGGACAAGGGCCACGGGGTTGCGCATGCTGGACCGATCATGATCGCGCGCCCGCTCATCCTGCGCATCGCGGCGGCCGGCCTGGCGGCGGTCGCGATCACGGCGGCCAAGCGGGGTCCCGAACTGCCCCGCGAGGCGGAGCTGTACCGCGCGGAGTTCGAGGCGGCGATCCAGGCGACCGACAACGCGACGCAGCGGCTGCTGCAGGGTCTCGAGCTGACCTACGCCGACCGGCTCCGCCAGCTCCAGTACCTGCTGCAGTACGCGGGGCGGCTGCGCGAGCTGATCGCGGTCTACGACGAGGCGAAGCGGTTCCATACCAAGCGCACGCCCCCCGCGCCGACGGCGGCGACCGAGCCGGCGGAGTTGAAGCTGCTGGCCGAGGAGCACCTGCGCGCGCTCCGCACGGCCCAGTACAGCAACGACGTCGCCGTCACGCGCGCGGCCGCGATCTACGTGCAGAACCTGGCCATCCTGCGCCGCTCGATGGCCGAGCGCGCGGATCCCGACGTGCTGCTGGCGCTCGACGCGGAGCGGGACGGACTGCTGACCAACGCCCGGATCCGCAAGGCCGTGGCCGGAAGCATGTCCTCGCCCGGGTCGCTGACCAATGCGGTCGCCGTCGCCGCGGACATGGGCAGCGGGGTCGAAGTGAGCGACCGGATCCTGCGCATGTACAGTCCGGGCAACGAGAACGTGGCCGTCGTGATGGGCTATACGATCAGCGTCGGGCTCACGGAGGACACGTCGCGCGTCCGCGAACGTCTGTCGGAGGGGGCCAAGACCTCCGCCAAGAGCCAGGACGGCTCCGTGGGCTACCAGGTCCGGGTCAGCATCGGCGGCCGAAACAGCGAGGTGCCGCCCGGGAGCCGGCTGGTGGTCGAGTACTTCAGCCGATCGCTGACGGACAACGAGAAGAAGTACCACAGTTCCGAACAGTCCGTGCTGCCCGGCATCGGTCGCGGCGAATCGTACACGGCGGAGTTCAAGGGCATCTCGCTCTACCGCTCGGAATCCGTGTCGGTCTCGACGCGCGGAAGCATCCGCAGCTTCTCGGGCGAGGAGTTCCACGGGCTCATCGTCAGCCTCCTCGACCCCGAGGGCCGCGTCATCATGCAGCGCTTCCATCCGCAGTCCCTCAGCCGCGAGGTGAACGACTCGCCGGGGATCCGTTGACGCGGCGGCCCCGTCGTCCAACCCTTGGACCCCCTCGACCCTTGGTTTCCAACTATTGGAAGCCCAACGGGTTGAGCGATTCAGCAGGCCGCCGCCGGTCCGCCGGACCGATCCCCGCCCGCATGCAGGAGGCGGGGGACATTGACGCGGCCGGTCCGCCGGGCTACTCTTGCGGTTCGTTCCAGCCGCCGGGGCGGTGGCGGAGCGGGCGCGAAAGAGGGGTGAAAACCACGTGTCGACCGAAGTCAAGGTGCGGAAGGGCGAGACGATCGAGAAGGCGCTGCGGCGTCTGAAGAAGAAGCTGGATCGCGAGGGCGTCATGCGCGAGGTGCGCGCGCGGCGTCATTACGAGAAGCCTTCGGAGCAGAAGCGGCGGAAGGCCGCGCGGGCTCGAAGCCGCTCGGTGTAGGCAACCCCCGGTCGGGGGGATCGGTGAAAAACTCCCGGGTCCGGGAGTTTTCCCGTTTATGAACCTGGCGTTATCCACGAGATGGAACTCGCGCCGTCACCGGGACGGCGGGGCGATGATCGACGAGATCCTCGCCGCGGGCTTCCGCGCGGTCGAACTGGGCTACGACCTGAGGCGCGACCTCGTGCCGGGCATCGAGCGCCGCGTCGCCGAGCGGGCCGTCACCGTGGTCAGCGTCCACAACTACTGCCCCGTTCCGATGGGGGTTCCCCGCGGGCACCCGGAGCTCTGGGTGCTGGCATCGCCGGATCCCGCGATCCGCCGGAAGGCGGTGGAGGAGACGTCGAAGACCATCCGGTTCGCGGCCTCGGTCGGCGCGCGGGTCGTCGTGATGCACGCAGGCTACGTCCGCATGTGGAACCGCACGCGGACCCTCATCGACCTCGCCGAGCGCGGGCGCGAGGGCTCGTGGCGGTGGAACTGGACGTGGAGCGCCGCGCAGCGGGCCCGCGAACGCAAGGCGCCGCGCCATCTCGAGTGGCTCCGCGAGGGCCTCGCGCAGCTGGAGCCTCTGCTGCGGGAGGTCAACGTGCGGCTCGGGATCGAGAACCTCCCCTCTTGGGAGGCGGTCCCGACGGAAACGGAGCTCGCCGCGCTGCTGTCCGGGCTGGGGTCGGACCGCTTCGCCTACTGGCACGACTTCGGCCACGGCCAGATCCGCGAGAACCTCGGGTTCATCAACCATCTCCGCCTGCTCGAGCGGATGCGCGACCACATCGGCGGCTTCCACGTCCACGACGTGAAGCCGCCGGCGATGGACCACATCCTCCCGCCCGACGGCACGATCGACTTCGCCTCGTTCCGGGACTTCGCGCGGCTCGACGTGCCGCGCGTGATCGAACCGGCGCGGGACGTCCCCGTCGAGGCGCTGCAGGGCGCGATCCGGCACCTGGAGGCGGCGTGGGGAGGCCCCGCTCCGCGGGCGGCGCCGGCCTCGAGCCCGGCGCCGTCGAAGGGGTTCTATGGATAGGCGGCGGCCATTCAACAGCCAACATCCAATATCCAACAGCCAACATCCAACTTCCGATTAGGGCACCTGTCCGCAGGTGCCCTAATCGGAAATAAGGGCGCCT
>CAYODK010000026.1:0-34705 GCA_964402695.1 uncultured Verrucomicrobiota bacterium
GTCGGCGAAGAACTCGTCGCCCGCCTGCATCTCTTAAATGTTCATCGCGACGCAGCGCAACTCTAACAAGCCGGGCTGCAGCAGCAGCGGGACCATCGGGTAGACCTTGTCGACGGTCAGGTCCTTGAAGTACGAGGTCGCGAGCATCGCCGCGGCCCAGTTGCGGCGCATGGGGTCGGGGGCGGTGCGGTAGATCTCGATCAGCAGCGGCTCGGCCGGGGCCCACTTCTCCTCCGCCAGGTGGCATCGGGCCATGCAGACGAAGATGTCCGTGCGCAGGTCCAGCGAATACTCGTAGGCCTTCAGGGTCTTCTCGTAGGCCTTGAGCGCATCGGCGTACTTGCCCTCGTAGCGCCACGTGTCGCCGATGAAGATCCCGACGAGGGCGGAGTTGGCGCCGTACTTGTATTTCTTGAGGTACGTGTCGAAGACCGTCCGGCACTCCTTGAACTGCGCGAGGAACAGGTGGCACAGGCCGAGGCGGAAGTAGATGTCCTCCATCTCCGCCTTCATGCTGTCGGTGGGGGACTCGCCGAACCACTCGATCATCTGCTGCAGCGGGGGGATGGCGTCCTCGTAGGCCCCGACGGCCAGCGCGGCCTGCGCCTGCGCGCGGACCTCCTTCACGGTGTCCTGCGCCGGGGACGCGCCGGCGAGCAAGCCCACGACCGCGGCAAGGCACAGCGACCGGCGCACGCCCGGAGAGGCGCGCCGGGGCGCGGGCTCCCGGACTGTCGCGAAGGACAACATCACGGGCATTCTTGCGGCATCCGTCGCCGGCATGCAACAAGAAAGACACGCAACAAAGGGGGGCCCTGCGGAAACGACGGCGGCGGAGGGGCGCCCCCTCCGCCGCCACGCACCGTCCTTCGGGTGGGCCCGCTCAGTACGAACGGCCGGAGACGCCCTTGGTCTCCTTGCCGATCGCCTTCGCGGTCTCCTTCGGGCGGAGATCGCGCACCGCGGCGCCGGCCTTCCACATCTCGGAGTCGCGGATCGCGGCCAGTTCCTTCGCGACGACCTTCGGGTAGCCCGGGGCGCCGCAGACCTCGATCACGCGCTTGGCCTCGGCCCCGGACTTGACGCGCTTGTACAGCTCCTTGAAGACGGGCAGCACGGCCTTCTTGAACCGGGGCTTCCAGTCCAGCGCGCCGCGCTGGGCCGTCGCCGAGCAGTTCGAGTACATCCAGTCCATGCCCTTCTCGTCCACGAGCCGGATCAGGCTCTGGGTGAGTTCCTCGACCGTCTCGTTGAACGCCTCGCTCGGCGTGTGGCCGGCGGCGCGGAGGACGTCGTACTGCGCCTCCATGACGCCCGCGAGGCAGCCCATCAGCACGCCGCGCTCGCCGGTGAGGTCGCTGTTGGTCTCGTGCGGGAACGTCGTCGGGAAGAGGTAGCCCGACCCGACCGCGATGCCGACCGCGATGCATCGCTCCTCGGCGCGGCCGGTGGCGTCCTGGAAGACGGCATAGCTCGAGTTGATGCCGACGCCCGCGAGGAAGTTGCGGCGGACGTTGAGCCCCGAGCCCTTGGGCGCGACCATGATCACGTCGACGCCCTTGGGCGGCACGACGCCGGTCTGCTTGCGGTAGGTGATCGAGAACCCGTGCGAGAAGTACAGGGCCTTGCCCGGCGTGAGGTACTTCTTCACCGACGGCCACACGGCCCGCTGGGCGGCGTCGGAGACGAGCATCTGGATGATCGTGCCGCGCTCGCAGGCCTCCTCGACCTCGAACAGCGTCTTCCCGGGCACCCAGCCGTCGGCAACGGCGCGGTCCCAGTCGCGCGGGAACTTCCTGGACTGCCCGATGATCACGTGGATCCCGTTGTCCTTCATGTTGAGGGCCTGCGCGGGCCCCTGCACGCCGTAGCCGATGACGGCGACGACCTCCTTCTTCAGGATCTTGCGGGCCTTCGCGAGGGAGAACTCCTTCCGCGTCACCACGGTTTCCTTCGTCCCGCCAAAGTCGATGATGGCCATGATCGTCTTCCTTTCCTGCCGCCGGGCGGCAAAACAGCCGGACAGTATGCGGCCTCCCCCGCCCGGCGTCAATTCCGTCGAAGGCGACGGATGCGGAATCACCCGCCCGCGGGGGGGCCGGAGGGCCCCGGCGGCCCGCCGTGCCGGTCGTCCCGCCGCCCCCGCGAGCCGCCCCACGGGTCGACCGTGCGCAGGGGGCGGTGGACGGACCGGAGCTGGGCCGTCAGGCGGAGGATGTGCGCCGCGGAGAAGAACACGAACATCACGATCATCAGGAGAAAGCCCACGGTCCTCACACGGCCGGCCGGATCCGCCAGCCAGACCAGCGCCACGCCGCCCAACCCGCAGACATACGCCGCGATACGAAGCCAGAACTCGATTCGCTTCATGGCAGGCTGGTACCAGAACGGCCGGGCGGGATCAACCAGGGAAGCGACCGGAGGGGTGATTCGGAGGGGAGGGGTCGCGGGTTCACAGGTTCGGAGGTTCACAGGTTCGCTGGTTCGCAGGCGGTGAGGCAGGGGGACGGGGGGGCGGCCCGAGACGCGGGACCGTCCGACCTGCCAATCCTCCCAACCCGATCTCATGTCTGCGGTTTACAGAAGCGAGGGCTTCGCCTACTATCCGCGGCGGGTCGGGAGACCCGAACGATATGCAAGTCAGTTTCCGCTGTCCCAACTGCCAGTGCAAGATGGCGATCGATGCCGCGGCGGCTGGGGAGGCGGTGACGTGTCCCCAATGCCGGGCCAAGGTCACCGTGCCCCAGGCCCGTCTCGGCCCGGGCGTCACGCTGGGCGGGTTCAAGATCGAACGGTTGCTCGGCGCCGGGGGCATGGGCGAGGTGTACCTGGCCCGGCAGCTCTCGATGGACCGGCCGGTCGCGATCAAGATCCTCGCCTCGCACGCGCGCAGCCGGGAGGACAAGGAGCGTTTCATCCAGGAGGTGCGGACGCTGGCCCGGCTCGAGCACCCGAACATCGTGACGGCGCACGAGGCCGGCGAGGACGGCGGACACCTGTACCTGGCGATGGGCTACGTGAACGGCGAGTCGCTCGACCGCCGGCTCGCCTCCCAGGGCCGGGTCCCGGAACGCGAGTCGCTGAAGATCGCTCGGAAGATCGGCAAGGCGCTCGAGTACGCATGGTCCGAGCACCGCCTGCTGCACCGCGACATCAAGCCCGGGAACATCCTGATCGACGCGCACGGCGAGCCCAAGCTCGTCGACCTCGGTCTCGCCCACTCGGTCCAGACCACGGAATCCGGTCCGGCCGCGCAGCCGCGGGCCGCCGGCACCCCGAACTACATGAGCCCCGAGCAGGCCGAGGGGCGCGATGACCTGGACTGCCGGTCCGACGTCTACGCGCTCGGCGCCACGCTCTACCACATGCTGACGGGCCAGCTGCCCTATGCCGCCGACACGCCCGAGGAGACGCTGCGCCTCAAGTTCGCGGAGCCCCTGCCGGACCCGCGCACCAGCAATCCGCAGGTGACGCCCTCGTGCGTCGCGCTGCTGACCGGCATGCTGGCCCACGAGCGGGCGGAGCGGTACTCGACGTGGAAGGAGCTGCTGACGGACATCGACCGCGTCCTGTCCGGCAAGCCCCCCGCGCACAGCGCCCTCCCCGGCGAGCCCACGAACCGTGTGCGCCTGACCGCGGCCGAGGTGCAGGCCCTGCAGGAAAGCGCACGGACGGCGCGGCGCGATTCCCCGCTGAACCTCATCGTCGCCGTCGCCGCCACCGCCCTCGTCGTGGGCGGCGGCATCGGCGTCGCCTTCTGGCTGCGCGGCCGCATGGATGCTCCGCCCCCCGCCCCGCACCGGACCCCCGCGGAGATCGCCGCGCTCAAGGCCGAGGAGGACGCGCGGAAGCGGCTGGCCGCGCTGGAGGCGCGATACCACGAGACGCTGCAGTTCCAGGAGCAGAACGCCTCCGACCTCGCCGCCTGCGTGACCCGATGGCGGGACTTCGAGCGCGCGGCGGCCCGCACCGAATGGGGCGCGCTTGCCCGGAAGGAACTGCAGAAGCTGGCCTTGCGGGCCAAGGAGGAGGCGGAGAAGGCCTTCGCCGCACTGGCGGCCTCGGTCCAGCCGATGGTCGCGGCCGGCGAGACCGATGCCGCCATCCTGAAGCTCGAATCGTACACGGGGCCCTACGCCGCCGAGACACTGGCCCAGCGGACCGCCGAGGCCGACCGGATCCGCAGGCAGGCCGCGGAGATGGCCGCGGAGCGGCAGTCGAGCGCCGCCAAGGCCTACGACATCGCCCGCCGCGAGGCGGCGACCCGCATGGTCCGGCTCGATTTCGCCGGCGCCCTCTCCACGTTCGAGTCGACCTGCCGTTCCGGGGGGCTCGACCCCGCCGGGGGCGAATGCGCGCGGTGGCGCAACATGATCCTCGCCGCCCAGCGCCAGCGCGAGATCGTCCTCGAGTCCATCCGAAGCGACAGCGGGAAGACCATCGAACTGCAACTCGCGACCGGGCCCGAGAGCTGGGAGATCACGGGCATCGACGGCCCCGCGATCCAGGCCCGCCGGAAGGTCGGCGGCGGCCACATGGCCCGCACCATCGCGTACACGGAGCTTCACCTCGTCGAGAAGTACCGCCGCCTGGAGCGCGTCCCCGCCCCCGCCAACCGGATCCTGCAGTCCCTCCTGCTGATCGAATCCAACAACGCGCCCATGGCGCGGAAGACTCTCGAGCAGTCGGACGACGAGATCTCGCGCATGTTGCTGGAGGCCCTGGATACGACCGCCCGGGCCGCCGCCGAGGCGACCGCGGAGCGGACGCTGTCCATGCTGCTCAAGCGCATGGGCGTTCCCGACGGGACCCCGGCGTCCGAAGCCGCCGCCCGGATCCGGCGGACCGCCTACGCCGCCAAGGACCTTCCGACACTGCGCGCCTCCGCGGCCGAGTTCCGCCGCCTCCACGGCGAGACGACCTACGCCGCGCAGATGGACGAGGTCGTCCGGGCCATCGAGAAGGCCAACACCTATCCGCGCGAAGCCGACCCGGCGGCCGTGAACCGGGCCATCGACAACCTCAAGCGGGCGAATCCCGCCTCCGCCTCGTATCTCGACGACGCGCTCCGGCAGACCGCCGACGGTCTCGAATTCGTCGCCGAGGGCGCGGCGGCCGCGGGATTGAGTTCCCTGGCCCCCCTGGGCGGACTCCCCGTCGTCCGCATCGCCCTGACGGCGCCCGCCTTCCGGGACCTAGGGGCGCTGCGCGGCCTGCCGGTTCAGGACCTCGAGATCCGCGGGGCCCGCGTGGAGAACCTCGAGGCCCTCCGCGGCCTGCCGATCAAGCGACTCGCCCTGGTCCGGTGCGGCATCGAAAGTCTCGCCGCCCTGTCGGGGTTTGCGATCGAGTCGCTCGACCTTTCACAGAACCGCATCGCCTCGTTCGCGCCTCTCGCCGGGATGCCGCTGAAGCGCCTGATCCTGGACGACAACACCCAGATCGCCACGCTGCGCTACGTCCCCGGCATGCCGCTGGAGGAACTGAGCTGCGAGAACTGCGCCAAGATCGACGACCTCAAGCCGCTGCGCGGCCTTCCGTTGAAATCCCTCTCGATCGAGAACACGGCCGTCGCCGACCTGTCCCCGCTGCGGGATTCGTCGATCGAGACGCTGAACATCGGCGGATGCCGGCAGATCAAGGATCTCAGCCCCCTCAAGGCCATGCCCCTCCGGTCGCTGACGATCTGGGGGCTTCCGCTCCAGGATCTGGCCGCGATCGAAGGCCTGGCGCTGCAGAGCCTCCATGCGTCCGACATGCCGGGGCTGGCCTCCATCGCCACGATCCGGGGGATGCCGCTGGAGGTCCTCTCGATCCGGGACACCGCCGTGGCCGACATCGCGCCGCTGCAGGGAATGCCGCTCCGGCGTCTGATCCTGTCGCGCACCCCGGTGACGAACATCGCCGTGCTGGCCGACATGCCCCTCGAGTACCTCGACGTGTCCCATTGCGAGCGGATCCGCGACCCCGCCCCGCTGGAGAAATGCACGTCGTTGAAGACGATCATCGTGCCGAACGACAGGATCCGTTACCGCTACATGCTGCGCGCGCTGCCCGGCCTGAAATACGCGGGGGTCTCGGCCGACACGCTGCAACCGGTCGAGCAGTTCATCGCGGAGGCGGACGAAACCAGCCGGCCGGTCCCGCCGGTGCGTGCCGTCGAGCCCCGGCCGGCCGGGGCGCCTCCGGCGGATCCGCCGGCCCCGGCCGCGGCGCCGCCCGCGGGCCGCCCCGCCGTGCCGTGAACCGCCGGGGTCAGCCCCCGATCGCCACCTGGAGGGCGATCAGGGCGTAGGAGGTCACGAGCACCGGGTCCGATTCCCAGTAGCGGCCGACCTCGTTGACCCAGTAGCCCTGGCCGGTCTTCGGATCCGTCTTCTGGAGGCTCACCAGCGTCTCGACCATCTGCGTCCGCCAGTTGAACGGCTCCCGCCCGGCCGGATGGAACACATCCTGCCCGTAGGCGGCCAGCCCCTTCGACATGACGTTCAGCAGGTAGAAGAGCCCCTCCTTCTCGTCCTTCGTGTCGTGCGACACCACGCCGCCGGAGGCCCGGTTGCTGGACCCCAGGCCCCAGTGGTTCACCGCCCAGTTGATCGTCGCCTCGACGCGCGGGTCCGTGCGGTCGACCTCCGCGTAGATGTAGCTGAGCAGGCCCGCGTAGGTCATGCCCTTCATCGAGCGGAACTTCACGATCCCCGCGGCGTTCGTGAACGTGCCCGAGCGGGTCTGTTCCGGATGGTAGGCGAACCCGCCGCGGTCGGACGGATCGTCGCTCGCCCAGGACGCGGCATTGAAGCGGGCGTCGTTCTGCGTCCGCTGAACGAACGTCTGGGCGGCCTTCCAGTCCAGGTCGGCCCGGGCCTCGCCGTCCTTGCGGAGGTCCTCGGCGGACTGCGTCGCCCGCATCGCCTCGTACGCGATGTACGAGTTCGAGAGGTCGGCGTAGGCCCGGCCGGTGTCCGCATCGTACCCCATGCCGCCGTAGTACACGTCGCCCCCGAGGTGCTGGCTGCGCGCGACGTAGCGCCGCGCCCGGAGGACCACGGGGGCCGCCCTCGGATCGCCGCTGAGGTGGAGCGCCACCATGGCGATCGCCGTGTTGTAGTTCGGCATGCCGCCGCCCTTCACCTTCTCCTTCGGCTCGCGGTAGATCGCGCCGTTCTCGTGGGCGCACGAGAGCAGGTAGTCCACCGCCCTTTTCGCCGCGGGCGTGTCCGCCCGCCCCGCCCGCGCCATCGCCCAGAGCGGCAGCGCCGTCAGGGCCGGGAACTGCTCGTTCGACCAGTGCCCGGCCCCGTTCTGCTGCGCGAGCAGCCATGCGATGCCGCGATCCACCGCCGCCCCGGCCTCGCGCCGGAGGGATTCGCCCATCCCCTGCGGCCCGCCCTTCGACGTCAGGATCACCGGCGCATTCGTCGGCGCGGCCCCCGCCGCCCAGCTCCATGCCGCCAACCCCACCGCGATTCCAGCCATCCGCTTCTTCATGAAATCCTCCGGACGCAACCTTACCGCACCCGCCCGCGGGCGCAATCCACGACTTCTTCCGGCCGCATCCGGGGATTGGACACCGCCGCGGCGGGACGTCCCGCGCCCCGTCGGCCCCGGAGCCCGCGGTCCGCGCCCGGGCCGGCCGTTCGGTCCATCCCCGCTACACGGGGCCGGCTCCGTCCCCGTTCCCCGTTCCCTCCCGTCCCGACAGCGCCGCGTGCAACCGCTCGTCCATCGCCTTGAGCCGGGTCGCCAGCTCCCGGAGGATCGACCGGCCGATCGCCGGGTTCTCCCGGAGGATGGTGTCGAAGCTCTCCCGGCGGATCGCGACCAGTTCCGCATCCTCGAGGACCACCGCGGTCGCGCTGCGCGCCGAGTCGATGAGCATCGACATCTCGCCGAAATACTCGCCCGCCCGCATCGTCGCCAGCGGCCGGTCCCCGCGCCGCATCTCGACGGCGCCCGACCGTACGATGAACATCTCGTGGCCCGCGTCGCCCTCGTGAAACACGGTCTCCCCGGCGGGGATGATCCGGGCGAACCGCCCGACGAGCGCGTCCGACGCGCGGCCCGCCACGCCGCCGCCCGGCAGCAGCATCTTCAGCAGGGCCACGTCCCTCCGCCGCGCCGCCGCCATGATCTCGGCCCCGTAGAGGATCGCGACGAAGGAGAAGTAGACCCAGGTCAGCGTGAGGAACACCGCCTTGAGCGATCCGAACGCGAACCCGTAGTCCGGGTTGTAGCGCAGGAAGGCGGCGAACGCCGGCCGGATCACCAGCAGCAGCAGCGCCGAGACCACGGCGCCCGAGAACAGTTCCCCGGCCCGCAGGCGGATCGGCGCAAAGACGACGAAGAGAAACGCGAGCCCGGACACCGCGAGGACGAAGGAGAAGGCCAGCTGGATGAAATCCGTCAGGAACGTCACGTGGTCCGGCAGGTGCCGCGCGGCGATCCCGTACAGGATGCGGACGGTCACGAGCAGGAAGAACAGCGCGACGATCGTCAGCGCGCCGAGGATGTCGCGCAGCTTCGCGTGCAGCACCCCGATCACACGCTCGGGCTGGAACACCCGCGTGAGCGCCGCGCGAAACCCCGCCGCGATCGGCGTCACGGACCAGAACAGGACGAGCATGCCGAGCACGCCCCAGATGCGCTGCTCGGACAGGGTCCGCAGCTGGTCCAGCGCCACGACGCCGAAGCCGGCGATCAGCTCGTCCGCCGCCGCCCGGATCACCTCCCGCGCCGACTCCGAGGCCAGCACCATCCGGCTGGACAGGACCGACACGAGCAGCAGCAGGGGGACGACCGAGAGGAACCCGTAGTAGGACAGCATCGCCGCCGTGTCGAGGTGCTGGTTGCGCAGGAACGACCGGGCCGACTCGCGGACGACGAGCCCCACCAGCGCCCGCCCCCTTCCCCGCGGGCGTCCGGGCCCCGCCCCCCGGTCGCTGGATTCCCCCGCCATCGCCATCTCCGCCCCCAGTGTGACCGCGCGCCCACCGGCCCCGCAAGCGCAAACCGCACCGCGGCTACGGGGATGGCCCCTGGAGGCGCACGCGGAGGTGGAGGTTGGACGCAAGGGCGGGCACGGGGAAGGAGGCCGTCTCGCCGGTGGCGTCGACGAACTGGAGGGGGATCCAGTCCGCCGCGGCGAGATCGCCCTGCGATTCCACGGCATAGCGCGCGCCGGGCACGGAGCGCCATGTCAGCGCGCCGCCCGACAGGGCGAGGATGTCCAGGGGGACCGGGCGGACCTCCTCCGGCCCCGCGTCCCATGTGCCGCCGTACGGGACCCCGTCCGACAGGTCCACGCCCAGGGCCGACCCGACCCGCGCCATCATCGCGGTGGCGGCGACGGGGACGAGGCCGGCGTCGACCGCCGGACTGTTGAACGGCACAACCGGCCATCCGTTCGTGCGCCAGGCCAGCAGCGGCGCGGCGTTCGACGCCTGGAGGCCGGCCGCCTCCCACACGGTCGACGTGCGGATCTGCGTGAGGTTCGTGTAGAGCAGATGCCGCCACGAATTGGTCTCGTTGTCCCACAGGTAGTGGTGCCGCATCGACACGGCGCCGATGCCCGCGGGCTGGTAGACGTTCCGGTCGATGAGGATCCGCGTCATGGCCGAGGTCGGCGCGCGCACGGAGACGCCGGCGTCGGGGAACGGCGTCACGGCGCCGAACGAGGCCGGCAGGAGATTGTTGCAGACGCGGTTGCTGGTGTTGAAGTCCGGCATGCGCGCAACCTGGCCGTCGACGACGATGCCCAGCGGATTCCCGGCGCAGAGGTTGTTGAACAGCGCCACGTCCCGGCTGTGGGCGACGTAGAGGCCGGCGAACCCGTTGCTGACCGCGGCGTTCCGGTGGAAGACGACCGAGTCGACGCCCGCCGTCCCGCTCTTCACGATGTCCACGTAGGCGCCGAACCCGGCGCGCCGCCCGCGGCTGGTCTCCCACCAGTTGATGACGCTCGCGCCGTAGGTCCAACCCGGGTTGTCCCGGAAGAGGTTCCCGAGCACGAGCAGGTCGGACGCGGTCGTTCCGTCCGCCCACACCTTGAATCCCGCCGAATCCGCCGCGCCCTGCGCGCAGCGTTCGAAGACGTTCCCGACGAACGCCGACAGCGACGCCGGCGCCCCGGCGACCTGCACCCCGTTCTGCATCACGTCGCAGACCACGTTGCTGCGGAACAGCAGCCGGTGCGGCGCGCTGAACACCAGCCCGATCCCCTGGCCGATGGCGGGGCGGAAGCCGAGGTCGTGGAACCGGGAGCGCTCGATGACGAGATTCCGCACGCCCGGCGACGCCGGGCCTCCCTCGTGGACGGTCATGAACCCGGTGCCGTCGCACGGGCCGATGTCGCAGCCGGTCCACGTCATGTTGCTGATCGAGGCGAGCGCGCCGTTCGCGTAGAGGTAGACGCCCGCCCCGCAGTCGCGGATGCGGACACGGTCGAATGAGAGCCCCGTCGACGGCAGGTTCCAGTTGCCGACCCAGATCGCCGCGTCGGACCCGGTGTAGCCCGAATACAGCGCGTTGACGCCTTCGACCGTCAGCGACTCGAAACGGATCCACGACCGGTGCCGAAGGTTGATGCCGACCGGCCGCCGCGCCACCTCGATGGCGAGGTTCGTCGGATGCACGCCGCCGGGCGGCCACAGGTAGAGCGTCGCCGGGTTCGACGTGCAGAGCCACTCGCCCTCGCGGTCCAGCAGCACGCCCGCGCCCTCGACGTAGTACTTCGTGTTCGTGCCGAAACCGTACAGCGTCGACGCCACGCGGACGCCGCCGGTCGCCGGCACGTGTTCGAGGATCGTGCGCCGGTAGGTGTCGTGTCCCTGCCGCCCGTCCGTCGCCCACACCACCGCCCCGGTCAGCGCCGGGTTGGCCACGCCGTTGACGACCCGGAGGTTCCCCGGCTGGACGTCGGGATAGGATCCGGGCGCGTCGTCGGAGGCGTCCCAGAGCCGGTCGCCCGTCCCGCCGTCGGCCTTCCACCAGTTCTCGTGGTGCTTCCACGGGGTGGTCACGACCCAGTCCGGCTCCCGCGCCTTGGGAAGGCGCGTGCGGCGGGTCCCGTCGAGCCAGACCACGATCTCGGGCAGATTCGTCCATCCCGGCAGCGCCGCCTTGAAGATGTTGGACGCCGCGACGCCGGGCGGAAGGCCGATCTCGTCCGTCGCGAGCCGCACCCAGGCCAGCGCGGCGGCGGACTCCGCCCCCGAGACGATGGTCGCCCCGTCCGCCGGGTCGCCCCGGAGGACGATCGGCGCCCCCGCCGTGCCGTTCGCCGGCGGCGCCACGGTCTCCCGGTAGACCCCGGCGGCGACGTGGATCACGTCCCCGGGCGCGGCGTTGGACACGGCCCGCCCGATCGTGCGGAACGCCGACGTCGGGGCCAGCCCGCTGTTGCCGTCGGCGCCGGTCGCGGCGTCGACGTGGTACTCCGCCGCCCCGGCCCGCAGGACCGCCGCCGCGACGGCCGCCAGCGCGTACGATGGCTTCGACCAGCCCATGATCCCAGTATACCACGCGTACCGAGTTCGCGTTGTCACCGCATCGCCCGCCGGATACTATGGAAGGGACCGCGACGGGCGCGGCGGAGAACGGGCATGAGCATGACGCTGCCGAACGAGGTGGTTCGCGCCCTGGCGGAGGGCGTGCATGAGACCCCGGCCGACGTTCTCGGTCTGCGGACCGAGGGCGACGCGGTCGTCTGCCGGGCCTGGCAGCCGCACGCGGCCCGCGTCGACCTGGTCGATTTCCACAACGGCCGCACGCTCCCGATGCGGCGCATCCACGAGTCCGGGCTCTTCGAGTGGTCGGAGTCGCCCGGCCGGCCCTTCCGCTACCGTTTCCGCATGACCGACGCCCACGGCAACGCGTGGGAGGGCGAGGACCCCTACCGGTTCCCGTTCGCGCTGAGTTCCTTCGACCTGCACCTGTTCAACGAGGGCACCAACTTCCGCGCCTTCGAGAAGATGGGGGCGCACCCGCGCGTCGTCGAGGGCATCGCCGGCGTGCAGTTCGCCGTGTGGGCGCCGAATGCGCTGCGCGTGAGCGTGGTGGGGCCCTTCAACCGCTGGGACGGGCGATGCCATCCGATGCAGAAGCGCGGGCCGGGGGGCGTCTGGGAACTGTTCGTCCCCGGCATCGGACCCGGCGAGATCTACAAGTTCGAGATCAAGGGGCCCCACGGGTACCTGCAGCAGAAGTCCGATCCCTACGGGTTCGCGTCGGAACTGAGGCCCCGGTCGGCCTCGGTCGTCTGGGAGCCCGCCCGCTACGCCTGGGGCGACGGGGAATGGATGGAGGCCCGCGGCTCGACCGAATGGCACCGGCGCCCCGTCACGGTGTACGAGGTGCACGCCGGCTCGTGGATGCACGTGCGGGAGGAGGGCGGACGCTGGCTGACCTACCGCGAGCTCGCGGACCGGCTGGTGCCGTACGCGCGCGACCTCGGGTACACCCACATCGAGCTGCTGCCCGTCTCCGAGCACCCGTTCGACGGCTCCTGGGGCTACCAGACCACCGGCTACTTCGCGCCGACCTCGCGGTTCGGAACGCCGGACGACTTCCGCCACTTCGTCGACACCTGCCACCGCGCCGGCCTCGGCGTGCTCGTCGACTGGGTCCCGGCGCACTTCCCCCGCGACGCGCACGGCCTGGCCTGCTTCGACGGCACGCACCTCTACGAGCACGCCGACCCGCGGCAGGGCGAGCACCGCGACTGGGGCACGCTGATCTTCAACTACGGCCGCCACGAGGTCCGCGCGTTCCTGCTCTCCAGCGCGATGTGGTGGGCCGAGGCCTTCCACATCGACGGCCTGCGGGTCGACGCCGTCGCGAGCATGCTCTACCTCGACTACTCGCGGAAACCCGGCGAGTGGATCCCGAACAAGTTCGGAGGCCGCGAGAACCTCGAGGCCGTCGACCTGCTGCGGCGCTTCAACGAGATCGTCCACGCCGAGTGCCCCGGATTCCTGACGTTCGCGGAGGAATCCACCGCGTGGCCGATGGTGTCCCGCCCCGTCTACCTCGGCGGGCTCGGCTTCGACTTCAAGTGGAACATGGGCTGGATGCACGACATCCTCGAGTACTTCTCGAAGGAGCCCGTGCACCGCAAGTACCACCACAACAGCCTGACGTTCTCGATGATCTACGCGTTCACCGAGAACTTCATCCTCCCGTTCTCGCACGACGAGGTCGTGCACGGGAAGCGGTCGATGCTCGACAAGATGCCCGGCGACCTGTGGCAGAAGTTCGCGAACCTCCGCCTTCTCTACGGCTTCATGGCCGCCCACCCGGGCAAGAAACTGCTGTTCATGGGCGGCGAGTTCGGCCAGTGGACGGAATGGAACCACCACGCCGGCCTCGACTGGGCGCTGCTGGACTACGACGCGCACCGGGGCCTGCAGTCGCTCGTGCGCGACCTCAACGGCGCGATCGCCCGGGAGCCCGCCCTTCACGAGGTGGACTTCGCGTGGGAGGGGTTCGAGTGGATCGACATCCACGACTCGGAGCAGTCCGTGCTCTCCTTCGTCCGCAAGGCCGGGGACCCGGCCGACATCCTCGTGTGCGTGCTGAATTTCACCCCGGTGCCCCGCCACGGCTACCGCATCGGCGTCCCGCTCGCCGGCGCGTACCAGGAGGTCCTCAACACCGACGCCGCCTGCTACGGCGGCTCGAACGTCGGAAACCTGGGCGTCGTCGAAACCGAGGCCAAGCCATGGAACGGCCGTCCGCAGTCGCTCGTGCTCAGCCTCCCGCCCCTGGGCGCCCTGTTCCTCAAACCGGCCGCCGCCGCGTCCCCCGCCGAGCCGGCCCCGCCGCCCCCCGCGTGATGCCGGAAGCACCCCGAGGGAGAGGAGGGAACCGGTTCCGGACGTGGACGACGGCCGGGGTCGCGATCGCTCTCTTCGCCGTCCCGGCGCCGCGCGCCCACGCGGAGATCCGCACGTGGACGCGGACAGACGGGCGCCGGATCGAGGCCGAGTACGTGGGGTCGTCCGGGGATCGCGTGCTCCTGGTGATCCGGGGCGGCATCAACCTGTCGATGTCGATCGGGGACCTCTGCGACGAGGATCAGCGCCACGTGCGCACGCTGACCGGGGGCGCCCCTCCGGCCGTTCCGACCGCGGTGCAGACGCAGGATCCCGCGCCAAGGGCCATCCGTTCCTACGAGGGACGGCTCGCCGGGGCCGCGCCCCGGACCGGCTCGGAGGCCCCGGGTTCCGCGGCCGACTCCCGTCTCCCCTCTCCCGGGCCACCCCCCTCCTCCCCTGGCGATCGCCAACCGTCCCCCGCGCCTCCGGCCCGGGCCGCGTCCCCCTTCAACCCCCGGCCCTCGTTCCGGACCCCGCCGGCGGACGCGACCGCCGCGCCCCGCGCGCCGGCGGTCACCACGAGGGGCAAACCCTCGAAGCTCTGGGGCGTGAACGGCGAGGAATGGACGCCCGCCTCGCGCCTGCCCGATTTCTCGTTCGCCGGATACCGGTGCGGCGGAACGCCGGTGCCGGACATCCCGGTCGCGACGGACGCAACGAAGCACGGGGCGAAGGGCGACGGATCGGCGGACGACACCGAGGCCATCCAGGCCGCGATCGACGCGACGCCGCGGGGCGCCGTCCTCCTCCCGGCCGGCCGCTACGTCGTCACGCGCGAACTGACGATCCGGACCGGCGGCGTCGTGCTGCGCGGCGAGGGCCCGGGCCGCACGGTGCTCGTCTGCCCGAAATCGCTCGCCGAGGTCCACGGCGCGGCCGTCGTCGACGCCACGAAGTCGAAATGGGCCTTCTCGGGCGGGTTCGTGACGATGCGGGGCTCGTCCCACGGCTCCCGCGCGGCCGACGTGGCGGAGCCTGCGAAGCGCGGGGACACCGCGATCGTGCTGTCCGACGCCGCCGCGTTCAAGCCCGGCGACTTCATCCGCCTGACGATGAACAACGCCGCCTCGCTCGGCCGCCATCTCCACGGGGACCGCTTCGACGCGGGCGAGGCCACCTTCAAGGAGAAGAAGATGTTCATGGACTGGGTCGCGCGGGTCGTCGCCGTCGACGGGCGCCGCGTCACCCTCGACCGCCCCCTGCGCCTCGACCTCCGGCCCGAATGGGAACCGGCGGCCTGGACCTGGATCCCGCAGAACGAGGACATGGGCGTCGAGGACCTCTCCTTCGAATTCCCGGGCGTGCCCAAGAAGCCCCACCTTCTCGAGGAGGGGTTCAACGCGATCCAGATGAGCGGCGTCGTGAACGGCTGGGTCCGGAACGTCGAGTTCCTGGACTGCGACAACGGGATCCTCGCCGGGGGCTGCCGCTTCTGCCTCGTCGAGAACGTGCGCTTCACCAACCCCCGCCGCAAGGACCCGAGCGGACACCACGCGATGTGGGCGACCGGCGCGGCGCAGGACTGTCTCTTCACCCGGTTCGAGATCGCGACCCGTTTCGTGCACGACCTCACCGTCGAGGGCATCGCCACCGGCAACGTGTTCTCGAACGGGCGCGCCGAGCAGCTCACCTGCGACCACCACAGCAACGCCCCCTACGAGAACCTCTTCACGAACCTCGACGCCGGCGACCCCTCGCGGCTCTACGTCTGCGGCGGACGCGGCGACCGCGGACCGCACACCGGCATCCATACGACCTTCTGGAACCTCCGCGGCAAGGGGACGTTCGCGAAGCCGCCCGACTGGCCCCGGATCAACCTCGTGGCCGTCGGCGACACCCGCGGCGGCGGGAAGGGCGGCGACGCGTGGATCGAGCCGGTCCGCGATCTCACGCCGGCGAACCTCCATGAGGCCCAGCTGGCCCGCCGCCTGGCGGCGGCCGCGCGCTGATCCCAGATTGTGCTTTTCCCGCCGGGCCGTTCTGCCATCATGCGGCACGAGCGGAGCGTCGCGACATGATCCGGTCACACATCTTCAGGGACGGGCGCCTGTACGCCAAGGACAGCGCGCCGGACTTCCTGCGCATCGCCCTCGGCGACGAGGACGTCCATATTTGGGTCGACTTGGAGGCGCCGACGGACGCGGAGTCGAAACAGATCCTCGAGACCATCTTCAATTTCCACCCGCTGGCCATCGAGGACTGCATCACCGTCTCGGAACGTCCGAAGGTCGACGAGTACGAGAACCACCTGTTCCTCGTCATCCATGCCGTCGACTACTCCTCCCACGAGTTCCGCACCACGGAGATCGATTTCTTCATCGGCCGCAACTTCCTCGTGACGTTCCACCGCGAGCCGGTGCGGGCCGCGGCCACCATGGCGGAGCTGATCCACAAGAACCCCCTGGCCTACGCCCGCGCGCCCGACCGGCTGGCCTACCACCTCATCGACCTGATCGTCGACAACTACGGCCCGGCGCTGGCCGACCTCAGCAAGGACTTCGAGGTCATGGAGGGCGAGCTGCTCGAGCGGCCGCCGTCGGACTTCCTCCAGCGGATCGTCCCGCTGCGCGGCGAGGTGCAGCGCCTGCGCGCCTTCGTCGGCCCGCAGCGCGAGGTGCTCTCGCGCATCGCCCTCGGCGAGTTCCCGATCGTGCGGAAGACGCTGCTCCCCTATTTCCGCGACCTGCTCAACCGCCTCGCGCGGATCAACGACGTGGCGGACGGGTACCGCGAATCCCTGAACAGCCTCCTCCAGCTGCACCTGAGCCTGCAGCAGATGCAGGTGAACAACGTCATCAAGGTGCTGACCGTCATGGCCACGCTGGCCCTGCCGCTGGTGGCGATCGCAAGCTACTACGGCATGAACTTCGAGATGCCTGAATTCCGGATGGACGGGCGTCTCGGCCACGCGTGGGTCTGGGGCCTGACCCTCTTCATCACCGCCGGTCTCTACATCTTCCTGCGCATCCGGAAGTGGCTGTAGGCGGAGGGCCCGCATGAGCGGCTGGATCCGGAAGACCGTGGACGTTCGCGGCATCGTGCAGGGCGTCGGGTTCCGGCCGACCGTCTACCGCCTCGCCCTGCGCGCCGGGCTCGGCGGATCCGTCCAGAACCGGACGGCCGTCGTGCGCATCGTGCTGGAGGGTCCCGCGGAGCGCGTCTCCGTCTTCCTGCGCGACCTGCCCGGCCGGCTTCCGCCGCGGGCGCGCATCGACGGCCTTCGAACGCTTTCGGTCGAGACAATCCCCGCCGCGGCCGGGCCCGGCGCCTTCGTCATCCTCGAGAGCGACTTCGACGCCCCCTGCCGGCCCGCCGTGCCCGCCGACCTCGCCCTGTGCCCCGCCTGCCGCCGGGAGGTGCTCGATCCGTCCGACCGCCGGCATGGCTACGCCTTCACGACCTGCTGCGATTGCGGCCCCCGGTACACGGTCATCGAGGACTGCCCCTACGACCGCGCGCGAACCACGATGCGGGTGTTCCCTCTGTGCGACGCCTGCCGGGGCGAGTACACCGACCCCGCCAGCCGGCGATACCACGCCGAGAGCATCGCGTGTCCCGACTGCGGTCCGAACCTGTGGCTGGCCGACGGACAGGGCCGGCGGCTGGACGGCCTTCCGCTTCGAGCCGCGCGCGCCGCCCTGGCCGCGAACGCGACCGTCGCCATCCGCGGCCTGGGCGGCTTCCTGCTCGCCGCCAACGCCCTGTCGCGCGAAGCGGTGCAACGCCTGCGCGACCGGAAGAGGCGTCCGCACAAACCGTTCGCCGTCATGGCGCCCGACCTGGCCGCGGCGCGCCGCTACTGCGACGTGCCCGGGGCCGCGGCGGACCTGTTGGAATCGCCGTGCGCACCCATCGTGATCCTGCAGCCGCGCGAGGACTGCGCGGCGCCCGTCGACCTGCTCTCCCCCGACGCGGCCACGCTGGGAGTCATGCTGCCGACAACGGCGCTCCACCTGCTCCTGGCGCTCCCCCTCCCGGGCGACCCCACGCCGCCGTTCGACCTGCTGATCATGACCAGCGGCAACCGCAGCGGCGCGCCGATCTGCCTGGGCAACGACGAGGCCGTCGAAGCGCTGGCCGGCGTCGCCGACCTCTTCCTGATGCACAACCGCGACATCGACCTGCGCGCCGACGACTCCCTGGTCGCCCTGCGCGACGGCCGGCCCCAGGTCTGGCGCCGGGCCCGCGGATACGCGCCGGAACCCGTCTCCCTGCGCCGGCCCCTCCGGCGGGCCGTGCTGGCGATGGGCGCCGAGATGAAGAACGCGATCGCCCTCGGGACGGGCGACGAGATCTTCCTGTCCCCCCATATCGGCGACCTGGAGGACCCCGAGGCCGTCGAGCAACTCCGGAAGGTCGCCGCGCAACTGCCGCGCTTTCTTCGCATCCGGCCGGAAGCCGTCGCCGTGGACCTCCACCCCGACATGCACTCGACCCGGATCGGGCGCGAGATCGCCGCCGGCCTGGGTGTCCCGGTCGTTGCCGTCCAGCACCACCACGCGCATGCGGCAGCCGCGATGGCCGAGCATGGACTGGACGAGGCGATCGCGCTGGCCTTCGATGGCACGGGCCTGGGCCCGGACGGCACGATCTGGGGCGCCGAACTGCTCCATCTGCCGGAGGTCGGCATCGTCCGGCGCCTCGGATCCTTCGTTCCGGCGCCGCTGCCCGGAGGCGACGCGGCGGTCCTGGAGCCCCGGCGCCAGTTGGTGGCGCGCTGGACCCTGCTGGGATTGCCGCCGGACCGGGCCGCCTGCGCCCGGCTGGGGATCGACGAGGAAACCGCGGCCCTCTGGGCCCGGCAGACCGCCGGCGCACTTCACGCGCCATCGTCCCACGCGGCGGGCCGGCTCTTCGACGCCGTCGCCGCCGCCCTCGGGATCGCGCCGGAGCGCGTCAGCTACGAGGGCCAGACCGCGATCCGCCTCGAGGGATGCGCAGCGCGCGCCGGGGCGAACCCCGGCTTCCCCGAGCCCATCGGACCGGGCTTCGAAGCACGCATCGGGAACGACCTGCTCTGGATCGACTGGGCGCCGCTGTTCCGCAGGCTTCACGCCCTGCAGCCGACCTCCGCCGGGGCGCCTCCGCTCGCCCTCGCCTTCCACGAGGCCGTCGCCCGGGCGGCCCTCCGCATGGCCCGCCACGGCCGCGAGGCCACCGCGTGCGACGCCGTGGGCCTGACCGGAGGGGTGTTCATGAACCGCCTTCTGCACGACCGCACGAGTGCGCTGCTCCGCGAGGCGGGCTTCCGCGTGTTCGCCCACGCCGCGATCCCCCCGAACGACGGCGGCATCGCCCACGGGCAGGCCGTCGTGGCCGGAAGCACGGACTGAGCGCGGCCCGGCGGCCGGACTCACCACACGACCGGCACGGAGTAGGCAGCGATCTGCACGTCGCGGGAGACGATCGTCAGTTCCTCGACCTGCGCCTGGGCGACAAGAAGCCGGTCGAATGGATCGCGATGGTGAAACGGCAAGCGAACGACCTTCAGCGAATGCTCGGGTTTCAGGCCCATCCATCGAATCCCGTAGCCCGTCATCGCCCCGTCCATCTCCGCCTCCCACCCTTCACGGAGATGAAGTCTCCCCAGAGAGATCTTGATGCAGATCTCCCAGTGGGAGGCGACGCTGAACCACAGTTCGTTCCCCGGGTCGGACAACACGTCGCGGGCCCGGACGCCGAGGCGGGGGTCGTCCGTAAGGAACCAAAGCAACGCGTGACTGTCCAGGAGGCACCTCACCCCATGTGCTCCGTGAAGTCCTCCAGCGGGGCATCGAAGTCCTCGGCCATCGATACGACCATCCCCTTCGCCCCCCCCGGCACCCGGACGACATCCTGAACCACCGGCACGAGTCGGACGACCGGCTTCCCTGCCTTTGCGATGATCACTTCATCCCCTCGCAGCGCCCGCTGGATCAGCCGCGAGAAGTGCGTCTTCGCCCCGTGGATGTTCTCCTGAACCACCATGCCCGCACCGCCTTCCGACAGAAACTATCCTACCACGGCACAGCTTAGTCAATGGACTAAACTAGCAATTCATAGGATCCAGGATCCGCGACCCGAAATGTTGGGTGTTGGACGTTGGCCGTCGGGTGTTGAATCCGCGGAAGAAAGTCCCGGAATTCCCCTCGGCCGGTTCCTTCCCATGGATGAGGCCGGGGGCCGGAAGCCCCGGGGCCCGGAAGGATGGGAACCATGAAGGCGATGAACGGCACGGCGGACCTGAGCACCCCGGCGGTGCGGGCGATCTTCAGGCAGATGGGGCTCGACCCGGCAAAGGTGCTCGGCGGCGGATTCGAGGACCCCGAGCATGAGAACCGTTGCCTGCGCGGGATGCTGCGCTGGGCGACGGCGTACCGCCGCTTCGGCAGCCGCCAGGCGATGGAGCGGAACGGCTTCCTGTTTCCGCCGGTCCTGCCGGGCTTCGACCAGGACAGCGACTGGCTCCAGTTCGAGAACTGGATGGCCGGACGCGAGAGCACGTGGCACTACGCGGAGGTCTTTCCCGCCCCGCCGCCGGCCGAGGACCTCGACGACGCGACGGTCGAGCGCGAGTACGGCCTGCTTGTCCAGCGCCTCGCGACGCGCAACGTGATGGTCGCGCTCGCCGAGACCGTCCCGCTCCGCGCCCGCTACGCCTTTCTCCGCGACGAGGTCCTCCGCGAGCCCTTCGAGATCACCCCCGCGGCGACCTCCCAGCACATCGACGGCTGCACCGGCGACTGCGAGACCTGCTTCCAGCAGCCGTGGTGCGAAATGGCCGCGGAATTCCAGGAGGCATAGGGCCACCCGGCACGGATCGAGGTGCTTCCCGCCGGGGACATGGAGAAGATGAATGCAACTCGAGTTCGAATGGGACCCGAGGAAGGCGACGGCCAACCTCCGCAAGCACGGGGTCTCGTTCCACGAGGGGGCCACGGTCTTTGGCGATCCGCTTTCCTGGACGTTCACTGACCCCGACCATTCGGTTGAGGAAGAACGGTTCCTCACGATCGGCATGTCCGCACGAGGCGGGGTGATCGTTGTCTCGCACACCGAAAGAGGAAACAGAACTCGCATTATCAGCGCGCGTCCGGCAACATCCCGCGAGCGACACGACTATGAACAAGGTTGACACCGCAGCGGATCTGCGCCCCGAGTACGAGTTCGCGAAGATGAAGGACGGCGTCCGGGGCAAGTACGCGGGGCGATACCGCGCCGGAACGAATATCTCCAGGATCGACCCCGACGTGGCGGAGGTCTTTGGCGATGACAGCGCGCGCAACGGGGCGCTCCGGAAGCCCATCAAGGCGGCCCGTCGGCAGGTTCAACCGGCCCACTGACCGGTTGCGGCGACGGAGGCTCTCCCCGCACTCGTTCTCTTTGTGACGTCCCGCGAACGTCCAGCTCCACCATCGCGGGCGGACCGTTGGTCTGACGGCCGTTGCGAACCACTCGGAGGCCCACTTGCGAGTCGGTATCCGGCGTGCACTTCCCCCGCACGGCTGCCCTGGCCTCATCCGGATAGCTACTCCACCCTCCGCCGCGCACGACCTTGGTTGGCTCGTAGTAGTTCCACGCACCTGACCTTCCTTCGCCCAACGGCGCGTACCAATCCTCGCACCACTCTGCCAGATTCCCGATCATATCATAGAGGCCCCACGGATTCGGCGGAAACGAGCCCACCGGGACCGTCGAGACCATCGGAAGGCCTCCCTGCATCCAAGGCCCTTTCCCAATCCCGGCACGCCGTTCTCTCTTTTTCTCGACGTTCGCGTAGTCGTAGACCGTATCAGGGCTGCTGCCCCACCAATAGACGCCCGTCGTACCGGCGCGGCATGCGTATTCCCATTCGTCTTCGTACGGAAGGCGAAACCCAGCGCCCGGAATGAGCAGATCCAGACGTTCAATGAACTTGCGGCAATCCACCCACGACACGCTGTCGACGGGGGCCTTGATCCCTGCCTCTACACAGCGCGCCGGGTTCGTCCCCATTACGGTCGTCCATTGCTCCTGAGTGATCTCGTACCGCGACATCCAGAAGCCGTTGGATATCACAACCGCCCGGCGGGCCTCGTCGGGCCCCCGCCCCGACTCTCCCAACGGGCTCCCGAGTGCGACGGTCGGGGAGCCTCCCGAGATGCGCTTCCACTCGGCGGACATGGTGGCAGGGATCCAGACCATTTCGAGGGAGACGCGTCCCGGCAGTTCGAGTCGTTGAACCGTACCGGCACGGAGCGTTTCCTCATTCTCCCGCCCGGCAGATTCAGTGGACTTGACCGCCGTGACCGCTGCGGCAACAGCGCCCGCCGCGACAAGCAAGCCGGCCGCGCACACATGTAGTCTGACGTGCATCAGCACCCCATCACCCGCCAACCGAAGGACTCCACCGGTACTGATCGGAGAGTAGACGCAGGCCGCCACACTGTCCACCGGCACCCTTCCTGTTCCCCGCCGGATCCCCGGTGAAAGCGGCTCGGAGTTCCAACCCTCGGAACCCCGGTCCCGCGGGGTTTCCAAGGGTTGGAACTTCCATCCTCGCCCGCCCGCGGTATCGGTCGCTGTCTCGCAGCCATGGCGCGCCCCCCTGTCCGCGCATCCCGGATTTCCTCCCCCATCCACTCCTCCCTCCATCCTTCCATCCTCCCTACATCCTCCTCCCCCCCGTTTGGACTTGCGCGCGGCCGCGGGGGGGGTGTATTAGCTCAATCGTTTGCGCAAGGCATCGGAGGGCCATGGCGAAGAACGCACAGCGGGCGACGCTGCGGACGGTCGCGGAGAGGCTGGGGATCTCGGTCTCCACGGTCTCGCGCGCTCTGAGCGGCCAGGGCGGGCGCTGCCGGATCCGGCCGGAGACGGTCGAGGCGGTGCGCGCGGCCGCGGCGGATCTCCAGTTCCGGCCCGATCCCCTCGCGCGTGGCCTGCGCCTGAGGCGGACGCACTCGCTGGGCCTTGTCGTGCCGGACGTCGCCAACCCGTTCTTCGCGGAGATCGCCGCGAGCGTCGCCGACGCCGCCCGTCTCCGCGGCCATGCGGTGCTGCTGTGCGACAGCCGCGAGACGACCGGGCGCGAGGTCGAGGCGGTCCGGTTGCTGGTGGACCGCAAGGTCGACGGCCTGATCGTCTGCCCCGTCGGCCTCCGCGCGGACCATCTCGAGGCCTGCCGGGACGCGGGCCTGCCGGTCGTCGTCGCGGACCGCATCGTCGGCACGCCGCCGCTGCCGTTCGTCGCCGCCGACAACGCCGCGGGCGGACGCCTCGCCGCCGCGTACCTGGCCGGCCTCGGCCACCGGCGGATCGGCATTCTTCAAGGCCTGCCGGGCGCCGCGCCGAACGAGGAACGCAGGAAGGCCTTTCTCGCCGAACTGGCCCGGCACGGCATCGCGCGACGACACGTGCCCGTCGCGGGCGAGGCGTTCTCCGAGGCGGCGGGCGCCGCGGCGGCCGCCGCGCTGCTCGACCGTCACCCGGACCTGACGGCCCTCTTCGCCCTCTCCAACGTCGTCGCGATCGGCGCGCTGCGGACCCTGGCCGCCCGCGGCATCTCTGTCCCCCGCGACTTGTCGATCCTGTGCTTCGACGACCACCCCTACGCCGCGCTTCTCGCCACCCCGCTCAGCGTCGTCGCCCAACCGGTCGAGGACCTCGGCCGCCGCGCGGCGGATCTGCTCTTCGACCGGATCGAGGGCCGTACTCCGCCCCGATCCACCGCGGCGGTCCGCCTGCCCGTCCGCCTCGTCGAACGCTCGTCCGTGACCGTTCCGCCCACCGCGGCACGGGCCACCCCTGTAAGGAAAGGAACCCGGACATGAAGACCCCGCACCTCGCCCTCCTCGCGGCCGCGTCGCTGGCCGCCGCCGCCCCGGCCGCCGGCCCGACCGGCATCATCTTCGACACCGACATCGGCAACGACTGCGACGACGTGCTCGCGCTGGGCATGATCCACGCGCTGCAGACGCGCGGCGAGTGCCGTCTGCTCGCCGTCACCATCACGAAGGACCACCCCGACGCCGCCGCGTTCACGGACGCGATCAACACGTTCTACGGCCGCGGCGACGTGCCGATCGGCGTCGTCCGCAACGGCCCCACGCCGGAGCAGGGCAGGTTCAACGGGCTCGCGAACCAGAAGGACGGCGACACCCTGCGCTACCCCCACGACCTGCGCAGCGGCGCCGACGCGCCCGAGGCCGCCACGCTGATCCGCCGCGTGCTCGCGGCCCAGCCCGACGGCTCGGTCGTCATCGCCCAGGTCGGCTTCTCCAGCAACCTGGCGAAGCTGCTCGACACCAGGGGCGACGACGTCTCGCCGCTCTCCGGCCCCGATCTCGTGAAGGCCAAGGTCCGGCTGCTCTCGGTCATGGCCGGCGCGTTCCAGCCGATCAAGGGCAAGCGGCACCTGGAATACAACGTCATCAAGGACATCCCGGCCGCGAAGAAGCTCGCCACCGCGTGGCCGACGCCGATCGTCTACAGCGGCTTCGAAATCGGCATCGCCCTGCCCTACCCGGCCGTCAGCATCCAGCGCGATTACGCCTATGTCGCCCACCACCCGCTCGCGGAGGCCTACGTCCTCTACAACCCGCCGCCGCACAACCGCCCCACGTGGGACCTGACGAGCGTGCTGTACGCACTGCGGCCCGACCGCGACTACTTCGGCCTGTCGCAGCCCGGGCGCGTCGTCGTGCTCGACGACGGCGAGACGCGCTTCGAGCCCGCGGCGGACGGCCCGCACCGCTACCTGACCCTGACGCCGGAGCAGGTGATCCGGACCACCGAGACGCTCGTCCAGCTTTCGAGCCAGCCGCCGGGCGTGGGGCCGCTGGACGGCGGAAAAGGCGCCCATGGCCGCTGATCGATCGTCCCGCCGCGCACCGCGCATCGTGGTCGTCGGGTCTGTCAACATGGACCTCGTCGCCCGCGTCGCCCAACTCCCGCGCCCGGGCGAGACCGTCCATGGCCGCGCGTTCAGCACCGTCCCCGGCGGCAAGGGCACGAACCAGGCCGTCGCCGCCGCCCGGCTCGGGGCGAAGGTGACGATGGTTGGACGCGTCGGCGACGACACCTTCGCGGGACGGCTGACCGGCTCGCTTCGCGCGAACGGGGTCGACACCCGCCGCGTGCTGCCTACGAAGGACTGCTCGAGCGGCGTCGCGACCATCGGCGTCGAGGACTCCGGCGAGAATGCGATCGTCGTCGTCGCCGGCGCCAACGGACGCGTGACACCCGCCGATGTCGCACAGGCTGGGAAGGCCGTCGCCGCCGCCGACACGGTGCTCCTCCAACTGGAGATCCCCATCGATACGGTCGCCGCCGCCGCGGCGCTGGCGAAGCGCCACGGCGTGCGCGTGATCCTCAATCCCGCTCCCGCGCCTGCGGCGCTGCCGCGGAGTCTCCTCGCGGTCGACGTGATATGCCCGAACGAGACCGAGGCCCGCGCAATCACCGGGCTCCCCGGCGGCAGCGTCCGCGCCGCCCTCGCGCAGGCGAAGTGGTTTGCGGACCGGGGGGCCGGGCTGGCCGTCGTCACCCTCGGCGCGAAGGGCGCCGCCTGGTGCGAACGCGGAGGCCGGCCCGTCCACGTCCGGCCCTTCCGCGTGAAAGCGGTCGACACGACCGCCGCCGGCGACGCGTTCGCCGGCGCGCTGGCCGTCGCGCTTTCGGAAGGCCGCGGCTCGGCCGAGGCGGTGCGCTTCGCCTGCGCGGCCGGCGCGCTCGCCGCCACGAAGCCCGGCGCCCAGCCCGCGATGCCGGGACGGGCGGAGGTCGATGCCCTCGCTCCGATGCCCAATGCGGCCGCGACCAACGGTCGCGGCTGCAGGAGTCCCAAGGGCAACCCCTCCGCTGTCGCCGCGACCGTCGGTCGCGACCTCCCGGCCACAAGAGATCGAAGAAGGAAAGGAAGATCATGAGCACCCTCCGCATCGTCCCCCTCGCCCTCGCCACGCTGCTCGCCGCGACGCCCGGCTGTTCCCGCCGCGAGGCGGCCGCGCCGGCCACGCCCGGCGGATCGCCCGATGCCCCCGCACGGCCGCGCATCGCGCTCGTCATGAAGTCGCTCGCGAACGAGTTCTTCGCGACGATGGCCGAGGGCGCCAAGGCGCACCAGGCGGCCAATGCCTCCCGCTACGAGCTCATCGTCAACGGCATCAAGGACGAGCGCGATCTCGGCCGCCAGGTGGCCCTCGTCGAGGAGATGGTCGCGCAGGGCGTGAAGGCGATCGTCATCGCGCCGGCCGACTCCAAGGCGCTGGTGCCCGTGCTCAAGCGCGCGCGCGACCAGGGCATCGTCGTCGTGAACATCGACAACAAGCTCGATGCCGAGGTGCTCGCGTCGGCCGGCACACGGATCCCGTTCGTCGGTCCGGACAACCGCGCCGGGGCGCGCAAGGTCGGCGAGGCCGTCGCCGCGAAACTGAAGGCCGGCGACGAGGTGCTGGTGCTCGAGGGGATCCGTACGTCGTTCAACGGCCAGCAGCGCAGGCTCGGGTTCGAGGACGCCGCCAAGGCCGCCGGACTCGTCATCGCCGACTCGCAGTCCGCCCAATGGGAAATGAACATCGCCAGCCAGGTCGCGTCCGCGATGCTCGCCTCCCACCCGCAGGCGAAGGCGATCCTGGCCGCGAACGACAACATGGCGCTCGGCGCCCTCGCGGCCGTGCGGTCGGGCGGCAAGGCCGGACAGGTGATCGTCGCGGGATTCGACAACATCCAGGCCGTGCGGCAGGCGATCCAGGCCGGCGACATCCTCGCCACGGCGGACCAGCACGGCGACCAGCTCGCCGTCTTCGGGATCGAGTACGCGCTGCAGATCCTCGACGGGAAGTCCGAGCCGGCCGACCGCGAGACGCCGGTCGACCTGATCACCGCGGAGAACGTGAAGGAGTGACGGTTGCGGCCCGGACGGAGCCGGGCCCTCCAGATCCATGAACCCAAGCCCCCCACCGCGCATCCGCGCGACCGGCCTCGGCAAGAGCTATGCCGTGCCGGTCCTCAGCGGCATCGATTTCGAGTGCCTGCCGGGCGAGGTCCACGCGCTGATCGGCGCGAACGGGGCGGGCAAGAGCACGCTGGCGAAGATCCTCTGCGGCCTCGTCCGCCCGGACACGGGCGCGATGAAACTGGACGGCCGCGGCTACGCGCCCGCGGGCAAGACGGACGCCGAGGCTGCGGGCATCCACATCGTCCACCAGGAGCTGAATCTCATCGGCACGCTGTCGGTCGCCGAGAACCTGTTCCTCGCGCGCCTTCCGCGACGCGCGGGCGTGATCGACCGCGCCCGCCTCCGCCGCGATGCGCGCGAGGCGCTCGCACGGGTCGACCTCGCCGACCTGGATCCGGACACGCCCGTCGGGGCGCTCGGCGTCGGCGTCCGCCAGCAGATCGAAATCGCCGGGGCGCTCGCGCAGAACTGCCGGCTGCTCATTCTCGACGAGCCCACGGCGGCGCTGATGGACCCGCAGATCGAGCGGCTGTTCGGGCATATCCGCAGGCTTCGGGCCGCGGACGTGTCGTTGGTCTACATCAGCCACCGGATGGACGAGATCCGCCGCATCGCGGACCGGGTCTCGGTGCTTCGCGACGGCCGCCTGGTCGCCACCCGCCCCGCGGCGGACCTCGCGCCGGACGAGGCGGTCCGCCTCATGGCCGGCCGCGACGTGGAAGCCTGCACCACGGCTCCACGGACGCCCGGCCCGGTCCGGCTGCGCGTGGAGGGTCTCACCCGGGGCGCGGCGGTTCGCGATGTCTCGTTCGAGGCGCGCGCCGGCGAGATCCTCGGCATCGCGGGACTCGTCGGCTCCGGCCGCACCGAACTGCTGCGCGCGATCTTCGGGGCCGACCGGGCGGACGCGGGCGGTGTGGCGGTCGGCGGCGCGCCGGCACGCAGGTTCGGCGCCCCGCGCGAGGCCGTCGCCGCCGGGCTGGCGATGATCCCCGAGGACCGCAAGGAGCACGGCCTTCTCCTGCCGCGCCCGATCCGCGTCAACGCGACGCTGGCCCGCCTCTCCGCCTTCCGCCTCCGCGGCGGACGCATCGACCGCCGCGCCGAGGCGCGCGCCGTGCGGGCGTCCGGCGAGTCGATGGACCTCCGGTGCAACGGCCCGGAGCAGCCGGTGGCGGAGTTGAGCGGCGGCAACCAGCAGAAGGTCCTGATCGCGCGCTGGCTGATGCGCGACGCGGAGGTCTACCTCTTCGACGAGCCGACCCGCGGCATCGACGTCGCGGCCAAGGCGACCGTCTACCGCCTCCTCGACGACCTCGCGCGCCGCGGCAAGGCGTGCGTCGTCGTATCGAGCGAGATGGAGGAGCTGATGGCCCTCTGCGACCGCATCGCCGTGCTGTCCGCCGGGCGGCTCGTGCGGACCTTCGCGCGCGGCGGATGGAGCCACGAGCGACTGCTTGCGGCGGCCTTCGAGGGCATGGCGGGAACGGCGGCGAACCGGGGGGCGGCATCATGAGCGGCGGGACCGACGGCGCGGCGCGGCCGCGCGGATGGCTGGCGGAGTACGCGGGCATGCTGGTCGTGCTCGCACTGCTCGTGGCGCTATTCTCGTGCCTGAGCGAGCGGTTTTTCGCGGCGCGGACCTTCATCACGATCGCCAACCAGATCCCCGACCTCGTCGCGGTCGCGGTCGGAATGACGCTGGTGCTGGTCATCGCGGGGATCGACCTCTCCGTCGGCTCGACCCTCGCGCTCGGCGCCTCGGTCCTCGGCGTCGCGATGGCCCGCTGGGGCTGGCCGCCGCTGCCCGCGGCACTGCTGTGCGCCGGCGCGGGTCTTCTCTGCGGCATCGTGAACGGTGCGATCTCCGTCGGCGCGGGCATTCCGTCCTTCATCGTGACGCTGGGCATGCTGGAGATCGCCCGCGGCGGCGCCTACCTCGTCACGGACTCGCAGACGCAGTACATCGGAGCCGCGGTCGAGGCGATCGGCGCCCCGATCCCCGGGCTGCAGCTCTCGCCGGCCTTCCTGATCGCCCTGGGGCTCGTGGCGGCGGGACAGTTCGTCCTCACGCGGACCGTCTTCGGCCGGCACCTGGTCGCGATCGGCACGAACGAGACGGCGGTGCGCCTCTCGGGGATCGACCCGCGTCCGCCCAAGATCGTTGTCTTCGCTCTCGCGGGCCTGCTGAGCGGCGTGGCGGGGGTCTTCCAGACGGCACGGTTGTCCTCCGCCGACCCCAACGGCGGCGTCGGGATGGAACTCTCTGCCATCGCCGCGGTCGTGATCGGCGGCACGAGCCTGATGGGCGGGCGGGGCTCCGTCGTGAACAGCTTCTTCGGCGTGCTGATCATCGCGGTGCTCCAGACGGGCCTCGCGCAGGTCGGCGCGACCGAGCCGACCAAGCGCGTCATCACCGGCGCCGTGATCGTCGCGGCCGTTCTGGTCGACGCCTGGCGCCGTCGATTCGCCGGCAGCAACCGCCGCTCCTGACCCGGAGAAGACCCATGAGACCCGCCCGTGCATCCGCCATCGTCCTCGCCTCGCTGCTTCCATGGTCCACGTCCGCAGCTCCGAACGTGATCGTCGTGATCACCGACGACCAGGGCTACGGCGAGCTGTCGGCCCACGGCAACCCGGTGCTGAAGACGCCGTGCCTGGACCGGTTGCGCGCGGAGAGCGTCCGGTTCACGGACTTCCACGTCGCGCCGATGTGCACGCCGACGCGCGGCCAGCTCATGACCGGCGTCGACGCCCTCCGCAACGGCGCGATGAACGTCAGCAGCGGCCGCACCCTCCTCCGGCGCGGCCTTCCGACGATGGCGGACGTCTTCGCCGCGGCAGGCTACCGGACCGGCCTCTTCGGCAAGTGGCACCTCGGCGACTCGCACCCGTTCCGGCCGCAGGACCGCGGCTTCCACGAGAGCCTCTGGTTCCCGTCGTCGCACATCGGCTCCGTGCCGGACGCGTGGGAGAACGACTACTTCGACGACACCTACATCCACAACGGCCGCCGACGCGCGTTCGAGGGCTACACGACCGACGTCTTCTTCCGCGAGGCGATGGCGTGGATGAAGGCCGAGGCCGCCGCCGGGCATCCGTTCTTCTGCTACCTCGCCACCGCCGCCCCGCACTGGCCGCACTTCGTCCCCGACCGCCATCGCGCGCACGTCCGCGCCGCGCTGGAGGCCGCCGCGCCCTCGCTGCCGCCGCTGCCGCCGAAGGCGCGCGAGGATCTCGTCAGCTACCTCGCGATGATCGCCAACGCCGACGAGAACATGGGCCGGCTCGACGCCTTCCTCGCGGACGCGGGGCTGCGCGCGAACACCCTCCTTGTCTTCCTCACCGACAACGGCAGCACCTTCGGCCCGCGCTACTTCAACGCCGGCATGCGCGGCGGCAAGGTCACGCTCTGGGAGGGCGGCCACCGGGTCCCCTGCTTCGTCCGCTGGCCGGCGGGCGGCTTGCGCGCCCCGTCCGACGTCGGCGGACTGACGCAGGTGCAGGACCTCCTCCCGACGCTGATCGATCTCTGCAGCCTGACGCCGCCGGCCGGCGCGCGGCTCGACGGCATCAGCCTGGCGGATGTGCTGCGCGGCGCCGCGGAGCCGCCCGCGGAGCGCATGCTGGTGATCAACTACAGCCGCATGCCGCAGGGGCTCACGCAGCCCGTACCGGACAGCCCCGCCGTGCCGCGCCGCGAGGGCGCCGCCGTGCTCTGGAAGCGCTGGCGGTTCCTGGAGGACCGCGAGCTCTTCACCCTCGACGCGGACCCGCTGCAGCAGACCAACGTCGCCGCCGCGCATCCGGACGTCGTTGCGAAGATGCGCGCGCACCTCGATGCGTGGTGGGCCGGCGTGAGGGACCGTGTCAACGACTTCGAGGCGGTGTCCGTCGGCCACCCGGAGGAGAACCCCGTCCTGCTGACCGCCTGCGAGTGGGCGGATGTCTTCATCGACCAGCAGGCCCAGGTCCGCCGCGGCGATCGGAAGAACGGCTTCTGGCATGACGACGTCGCCGCCGCGGGCGACTACGCCTTTGAACTGTCGCGCTGGCCGGCCGGGTCCGGGCTGGGTCTCTCCGACGCGGTCCCGGAGACGAAGGTCACGGACGGCACGCTGCCGGCGGGTCCGGCGTTCCCGGTCGCATCGGCCCGGATCCGCGTCGGCGGCGCCGAGGACTCCGCGCCTGCGCCGGCGGGCGCGACGTCGGTGAGGTTCGTCCTTCCCCTCCCCGCCGGCCGGACGACGCTGCAGACGTGGCTCCTCGACGCGGCGGGTGCGGAGATCTGCGGGGCGTACTACGTCCGCGTCGAACGGCTCGGCGCCGCAGCCGCGTCCGCACGGGCCACCACGCCGGTCCGCCTGATCCTCGACACCGACATGTCCGGCGATGCCGACGACGCGGGCACGCTGGCGATGCTCCACGCGCTCGCCGACCGCGGCGAGTGCGATCTGCTCGCGACCGTCGTCAACCGGGCCGACCTCACGAAGGCCTCGGCCGCGGCGGTGGACGCCATCAACACGTACTACGGGCGGCCGGACCTTCCGATCGGGACGGACAAGGTCGGGCCGACGGCGCTGCAGCGGACGAGCCAGTATGCGCCCGGCCTGCGGGACGGGTTCCCGAACGACATCGGGCCGGACGACAAGGCGCCGGACGCGGTCGACGTCTACCGCCGCGTGCTCGCCGCGCAGCCGGACGGCAGCGTCACCATCGCCAGCGTCGGCGCGCTGTCCAACCTCGCCGAGTTGTGGCGGCGCGAGCCGGGCCTCGTCCGCGCGAAGGTGGCGCGGCTCGTCGTGATGGGCGGCCAGTTCCCGCCCGCGGCCAAGGCGGAGACGAACATCGCCACGCATCCCGACGCCGCGCGGTTCGTCGCCGCGCACTGGCCGGGCGAGATCGTGTGGCAGGGCTTCGAGATCGGCCACGGCGTGATGACCGGCGAACGGCTCAAGCAGACGCCCGCCGCGAACCCGGTGCGGCGCGCGTTCGAGCTGCGTCACTACGGCCGGCGTCCGTCGATCGACGGCGGCCAGCCGAGCTACGACCAGTGCGCGGCGCTCTACGCGGTCCGCGGCCCCGACCCCGCGCTGTGGGAGGTCGTCCGCGGCGGCCGCGTGCGGATCGACGAGGCCGGCCTGTCGCAGTGGGATCCCGACCCGGCCGGCCTCCACGCCTTCGTCCACCTCCGAGCCCCCCCCGCGGCCCTGGCGGAGATCATCGAGTCCCTGATGATCGCCCCGCCGGCGCACCGGCCGTAGCGGCGTCGCCCCGCCACGGGGCCGGGCCGACGACCGGCCTTCCAAACCTCGGACCGCTCTCGTCCTGGCACTTCCGAGGCTTGGACGCCACGCCCGGCGCCGCCTTCCCGCCCGCCCGAAGCCCGTGGTTACCGCCGTGCGCGCAGCCGGTAAAACGCAGCCGCATCGTCGGCGCCGACGTCCAGCCAGTCGGCCGCGATCGAGGTGGGCGGCAGGTTGGTGTGTACCGCGCGCCAGTCGGGCGCGGTCAGCGAGATCGTGCGCTCGATGTACTGCGTCGACATCTGCCCCCCCTGCCACGCCACGCGCACCGCCGAGGCGCCTCCCGGCGTCACCGCGGTCAGGCGCAGGTACGAGGAGTCGTCGTTGGGGCTGGTGTCGCCCGCGTACTCGCCGCCGTTCGGAACCGTGTCGTCGTCCGGGTCCGCCCCAGCCAAGCCGTTCGGGTTCTCCTCGCCGAACCAGTCGACTTGCCAGTCGTCGGGAACGCCATCCGCGGCGTAGAGGCCGTAGTTGTCGGGGTTGACGTTCAGCACCAGCAGGGCCACGCAGCCGGTGAGCACGCCCATCGTGGCCCGCGCTGTCGCGGACGTGTCTCGATGGACCGCGCCGGCTGTGGCCAAGCCGCTGCCGTTCACGCCGCTCAGCGGGCCGGCGACCACCGACCAGGACGGCGTGCCGTCGATCGGGCCGGCGGTGCCGTCGTCGTATCCGGCGCCCGCCGCAAGCTGGCGCGTGCCGCCCTCGGGCACGTTGGTGGGGTTGGCGGTGACGCTCAGGCCGGTCAGGTCGTAGAGTTGGCCCGCGTAGCCGTCCTTGAGCATGGCCGCGTCCTGAAAGGACAGCCCGCCGACGTCGCCCAGCGAGGCATCCAGCACGATCCCGCCGCCGCCCGTCACCCGGCCGCCGCCGGCGTCCAGCACGGCGGTGCGCAGGGAAACCTCCGCGCGGACCGCAACCGCGGCCAGGCCGAGCAGTCCCGCGGCCGCGACGGCGCCCCGGGCCCGGAACGGAACGGCAGACCACCTGAGGCGCCGGCTCATGGCCGCTCTCTCCCCTCCGGCAGGGCGCTGCCCATCTTCTCCAGCATCTGCTCCAGCTTCGCCACCCGGGCCTTGAGTTCGTCATTCTCCTGCTTCAGCCCCTGGATCGCGGCCAGGGCCACGCCGTGGAGGTCGGCGTCATTGAGTGCAGTATCGGACGAACCCGCCAGTGGAAACGCCGCGTGGAAGTCCTGCGCCATGGGACCGATATGGCGCTGGGCGTAGCCGATGTAGTTCCACTCGGCGAGGGGCAGGGCGGCGACTTTCTCGAGCACCGCCTTCCCGTTGATCGCGGTGAAGTCCTCCTTGAGCGCGCGGTCGCTGCTGAAGGTCCACGAGCCGGCGCCGGGGGTCCAGGCCACGGTCTGGTTGGCGCCGCCCGCACCGCTGGTGAACCTCGCGCCGCCCTGGCAGCGGAATGTGACCTGGTTGGATGCCGTCGAAGCGATGTCGCCGGACTGCGAGTCGCCCCAGACGAACGCCCCGGGGTGATCGGCGTGAGATCCGCGACCGGCGGCCAGCGAGTAACCGGCATTGTCGGCCACTGCGTTGGCCCGGCCGCCAAGTATGATGCTGTAGCTCCCTCCGTAGATGTTGTTCCCCCATCCCCCAAGAATGACATTGTGCTCGTCGGCGTCCTGGCTACTGTCGTGAATGATGTTCCCCCGTCCACCCAGAACAATGCCGAAATCGGCTTCCACCCCAACCGAGTTCTGGAAGCCCCCGCCGATGACACCGTTGTTCACACCCCATTCGATGTGATTGTCGTAGCCGCCGCAGATCACGCTTGTGAAGACGGAGGGGTCGATGACGTTGTAACGGCCTCCGGCGACGACACAGAATTCGGAGTTGTGTCCCACCAGGTTGAACCGGCCGCCATTGACGGCAGCAGCCACGGCATTGGTGCCCACGCTGTTCAGCACCCCGCCGCTGATCGTGGAGCCGACGGAATCCGCGCCTATGGTGTTGTTCGTGCCGCCGCCGATGAAGCTGTAGTCGGCGTTCATGCCCACGATGTTCTCGCGGCCGCCGCCGATGAAGCTGTAGCCAGCCCACCCGCCCACGGCATTGCTGGTGCCGCCAGCAATGGCGCTGGAGTCTGCGCCATTGCCCACAGCGTTATGATCGCCACCGGCGATGACGCTGTAATCGGTGTCCGCGCCCACTTCATTGACCAAGCCACCGCCGATGACGTTGTACCACCCCCCGTCCACGCTGTTCCATATGCCACCGCTGATGACGGTGTAGCGCGCGTTCGCGCCCACGGTGTTACGCACGCCGCCGCCGATGACGCTCCTCTCGGAGTTCGAGCTCACGGTGTTGTACTCGCCACCGTCGATGACGCTGTGAATCGAGTTCGCACCGATGACGTTGTCCGCGCCGCCGCCGATGACGGCATGCGGAGCATTGTTCGAGACGGCATTGCCCGTGCCGCCGCCGATGAGGCTCCCTCCGGAGTTCGCACCCACGGTGTTGTTCTCGCCGCCGCCGATGACGGCATGCGGAGCATCGTTCGAGACGGCATTGCCCGTGCCGCCGCCGATGAGGCCCCCTCCGGAGTTCGCACCCACGGTGTTGTTCTCGCCGCCGCCGATGACGGCATGC
>CAYODK010000026.1:34805-44962 GCA_964402695.1 uncultured Verrucomicrobiota bacterium
GGAGCATCGTTTGAAATCGCGTTGCCAATTCCCCCGCCGACCACGGCTCCCGTCGTGCGCCGGCCGATCCGGTTGTCGCTGCCGCCGGCAATGACCGTGTCGTCAGCGTCCACTTCGGCGACGTTGTTGTACCCGCCGCCGATCACGGCGTTGGTG
Organism: uncultured Verrucomicrobiota bacterium; assembly: GCA_964402695.1. GTDB lineage: Bacteria > Verrucomicrobiota > Kiritimatiellia > PWTM01 > PWTM01 > VGWF01. The sequence goes on from CAYODK010000026.1 coordinate 34,962, forward strand.
GCATAGCCTTTGACGGCGTTGTACTTCCCGCCGGCGATGGTGGCGTGGTCGGCGTTGTAGTGCACGGTGTTGCCGTACCCGCCGCCGATCGTGGCGTAGGGCGAGGGACTCATGATGTTGCCGTCGCGTCCGCCGGCGATGGTGGCGTAGGCCGAGGAGGCGTCAATTCGGTTGTTCTGTCCGCCGCCCACCGCCGCCGCCGCCGCGCCGTTGCCGATGGTGTTGCCGCTGCCGCCGCCGATCGCCGAGGCGGTGGCGTTGGTGCCGATCTGATTGTTGATGCCGCCGTTGACGACCGTGTTCGAGCCGTACGTCTTGGCCCCGGCGCCCTGCGCGATGGAGTTGGTTCCCGCCGCAACCGGGCTGGGCACGAACAGCCCCGACTCGGCGTAGCTCAGCAGCGGCGTGGCTCCTCCTCCGCCGCCCGTGAGATCGCTCGACGGAGCCCAGGCGCTGCCGCTCCACTTGATCACCTGCCCGTCGACGGCGCCGTTCTGGCCCAGGTCCGCCAGGGAGAGCGTCCCGTCCGCAATCTTCTCCGCGGTCACGGCGTTCGGCGCGAGGTCGGCGTTGGCGACGGAACCGTCGAGGATCTTGGCTCCGGTAACGGCGTTGGCGTCGATTTGGTCCGTACGCACGGCGCCCTCCTTGATGTTCCAGTGCCATACGGCGTCGTTGCCGATGTCGTACTCGGTGATCGAACCGTCGGCGATCTGCCAGCCAGTGAGGGACTCCGGCGGCACGCTGGCTGCCGAGAGCGCGTAGGGCACGGCGCCCACGCGCCGGTCGGGCGCGAGAAGCTGGAAGGCGCCGCCGGTGCTGGCCCACACCCGCACCCGCTCGTCGCCCGTGCCGAAGACACTGGCCGGCAGGTTGGTCATGTTGGCCAGGCTGGTGTCGCCCAGCAGCACGGAGAAAAGACCCTTTGTCACCGTCACGCTTACGCCGTTGGTCGGTTCGCCCTCGGTCGTGCCGTCGTTGCTCCAGGATGTGACGTGCGACAACAGCGGCGGGGGCGCGGCGATCGTCACGCCCGGCATCACGTAATCGTGGCCGCCGTTGACGATCGCGACATTGGTGACCGCCCCCTCGGCCGAAACCTGCGCCTGCAGCACGGCCCCGGCGCCGAAGTCGTCGGTCACCACCACCGCCGGGGCAGAGGTGTACCCCGCCCCGGCGTCCATCACGGTGACACTCGCGATGCTCCCTCCCATGACCATGGCGAAAGCTGTGGCGGTTTGAGAGACATCCGTGCCCGCGTCCACCACGGCGAACTTGAGCGTGGCCACGCCGTCGTAGTTCGTCCCGCCGACCACCAGGCGTCCCTGATAGTTGACCATCTCCGGCACTGCCGCCCGGAGCCCCCCGGCGAATGCCATTGCCCAGAATGACACCGAGGAAGCGAGGGCATGAACGCGGGCAGGACGACGAGGCGGGAGCACGTGGAACGGATTCGGGGGCGGTACGCCCGCCCCGAACGGTTGTTGCGCACCCACAATCCCTGCCACAAGAACGACAACGCCCACGTCGAGCAGAGGAACTGGACGCATGTGCGGCAGAGGCTCGGCTGCGATCGTGTCGAGGATCCCCGCCTGGGCGATCCGCCTTCCCCCCGGGGGGCGCTTCGGCTACGCTGGCGGCCATGAACACCCGCATCAGCCGTCGCCGTTTCCTGGCCGCATCGGCCGCGTTCGCCGCGCCGATGATCGTCCCCGCCTCCGCGCTCGGTCGCGGCGGGCGCCCCGCCCCGTCGGAACGCATCAACCTCGCCTGCCTCGGGTTCGGGACCATCGCCTTCAGCACGACGCCGAACTTTCTCAACGACGAGCGCGTGCAGATCGTCGCCGTCGCCGACGTCAACCGCGAATCGCCGAACTACGGCTACCAGGGCGAGGCGCGCGGCGGCCGCGAGGTCGGGCTGCGGACCGTGAATTCGTTCTACGCGAAGAAGACCGGCAGGGCCGACTACAACGGTTGCCGCGGCTATGAGGACTGGCGCGCACTGCTCGAGAAGGAGGACGTCGACGCCGTCCAGATCTCCACGCCCGACCACTGGCACGCCGTCATGGCCATCGAGTGCGCGCGCCGCGGCAAGCACATCTACGGGCAGAAGCCGCTCGCCGTCACGGTCGGGCAGGGCCGCCGGATGGCCGACGCCGTCGCGAAGGCGGGCGTGACCTTCCAGACCGGCAGCCAGCAGCGGTCCGACATCCGCTTCCGGATGGCCGCCGAGTTCGTCCGCAACGGCCGCCTCGGCAAGCTCCAGGGCATCAAGGTCGGCCTGCCCGGCGGACATCGCGATTTCAGCCAGCTCGCCTCGCGCAAGGCCCCGGAGGCGCCCCATGACGGCCTGAACTGGGACCTGTGGCAGGGCCCCGCCCCGGCGCGCGAGTTCCGCCCGGCCCTGTTCCCCCTGAACTGGCGGTGGAACTTCGACTACTCCGGCGGCATGCTGACCGACTGGGGCGCGCACCACATCGACATCGCGCAGTGGGCGCTGGACATGGACACCTCGGGCCCCGTGCTGTTCGACGCCTTCTCCTTCGACCTCCCGCCCGCCGGCGACCTCTACAACACGGCGACCGCCTTCCGCTTCACCTGCACGTATGCGGGCGGCCTGAAGATGGAGGTCGGCAACGAGGAGCAGATCCCGCACGGCATCACGTTCGAGGGCGAGAACGGAAGGTCGATCCATGTGAAGCGGGACTCGATCACGTTCACCCCGAAGGAGCTTTCGCAGGAGAAGATCCGGGACGGCGAGATCCGGCTCTACGAGAGCAAGATCCATGAAGGCAACTTCATCGACTGCATCTACAGCGGCAAACCGACCGCCGCGCCGGTCGAAACCGCCCACCGCACGATCACCGTCGCCCACCTCGGCAACATCGCGATGCGGCTCGGCCGGAAGTCGCTGAAGTGGGACCCGGCGAAGGAGCAGGTCGTCGGCGACGACGAGGCGAACGCGATGCTGTCGCGCCCGATGCGCGCGCCGTGGACGCTGGGCTGAGCCGGGCGGGCCGACTACGGAAGGTTGTCCTTCGCGACCGAGTCCGCCGCGGCGCGGAGGTCGATCACGGGCGCGCCCGGCTGCTTCCGGCAGCAATCGGTGGCGATATTCCCGGTGATGAGGATCCGGCGGCACGCGTTCGTCGTCCACACGGCCGGGGTCGACAGGCCTCCGAAGGTGTTGCCGCTGACGGTCACGTCCGTCGCCCCGTCGAGCAGGATGCCGGCGCCCTCGTCGACGCTCATCGGGGCCTTCCCCGCCGCCGGTCGCTTGTCGGCCCCGCCAACGTGGGTGTTGCACAGGCTGTTCGCGGAGATCGTGTTCCGGCCCGCGCCGGGGCCGACGCGGACGGAGAAGCCGTGCGCGATGGTCAGCGTATTGGCGGAGACCGCGCAGCCCCAAGCGTCGCGCAGGTCCACCCCGCCGCCGAGGTGGTGGGCGATCACGTTCGCGCTGAGCGCGATCCCGTAGCAGTCGCGGTCGAGGATGATCGCCGTTCCGTTGCATTCCTCGATCATGTTCCCGGTGACGATGGAGCCGTACGTGTTCTCGATCACGACGCCGTGGCGCAGGTGGTCGTCGACGTTATTGCCCGTCATGCACAGGTTGAAGCTGTCGAGGCACACGACCGCGTCGAGGTTCTCCTCGAACTGGTTCGCGCTGACAACGATGTCGTGGCCGTTCGTGATGCGCAGGCCGCAGGCCCCGTTGTAGGTGATGATGCAGTCGGCGACGCGGGCGTCCTCGAAGCAATCCACCAGGTGGATGCCGTTCCCTCCGTTGCGGTCGATCGAGACACCGTGGAGGAACAACTCCTGGATCCGGTGCGCGAGGATGCCGTCGCCGCTGTTGGTCGAGCCGCTGATCCGCAGGCTGGCGATCTCGACGCGCCAGAGTTCGGCCTTGCGGTTCGTCTCGACCCCCGGCGGACGGAGGATCACGGCGGGCGCCCCCGCGGCATTCCGGTTCACGATGCGGGTGGAGGGTCCGGCGCCGACGATCCGCGTCTCCGCGGTGCCGACGCGCAGCGGCTCGACGATCTCGTAGGTGCCCGGAGGGATGGTGACGAGTCCGCCCGACGCCGGCACGGCGTCCAGCGCGGCCTGCAGGGTCGGGAACTGCGCGGCGTCGACGCGAGCCGGCGGCGCGCCGGTCTCCGGCGCCGCGCGCACCGCAACGGCGAACGCCAGCGCGGCCACGACGCATGCGGATCGGGAGGGAACGGCGGGAGGTTTCATGGACGCAGTATCCCCACCCCGCCCGCGCAGCGTCAAGCGGCAGGATCGCCGACCCGGCCTCACGCGGGGCACTGCAGATCGTAGACCCGAAGAGCGTTGGCGCGGAGGCCGGCGGCCAGCGCGGCGGGGCCGCGCTCGGCGAGGAAGGCGCGGGCAAGGTCGAGGACGCGGGCGTAGGGCGCGAAGCGGGCGCTGACGGGCCAGTTGCTGCCGAAAACGAGCCGGCCGGGGCCGAACGCCGCCCACACGGCCTCGAAATAGGGACGATAGGTGTCCAAGGCCGCGGGCGCATCACCCTCTCGACGGCCGGTGCCCTCGACGAGGCCGGAGAGTTTCATCACGACGTTCGGGTGTTCCGCGGCGCCGCGCACGGCGGCGAGCCAGCGCGGATCCGGCGCACCGGCCGCGATCTTCGGTCCGCCGAAGTGGTTGACCACGATGCGCAGCGACGGCACGGCGGCGGCCAGCCGCGCCGCCGTCTCCATGTGCGGCACGCCCTGGCCGACGTCGAGCGCGAGTCCGCGGTCCGCCAGCGCGCGGAGGTCGTCGAGGAACGCGGACCCGGCGACCGCCGGATCGACGCCCCAGAGCCCGGTGCGGACGCCCTTGAACCGCGGGGAGCGCGCAAAGCGATCCAGCGCGGCGCGGAAGCCGGTCGCACCAGGCTTGAGGTGGCCGACGACGCCCAGGATGAAGGGGTCGTCCGCCGCGAGGTCGAGGACCCACTGGTTGTCCTCCTCCAGCGGGCTCGCCTCGACGATCACGCAGCCGGCCACGCCCAACGGTCGGGCCAGGGCCTTCAACTCCGGCGGCAGGACGGTGCGGAACAGGAGGCTGTCCGTCTTCGGCGGCCAGGGCACGCCCTGCGGCCGCGAGGGATCGTAGAAGTGGACGTGGGTGTCGATGATGCCGCTTACCGGCGCGGCGTCCGGCGTGCGGCAACCGGTCGCCGCGGTGGCGGCCAGGATCCCGCCCGACGCAAGGAACCCCCGCCGGTTCATCCTGCCCCTTCCACCCGTCGCCCGATCCCTCATGCCGGCAGCATGGGCGCGCGCGCCGATCCGGTCAACCGCGGACGCATTTGCGGACGGACCGCGCCTCGGCCCGCCGTGGCGTCATCGCGAAGGCGGCTCCGCCTGCCACTCGAAGCGAAGCGGCGCGGGGTCGCGGCCGCATCCGTGTGTACGTCAGACGAGTCGTGCTCGCGTACGGCGTGCTCAGCCGATGGTGGGGGGGGGGAGAAGTGCGATCTGGACAGACCCATCCGGGCGACCTAGCATGGTCGTGGAGGAAGGAGCGTACGGTGTGGGCAGCGGGGGGAGGTGGCGCATGAAGCGGATTCGGGGTCTGCGCGCGCAGGTCGCGGGGATCGCCCTCGCCCAGGTCGCGACCGTCGCGGTCGCCGACCGGTTCGTGGCGACCAACGGCAACGACGGCGCCGACGGGCTCTCCTGGACGACGGCCAAGCAGACGCTGCAGTCCGCGGCGGACGAGGCCGCCCCGGGCGAGACGATCTGGGTCTCGAACGGCGTCTACAACGCCGGCGCGGGCGTGGCGCCGGGCCAGGCGCTGACCAACCGCGTGTGCGTCACCAACGCGGTGGCGTTGCGGTCGGTGGGCGGACCGGACGCGACGTTCATTGAGGGCAGCGGGGGCAACTGGGACAACAACGCGATCCGCGGGGTCTTCCTCGCCGCGGGCGCGTCGCTGGCCGGCTTCACGGTGCGCGGGGGGCGCACCCGGGACGCCTCCGACGTGAACGGATTCGGCGGGGCGGTCTTCATGGCCGGCGCCGGATGGGCGACGAACTGCGTGTTCACGAACAACCAGGCCCGCTACCGGGGCGGCGGCGTCCACATGACAACCGGCGGCGTGCTGGCCGGCTGTCTCGTGGTCTCCAACGCGACACAGACCATGGGCGGCGGCGTCTACATGGACGGCGGTGGAACCCTCGAAGACTGCGCGCTGCGGCAGAACCGGTCGCTGTGGAACGGCGGCGGCCTGTGGATGAGCGGAGGCAGCGTCCGCGCCTGCCTGTTCACCAACAATGCGTCGGGCAACCAGGGGGGCGGCATCCTGCTGTCGGGCTCCGGCAGCATCGACAACTGCCGGTTCCTCCACAACACCTCCGGAAGCAGTGGGGCCGGGGCGGCCGTCAACGGGGGCACAGCGAACAACTGTCTCCTCTTCGGCAACCGGACCGGGAACGACTCGGCCGGAGGCATCGATATCGCCAACGGCTCTGTCCGCGGCTGCACGGTGGTGAGCAACTCGGCCGGGGGAACCTGGACCCATGCCGGCGGCATCTACATGGGCAACAACAGCGAGGTCCACAACTGCATCGTGCGCGACAACACCGCGTACTACGCCAGCGTGCGGGACATCTCCAGGGCCGGAACCCCCACCGTCGTCTCGCACACCTGCGTGGGCGCGGACATGTTCAACATCCCCCACGGCACGGACGGGAACATCACCAACGATCCGCAGTTCGTCAGCTGGGGCAACCTGCATCTTCGTCCGGGCTCACCGTGCGTCCATGCGGGGGACAACGCCCGCGCCTCCGGCACCGACCTCGACGGCAGGGCCCGCATCGTGGGGGCGGCTGTCGACATGGGGGCCTTCGAGATGGACGGCTTCTCCCTCTGGGCGCACGACAGGGGGTTGTCGGGCGCTCCGGACGCGCTCTTCACCGGGGACCGCAATGGCGACAGCATCCCCAACGGACTCGAGTACGGCTTCGACGGCCAGTTCGATGCCGGGGAGCCCGTGCTGACGGTCCGGCACGTCCACGGCCGTACGACGGCGGAGATCCCGGTCCGGAACGCGGGGTCGCTGACCGACACGACCGTGGCCCTCGAGGGATCGGGCGACCTCTCCGGCGCGTGGATCGTCCCGGTCGTCCCGGCTCCGGACACGACCGGCAAGCCCGCGGACCGGGACTGGTTCGTCGCCGACGGAATCCCGCCCGACACCCTCTTCTTCCGACTGCGCGCGGACCGGCAGTGACGGCGGGCGGCGGGTCGCACGGCGGCTGGTCCGGCGCGAGTCCGTTGGATCCCGGCCAACGAGGGCGCGGGAGATGAGTCGTTCCCGCTACGCCCGGCCGAGACCGAGGTCGCCGACGATCTTCCATGCATCGCCATCGCGGACGACCTCGAGGCGGCGGCCCGGGAAGGCCGCGGGGAGGGCCTCGCGGAGCCGGGCGACGACACGGTCCTCGATCTCGCGCCGCAGCGCGGAGGGAACGCGTTTCAACGTGGCGATGCGCACGTCGACGACGTACCCCGGGCCGCTGGGGGAGCCGAAACCCGCCGAGAAGGCCGCGCCGACGTCGAAGAGACCATCGCTCTCCGGGTGGGAGGTCGTGCCCTGACGCGGGCGGACCGGGTGGAGCGGAAGGCGCGATCCGAACTCCCTCTCGAGTTCGACGTCGATGCGCGCGAAGACGTCGCGCAGCCGGGCTTCCCACGCCTCAGCCTTGGGATGGCGAAGGCTCATGCGGGCGGGGCGGCCGCATCGCGCTGGCGGCGCACCTCGTAGAGGGCGATGGCGGCGGCCACGGCGGCGTTGAGCGAGCCGACGCGGCCCTTCATGGGGAGCCGGAGGACGCCATCGCAGGTCTGACGCACCAACCGGCCGATCCCCTCCCCCTCGTTGCCGACGACGATGGCGACGGCGCCGTCGAGGCGGATCTCCGTATGGAGCGGGGCCTCGGGAAAGGCCTCCAGGCAATAGACCCAGACCCGCCGTTCCTTGATCTCGGCAATGGCGCGGACGAGGTTGGTGACCTGGGCGACCTGCAGGTGTTCGACGGCGCCCGACGAGGCGCGGACGACGGCGGGCGTGACGGCGCATGCGCGATCCCTCGGCATGACCACTCCGGTCACACCGGCGGCGTCGGCGCTTCGCATCATCGAGCCGACGTTCTGGGGATCCTGTACGTGGTCCAGCACGAGAAGAAACGGGGGTTCCGGGGCGGTGGAGGCGGATGCCAGCAGGGTCCCAAGCTCCTCGTACCGGTACGGATCCGACTCGAGGGCCAGACCCTGGTGGTTGCCGTTCAACGTCATGCGGTCGAGATCCCGCCTCGCGCACGCGGCGACGGGCACGCGGCGGTGGTGGGCAAGGCGGAGGATCTCCGCCGGGAGACCGGCCGTCTGGGTGCCCTCGGCCACCAGGAGCCTGTGAAGATCGCGCCGGCCCGCCCGGAGCACCTCCAGCAGGGCCTGCCGGCCGTACAGAATCTCCCGACCGGAGCCGGGGGTTTCCCGTTGATGTCGCATGGGTCTTCCTATAGCATCCCGGCCGGCCGGTTGAAATCGATTTCCGGGATCCGGCCGAGCCGAACCATGAACTCAAGATGCTTCGCGATCGCGGCGGCCCTGGCCGCCGTGGGTGTCGCCGCCGCCCGTGCGCAGACGAGCGCCCCGGCCGGTGCGGACGCCCTCCCGGACCCGCTGGGAGCGGTGGAGGAGGCGGTCGGCCGGATCCGGGCCAGCTACGAGGAGATCCGCCTGCGGTTCACGGAGAAGGACCGCCTGTTGCGGCAGGCGATCTCGGCCCAGCAGGCGGCCGAAGCGCAATGCCGGGCCGCCGAGGCGCGGCTGCGGGAGGTGGAGGACGACCGCAACGCGTTGATCGAGCGGAACCGTCGCATGGAGACCGACTTCGCCCGGGCGCAGGAATCGATCGCCGGCCTGCTGAAGACCGTCTCGAATCTCGAGGAGCAGGTCACCGTCGCCCAGCGCGACCTTCGCAAGGCCGACCAGGAAAGGAACGATCTCCTCGCCAGCGCCGAGAAGGCGCGGGAGCGAACCCTGGACGCCGAACGCGAACGCGACCGGGCGCGCGAGGCGCTGCATGGCCTGGAGCTCCGGCTCAAGGAGCTGGCGTCCGGCGCCGTGGTGCGACCGGAGCGAAAGGACCCCGAGCCGGCCCCCGCCCCGAAGGCCGTGGTGGAGAAGCCCGCCGAACCGAAGCCCCCACCGATGCCTTCGCCGGCCGTTGCCACGGCCCCGGCCGCCGATCCCCCCGCGCTGATGCTTGCGCCCAAGCCGGCGCCCGAACCTCCGGCGGCCATGGTCGCACCGCCCGCACGGGACACGGCGATCGCCCAGAAGCCCACGGCGGCTCCACCGATCCCCGAACCCATCCTCACCAGCGCTCCGCCGGCGACCCTGATCGCCGCCGCCGAACCCCTGGTTCCTTCCCCCGTCACCGGGAAGCCCGCCCCCGCCGCGGTCCCGCCGACGGCATCCGCCGACGAACTCTTGGCCGAGGCGGCCGCCGCCTTCGACGGCGGCGACTGGTCCCGGGCCCGGTCGCTGTATCGGTCCATCCTCTCCTCGGACGCCGGAAACCCCGTGGCCTCCGTCGGCCTCACCGAGGTCCTCATGCAGACCGGTGAGACGCGGGAGGCCTTGGAGCGGGCCCGGGCCCTGCTGTCCGCCGACCCCGGCAGCGCCCGTCGGCTCTTCCTCGCCGGCCGGGCCGCGGCGCGGGACGGACGGAGCGAGGAGGCCCTGGACCTGCTCGAGCGCGCCATGGCGGCCGCGCCCGAGAACCCGGACGTGAAGCGCGAACTGGCGGCCGTGCTCTTCGACCTCCACCGGCACCGGGAGGCGGCCGACATGTTCGTCGCCGTGACCCGGATGGATCCGGGCGACGGCGAGTCCTGGTTCAACGCCTGCGCGGCCTTGCTGATGTCCGAGCCTCCCCCTCGACAACAAGCTCTGGAGTACTACGAGAAGGCCTTG
>CAYODK010000027.1:0-44282 GCA_964402695.1 uncultured Verrucomicrobiota bacterium
GTGATGGGGATCTCGCGGTAGTCGATGTGCAGGTTGTGGGTGTACGACCTCAGCATCGTGCGGTAGATCGGGTTCACGCCCTCGTCCACCAGGACGCGCGGCCGGTCCGTGATCCGCAGCGCCATCGACAACCCCTCGAACAGCGCCGTGCCCCCGTCGTACAACGACGCATTCGCGGCCTGGAGGCCGGTCAGCCGCACGATCGCCGTCTGGTACTCGTAGATCGCCTGCAGCGTCCCCTGGGAGGCCTCCGGCTGGTACGGCGTATACGCGGTGAAGAACTCGCCGCGTCCGGACAGCGCGCCGACCGCCGCCGGGATGAAATGGTCGTAGAAGCCGCCCCCGCAGAAGTTGACCAGCCCGGCCGAATTGCGCGCCGCCAGCCCCCTCGCGGTCTGCAGCATCTCCAGCTCGGACATCCCCGCGGGAACACGGAAGTCGTCGGTCTGCAACTCGGCGGGAATGTGCGAGAAGAGGTCGTCGAACGACTTCGCCCCCACGGCCGACAGCATCGCCCGGATATCCTCCGGTGAGGCCGCACAGAAATTGGTGTTTGCCATCGCCAGTCCTCACCCGCGGCACGGCGGCTGCGGGGCTCCATCTTGCCCCAGGCCGGCACCGGAATCAACCCGCGGCCCGCCGCGGCCGGTCCTACGGCATGGCGGCCGCTTCCGGCGTCCGCACGAGGAACAGCGCGTCGCGCTCACCCAGCGTGACCGCGTCGCCGACCGGTGTGCCGTTGTTCACCGCCCCGTCCTGCCCGGGCGAGGCCCGCATCCGGCGGTAGCTCCGGCCGGGAGAGAGGCCGCGGAGATCGAACGTGACCGGTGAAAGCGACGGATTCGCCAGCACGAGGCCTCGCTCGAAGACCCGGGCCATCGCATCCGGCGCCGCGTGCGCCGAGACGGCGGAGATCGTCACGGGCCCGGCGCCCTCGACCGTCAGGGCGAGATCAAGGGCCTTCGACCCCACGGCCCGGACGAAGAAAGACGCCTCGAAGTCCCGCTCGCCCACCCAGGTCATCAGCCGCACCGGCCGCGTCGTGCCCCCGCCGGCACGGACGATCTTCACGTCGCCCCAGCTCGCATGATCGGTGGTCGCGTTGTCCTTCGGACCGCAGTCGGCGACGAACTTGAACCGTACGCGCCTTCCGGCCCACTCGCGCAACGGCACCGCCTGGGGGATCCAGCGGTACGCCTTCGACGAGGTCTCATGCAGCCGGGTGAACGCACCCGGCGAGCCGCCGTCGATCGGCGCCGCCCAGACCTGGAAGGTCACGCCGTCGGAGCGCTCCGGCGCCTTTTCACTCATCCCGACCTCGAAGCGGAGTTCGGCATCCGCGGGGACGTCGACGTCGCGGGTCCAGAACGTCATGCCCCGCCCCGTCCGGTACGGCGGATGGGCGTGAAGGGCCGGCAACGCCCGACCTCCGATGTCGTGAACGGCCGTCCGGCGCACCGAGGCGCCGGACGCCTTGTCGATCGCCGTCTCCGGCGCCCCGCGAAACTGCATCCCGGTGGCGTCCGGTTCTCGATCGGCCAGGCTGGTCTCGCCGCCCGAGGCGACGACCGAAGCGAAACGAGCCATGCCGTCCGGATACCCCTTCATCGGCTCGCCGCGCATCGTCAGGAACACGACCAGGTTGCTTCCCGACGCCGGGATGTCCGCCAGGGTGAAGGCGACCTCGGAAGCCCCGGCGGCCCTCGGCGTAACCCGCAGGACCTTCCCCTCGCGCCGGACATCCACCTCGCCCCGGATGCGCGGGGCGAGATCGGAACCCGCCAGCGCATCGGGCGCGGCCGCGGCCAGGCGGATCGGCGGGCCTTCGGGCCGCCCGAGCCAGCCGAGACGGCTCTCCTCGCCCTGCACGAACTCGTCCCAGACCGGCGGAGCTCCCCTCCCCCCGCGCGGCGGGGCATACGCGGCGCACAGCATGGCATCGACGAACTGCGCGGCGGCGAACGCCAGCCGGTGTCGAGAGAACGGCACGTCCGCGTTCCGGGTCTCCCCCGGCTTCCCGGGCACGCCCTCGACCCACTTGTGGTTGAAGTAGCTGAAAGCCGGCGCCCGGGCGTTCGCCTGCCAGAAGAGATGGCGGTTGAGGCCCCCGGACCAGTCCTTGAAGTCCCAGTCGTTCAGGTTCGGCCACCCCTCGCTCTCGATGCCGTTGAAGAGGCCGAACGCACGCTGGGACCGCTGCCCGCCCGGCCCGAGGGCCCCGTCGGCCTGGAGGATGAACCCCTCGCCCATCCGCTCCCGGAGTTGCCGCGCGAATCCGACGACACCGATGCCGTACCGGTTGATGCCGTCCACCACGCCATCGTCCTCGGCGCCGTCGCCGTCCGTGTCGCCATGCGTGACGTTGAACAGGACGTCGAACTCCATGCCGTCGAACCGCCCCAGCACGCCGCCGGGGGCGAACCACCGCGCCAGGTCGTCGACCAGCCGGTCTGCGCAGGTCCGGCCCTGCGGGTCGCGCGGACAATGGGTCGAGTAGTTGTAGAACCAGAGCAGGTGGTTGGTCTTGCCCCAGGGTCCCTCGACCGCGTGGGCCGCAGCCCGGGAGGCGCCAACCTTGAACGCCAGCGGCCGGGTCCCATAGCACCCGCGCTTCACGCGGATCGTGCCCGCCTTCGCGTCGACGGCGACGAGCTGCACCTGCTCGCAGTGCGACCAATCGTGCGTCCCGTCCGGCGTGACACCCAAGAGGGCGATGTCGTCGTTCGAGGTTCGGTAGCGCCCCGCGCCGGTCTGGAAGTCCGAAGCGTCCTCGACGCGGATGTCGGTCTCGCCCCCCGCGACCGGCACGTCCGCGAGGATCCGTGTCGCCCGCCGGTACACCCAGTGCCCTGGGAAGTACGACCCGATCTCGTACCGCGGATCCCGCGAGTTCCCGTTGAAGTGCAGCAACACCGCCTGCGACGGATGCCGTTCCTTGAACCGGTTGAAGTACTCAGGATTCCGGGCCGTGTGGCCGACGATCTCCTCGTCGAGACACTTGCCCATGATGCCCATGAGCCGCGAGTACTCGGCGTCCCATGCCCCGTAGTCCGTCGCCCGCCGCGCCGCGCCCTCCGCCCCGCGGAAGAAGAAGACCCTCGGGTAGTCCGGCCCCAGCAACGGCAGACGGCCGGGCTCGCGGGCTGGCAGGCCATCCCCCCATGCCCCCGCGCACACCGCCACCACGAACGCCCACGGCAGGATCAAACGCATCGTCCGGTCTCCCGTTTCGTGCGAGCTTATGCGCCCTCCCCGGGCCGGGCAACCCCGACGGTCCGGTCCCGGGTCCCCGCCAAGCCGGGACGGCCCGCGGCCTCGCGGGCCGTTTCCAGGGGTCTGCGACGGCCCGCCCGGGCGGCGGCGGCGCCGCTCCTCCCGAACGCGCGAAGGGCGGCGGGGATCGCTCCCCGCCGCCCTCCTGAACCGCGTCCGCCGCGATTCGCGTTACTTCTGCCCGCGCAGGCGGCGTCGGAGCAGCCAGCCGGCCAGACCCATGAGACCGAGGAGCCCGCCGGTCAGCGGCTCCGGGATCACGGTCAGCGTGATGTCGTCGGTCGCATCCCCACCCGAGATGAGGTTGTAGTCGATGCGCACGGTGTAGTTGGTCCCGCTGTAGGCGAGATCGAACTCGAACTCGTCGGGCCTGCCGTTGAACGTACCCGTGTGGAGGCCGTCCACGATCTGGAACACGTTGCCGACGGCAGGAGCAAACCCGAGCAGAACGCTCAGTTCCGGGTTGTTCAGGGTCAGCGTGTACCCCGTGCCGAAGATGAGGGCGTCGTACTGGGCGCCCTGGCTCAACCCGTTGAGTTCAACCGTGTACGTCGACAGCGCATCCATCTGCCAGTTCCCGTTCACCGTCAGCGCGCCCGGGCTCGTTCCGGGCCGCACTAAGGAACCGCTGTCGGTGATCAGCCCGCACTCGAACGTCCCGACGCCCTGCAGCGTCTGGCCCGAGACCAGGTGCATCGTCGACGTAAGCCCCGTCACGACCATCGACGCACCCGCGTCGATCTGCAGGGTCGTGCTGTTGCTGATCGCCGCCACGCCGGACAGCTCGAGGACGCCGGCCATCACGTGCGTCATCCCGGTGTACGTGTTGACGTTGGTCAGGATCGTCCGGCCGGATCCGCGTTGCTCCACGGCCCCCGTGCCTTCGATCAGATTTCCGACCGTCATGTCGTTGCTTCGGTTGAAGGCGAGCAGGGAGTTGTTGCTGACGATGCCCGAACCGAGGATGCCCGTGGCCCCGCCGTTGCCCACCTGCAAGGTGCCCGCGCTGATCAGGGTCTGGCCGCTGTATTGGTTGTCCCCGGACAGCGTCAGCGTTCCGGCTCCGTTCTTGAACACCGGCATGTTGATCGTCGCGCCGTTGGAGATGGCGCCCATGACGTGGTGGTCGCCCGCGCCGGTGAAGGTCAGCGTGCGGCCGGCCGTGGCGACCGGCGAGATCCACCCGCCGAGGACCAGCAGGCCACTGTCGGAACCGATGGTCGTCGCGCCCGCCCCCGCGGTCAGGATGATGTTGCCCAGCCACTGGTTCGTGCCGCTGATGTTGCGAAGAACGCCGGTGTCGGCTGTATAGCCGCTGCCCGACGTGTTCATCACCTTGCCGGAGACCGTGATCCCGCCGATCAGTTCAACCGCATGCAGGTTCCCGTTCGCCGGTCCACCCTGGCCGTTGTTATTGACGACCCCGGTGCCCCACGCGCCCAGGCCGTAGCTGTTCGCCACGCGGACGATACCGCTGCGGACGCTCCAGTTGCCCACGTAATCGCTGTTGTCGGCGTTGAGCAGGAGGACGCCTTCGCCGTCCTTGGTCAGGGCCTGCGTGCCGATGAGGTGGTTGGTCATCGTCAGCGTCATGCCCGTCCACACACTGATGTAGCTGCCTGCCGTCACCGTGACCGGCCGGTCGCTCATGGTCATCGTGTTGGAGACGATCAACTGCCCGCCGTTCAGCGTGACCGGCGCGTTGGCGTACCCGAGATTTGCGTCCTCCCCGATCAGCAGGCCGCCGGCGCTGATCGTCGTCCCGCCGCGGTAGCTGTTGGCGCCGGTGAGAACCTGCGTGCTGGCGCCCACCTTGATCAGCGAACCCATGTAGTAGTTGCCCGGACCCGCATCGGAGAGCACACCGGAGTAGACACCGCGACCGCTGCCCTGGTTGCCCAGCGTCAGCGCGACGCCGCCACCGGTGCCGCCGATCAGGGCCACGTCGCCGGTGCCGTTCAGCATGCCGATCGTGTAGGCATTGGTGAACGTGCCGAACGCCAGACCGTTCACCGCGTTGTTCGTGATATTCCGGTTGTTCGCCGCGGTCTGCGTGCCGAGCAGCAGGTGGCCGTCGTTGATCGTCACATCGCTCGCGAACGCCGTCGTGTTGCTCAGCATCAGGATGCCGCCGTCGATCCGCGTCGGGCCGCTGTAGGTGACCACATTGCCGACCAGGGTCTGCATACCGGCGCCGTCCTTGACGAGGGAGAGGACCGAACCCGCCCCGGTGCCATTGCGCACGTATCCAGTGTAGGTGTAGGCATGTCCACCGGCCGTGTCGATCGTCAGAGTGGCTGGCTTGCTTGTGAGCCCGTCGATCGCCGCCTCGACAATGACGTTGCCGCCGGTCCAGACGCCGCCGATCAGGCCGCCGATCGTCTCGTTGTACCCCTGCAGGTCGAACCGCGCGTCGCCGCGGATTGCCGTCGCACCGTTGGTCAGCACGAGGACCGCCGTGTCGGGGATCTGGTTGGACGAGCCCAGCCACAGTTGGACCTGCTGCGAGGATCCGCCGACCCGCATCACGGTTATCATGCCGTTGCCGACGGCCTCGCCGGACAGATTCGCCAGAACAAGGTTGCCGTTGTTGACTGCCGTGCCGCCCGAATAGGTATTGGCGCCGCTAAGAACGACGGTTCCGGTGTTGCTCTTGATCAACACGCCGGGGCCGCTGATGGCGCTGGCCAGCACGCCGGACACTCCCTGTCCCAGGATCAGGAGGCCGTTGTTGGTCACGGGGCCGCTTCCCAGACCGTACGTGGCTGCGCGCACCGTGCCCGTCGGCCCGATCCACGTACCGCCGCTGTAGTCGTTCGTGTTGTTCAGGACCAGGTCGCCGCCCGAGCCGGCTCCGAAGGCCATCAGGGTGTTCGCGCCCGTCAGCGCGTTGCGGTTTGTGACGTTGAGCGTCCCGCCGCCGCCGCCGAGGCGGTACGATCCGGCCGCCGGCGTCAGGGCGCCGCTGAGCGTCCATGTTCCGTTCGCCGCCCCGAGGCTCGCGGCCGTCAGGCCCGCCGCGTTGAAATCGAGCGCGCCGGTCTGGTGGGCCACCACGGCGACCGTGCCGGACGAGGCCGCGGCGATGTGGCCGAGGAAGTCCGCCGTGACCACGTTGCCCGTGGTCGACACGCTGCCGCCACGGTTCACTTCGACCGCCCTCGACGTCACGCGCGAGCCCATGCCGCTGATCGTCGCGAACTGCACGAGGCCGCCGTTGACCTGGTAGTTGTCCAGCAGGTTGGTGCCCAGCAGCCGGAGGGCGCCGCCCGAGCCGCCGCCGAACGCGACCATGTTGGTCCCGACGCCGCGGATGATCCCGTTGCTGAGAATCAACGTGCCCCAGCCGCCGCCGAGCCGGAACGTGCTGCCCGCATTGGTGATCAGGCTGCCGCTGATCCCGACCGTTCCGATCGCGCCGACGCTGAGGTTGGTCAGCGCGTTGTTGCGCAGGTCGACCACGCGCTCGAGGTTGGTCATCAGCGCGATCGTGCCGACCGAGGTGTTCGTGATGCGGCCCAGAAGGAAGGCCGGTCCCTGCTGCTGGTTGAAGGCGACCGTTCCGCCGTAGTTGACCGTCACGTTGCGCCCGCTACCGGCGACCGTGTTCGTCTGGTCGAACCGGAGGATCGCGTTGTTCGCGAACGTGCCGCCCGAGTAGGTGTTCGCCGCCGTCAGGGCCACGATGCCCGTCGAACCGGCGCCCGCCACGGTCAGCCGTCCGGCCCCCGACACGATCTGGTTCACCGTCATCACATAGTTGCTCGGATCGAAGATGCCGCCGCTTCCGTTCATCGCCATCGCGGACAGGTTCGAGATCACGAAGTTGTTCCCGGCCCGCAGCGTGCCGCCGTTCATGTTCAGCACCGCGGTCCCGATATTCGTCGGCGCGATCGTGCGGCCCAGGACGGTTCCGCGGATGACCTGAACGCCACCGTTGAGGTTGTCGGTCGCCTGGCTGGTCAGCGTCGCCCCCAGCGTAAGGTTGCCGACCGAGAGGATGCCCCCGGTCTGGTTGATGACACCCACCGCCGCCCCGCCGTTGCCGACCACGGCGTTGCCGTTCATGTGGATCAGGCCGCCGGACTGGTTGACCGTTCCGTTGCCCGCCTTGCCGACGTAGTAGGTGGTGCCGACCACCGTGGCCGAATCCTGCACATTCAACACGCCCGTGCCGCCGATGTCGGCGATGTTGAAGTCGGCGTTGTTGGTGAAGATGCCGTTCCCGCGGACCGTCAGCGTGGCGTTGTCACCGCCCGTGAAGCCGACGTTGTGGTAGCGCGCGGCGGTATACATCGCCGCGCCGCTGTCGATGATCGTCGTCCCGAAGCGCTCGAACACGCTGGCGTCTCCGCTCAGCGTGGCATTGGTCAGGACCAGTGTTCCGTTGCCCATCCTGTGGACGAAGCCCGCACCCGAGGAGCTGAGGACGCCGTGCCAGACCGCGGTCGATCCCGCGCCGACATCCAGCACGTTCGATCCGCCGCCGGTCGTGAACACCACGACCCGGTCGGACTGATAGAAGGGGGCATTCGTGATCTGCAGCGTTCCGCCGGCAAAGGCCGTACCGATCAGCGTCAGCGGCCCGGTGCCGAGCGATTCGTCGCTCTCGACGATCAACGTGCCGTTGTTGACCAGCGTCCCGCCGTTGTAGGTGTTCGCGCCCATGAGACGGACGATGCCGCCGCCGCCGTTCCCAACCACCACGTTGCGGTTCGAGAAGTTGTTGTCGACGAGCTGGTTGGCCAGGCCCATGACCAGCTCGCCGCCGCCGCCGCCGATGTAGTAGGTGTTCGTCGCGGGCGTCAGCGTGCCGAGGTAGGTCACCGCCGTGCCGGGGGCCGCGCCGATCGACGCGATCGGGAGCGGCAGCATGTCCAGGTTCTCCGCCGTGCTGCCGGTCAGGACGATCGCGCCGGCGAAGTTCGAGGCGATCCTACCGCTCGCAAGCCACCCGGAGGCCGTGTCATATGCGCCGGCCGCGATCACCGCGCCGCGGGTCGAGCCGGCGGCGTTGCTGATCGTCATCCCGGCGCCGGGGATCGCCGCCGTCGACGAGAACATCACGTTGCCGGTGTTCACGATCACGCTCTTGAACACCGGGGCGGTGTTCGTCAGAACGACCGTTCCGCCGCGGCCGTTCTGAACCAGGGCCTGGATGTCGCCGTTCGGCGTCACCAGCGAGTACCCGTTGGTGATGACGTCCGTCCGGTTGAACCCGAACCAGCTGTTCGTGTTCATGAACGTGATGGCGCCGACCACCGACCCGGTCGTCCCGCCGAGGCCGATCTGCAGGTTGCCGTTGCTGACGACGGTGCCGCCGAGGTAGGTATTGTCACCGCCGAGCATCAGGGTTCCGTTCCCGAGCTTCACCAGTCCGCCAGACGGGCTGTTCGTGTCCCATCCGACCGTGCCGAGCGTCGCCGGCGTCGCCGCGCCGCCGCCGACGAGGCTGATATCCAGCGAATCGGACGGCAGGTAGCCGGAGCCCATGCTCGTGATGTAGATGTTCGTGATCGCACCCGTCGCGAGGTCGACCTGCGCCACCGCGGTCGCCCCCGTTCCGCTGCCGCCCGTGATGCGGACCACCGGCGCGCCGATGTAGCCCGCCCCGCCGCTCGTGATCGCGATGTTGGTGATGCCGTACCCGATCGGCTGAAGCAGGGCCTGATGGATACCAATCGTCGAGTTGCTCGAGTCGATCGTCCCGCCGCCGTCGTACACGTAGGCGCCGCTGAGACCCTGCATGAACGCCGTCTGCGTCAAGCCTGCGTTGGCTTGGAGGATGCCACCGTCAAGATTGAAGACACTCAACCCGGCCGTGCTGCTCGCCTTGACCTGGTTGGCCAGCACCAGACCGCCGTTGTTGATATTCATGATTCCAGCGGCGTTTCCACCGCTGTACATGAGGTCGATTGCGCGGGTCGTTGTGCCGGTCATGGTGTTCAGCATCGCGCCAGCGCCCAGGACGTTCATGACGCCATAGCTGTTGGCGTTCGCCGTGTGGCCGATCGCCACGCTGTTGTTGTTGGGGGGCGCATACATCGAACCGTTCCAGATGTTCATCGCGCCGCCGAGTGCGTTCCACACCAGAAGCCAGCCACCGCCGTTTACCACGGACGCAACGCCGCCGAACTGGTCGAACACGCCGCTGTTGCCGCCGGCGCTGTTTCCACCAAAGGCCAACTGGCCGGCGTTCAAGACCCCGCCATCGAGCCGGTAATAGCCATAGCCGCCGTTGTTGCCGAGCGAGAGGACGTCGGCGCCGGAAAGCGCCGTACCGACCGTCGTCGTGCCGCCGCTCTGGATCACCGCGCCGGCCCGGTCGGCGCCGTACCCGACATACAGACGCCCGGCGATCGCCATGTTCGTCGCGAATCGGGCGGTCGCGCCGCCGGCCATCGTGCCGACGAACATGTTGCTCAGGAGCCCGACCGGCGCGCTGTTGCTGAACCCGCCCTGGCCGATGACGAGGCTGGTGATGAAGTTCGTCGCCGACCCGAGGGCCAGCGTGCCGTTGCCGATCTTGGTGAACGTGCCGTTCAGTCCGTCGATGCGGCCGTTGATCGTCAGCCGGTTGCCCACCGTATCGACCATGCCGGTGAAGCCGCCGTTCACGAGGATCGCCCGATTGGCCGCAAGGACGATGCCGTCCGCCCCGGCCTGCAGGATGCCGCTGCTGCTGGTGAAGACGATATTCGTCGCGACAGCACCTGGCACGCTGCCGAGGCCCGAGTCGGCGCCGATCTGCAGGGTACCGCTCTGGAAGATCGTCTGCCCCGCGTAGGTGCTGCCGTTCGGCAGGATCACCGTGCCTGCGCCGTTGCCGATCAGGACGCTGCCCTGCGTGATCGGATTGGCGAGCGTCAGGGTCCCGAAGCGACCCGTGAGGCGGTTCGTGCCCGTGCCGCCGCCGAACGGCGTCAGGGTGCCGGTGTAGGTCTGCGCCCCCTCGGCGCCGAGGAAGAGGTTCTGGTGGCCGGAGAAGTTGAGGTTATCGCCCGCGGACGTCGCGGTGATGGCGAGTGTCCCGGTCGAGGTCGCCGCCACGTTGGCCAGCGCGGCCTGCACGCCGGTGAAATCGAAGGCCATCGCGCCGTTCGTGCTCGCATTGACCGTGCCGTTCGCAGGGACGGCCTGGATCGAGGCGAACTTCAGGACGCCGTTCACGGCGCTCATCGTCCCGCGGAAGTCGGCGTTTGTTCCTGAGAGCGTCAGCGTCGCCGGTCCCGACTTGTAGAACACGCTCGACGTGTCGCTCGTGACCGTGCCTGCGAAGGTGCCGGCCGCCGTCTGACCCACGGTCAGCGTGCCATTGCTTAGGGCGATCATGGAGCCGATCTCGCCATTGAGATTTCCGACGGTCGGGCCCCACGAGAGCATCGTATTCGTGATGCGGTTCGTCTCTCCGCCGGGGATCGCGACGTCGACGTAGAATCCCAGCCCGCCGGTCCCCTGCCACCACGTCGCGACGATGTCATGAACGCCCGCGGCCAACTCGATGTAGCCGCCGCGCCGCGTCGTGCCCTGCCCGTAGTTGTTGCTGGAGACCATGATGCCGTCCACCCACAGCATGCTGCCGTCATCGCTGGCGGCTCCGAACCAGTAGGTCCCGTTCGTCGGAGCGATGAACCTTCCGGTGTAGCGGGCCTGGAAGTTGTTCTTCAGGCTCTGGAAGGGGAACGTAGGATTCGCGTCGGCCCCGAAGTCCAGGTTGCCCGCCACGTTGCTGATCGAGGTCGGGAGCGACCCGTAGGAACTCGTCCTCAGGCTCAGGTTCGTGTTCAGCCATCCGAGATTCACGGACGAGCTCACCTGGACGTTCATGTTGGTGAAGTACTCGCCCATCAGCCCGTACCCGCCCGCGCCGCCGATGGCGAGGGTGGCGCCATTGCTGACGAAGGCCGCGCCGCCGAGCTGCGCGTTCGTTCCGACCAGCGTGAGGGTCCCCTGCCCGACCGTCGTGAGGCCGGTGTAGGTCATGTTACCGGACATCACCTGCGTGCCGGAACCCATCTTCGTCAGGCTGCCGGTCCCGGAGATGCCGCCCTCGAACGAGGCGTCGCCCGCGTTGCCGAGCGTGAGCGAGCCGTTGACGATCGCGTTGCTCCAGCCGTAGAGGCCGGTTCCGCCGGACAGCGTTCCGATCGTCGCACCGGCGGAGGTGACCTCGAGGACGCCCTGGGTCTGGATCGTGACGTTGACGCTGGAGTCCGCGTTGGGCATCTGGACCTTGCTGACGCCTTGGATCGCGAGCCCTTCCTGCAGGCCGACGATGACGTTCGCGCTGGAAATGGCGTTCGTGTAGATCAGGGTTCCACCGCCACCGCCGAGGCGGTACGTGCCGCCGTACGGGGTCAGCGTACCGCCATAGGTCACGGTCCCGACGGCGCCGAGCGCCGTCGCTGCGAGATCCGCCCCGAACAGATCTACGTTCTCATTGGCGCTGTTGGCGTTGACGGCGATCGCGCCGGAGCCGTCGATCAGGTTGATCAGGCTCTGGACCCCCGTTCCGTCCAGGACGATCGTGCCGCCCGGACCGAGCACGATCTGGCCGTCGTTCACCGGAGCGGCCGTTGTGGACGCGAACTGGACCACGCCGCTGTTGACGTTGAGCTGGCCGGAGTAGAGCGAGCCGTCCCCACCGATGATCGTCATCCCCGGGCCGGCCTGATCCAGCGTGACCATTCCCGGCCCGCTGATGCCGCCGGTCATCAGGTTCGTCCCCACCATGTTGGCGAGGATCATCGCGCCGTTGCTGACGACCGTCAGACCGCCGTAGCTGGTCGTACCGAGGATCGTCAGAGGCTCCGCGCCGATCTTGATCAGTTCGCCGGTATTCGCGTTCGCCGCCAGGGTGTACGCGCCCAGCGTCGCGGCCTCGGTGTAGCCGCCGCCGAAGACCTGCACGGTCAGGACGTCGTCCCTCAGGTAGCCGGAGCCGGGGCTGGTGATCAGGATGTTGGTGATCGAGCCGGTCGTCAGGTCGACCTGCGCGATCGCCGTGGCGCCCGTGCCGCTGCCGCCGAGGATGCGGACCACCGGCGAACCGATGTAGCCGGAACCGCCGTCGGTGACGGGGATCGACGACAGCCCGTAGCCGAAGGCGCCGGAGAGATCCTGCCGGATCGTCGCGTTCGTCGCGTTGTCGATGATCGCGCCGCCCGCGTGGACGTAGACGGCCGACAGGTTGGAGATGGTTCCGTTCGCGTAGCGCGAGTTCCCCGGGACCACGAGGGTGCCGCCATTCAGGTTGAGGACGGAGAGGCCCGTGCCGCTCGCCCGGATCTGGTTCGCCGTGATCGAACCGCCAACCAGGTCGACGATGCCGGTGTTTCCGCTCGCTGCCATCAGGTCGATGGAACGGTTGCCGTACTGGCTGAGCACGTCCACGGAGCCGTCGACGACGCTCAACTGGGCGTACGACCGGGCATTGCCGGTGATGTTCATCCGGATGCCGCCGTTGGTGACACCGACGCCGAGGTAGCCGCCGTTGACCGCCACGATGCCCATCGACCCGATCGCGGCATCGCCGCGCGAGATGCCGAACCAGTTGTTGCTGGCCACGACCGAGCCCCCGAGGATGTCGAGGACGCCGGCGACGCGCCACGCGACGTTCATCTCCTGCCCGGCCGTCGTGCTGTACTCGCCGCCCTTGATCGTATAGCCGGCCCAGTTCTGGCTGCCGTCGCCGATGACGGCATTGTTCTGGTTCATGAACGTGCCGCCGTTCTGGATGATCGCGCCGTTCGCGCCGGTCCCCGTGGCGAGTTGCAGGCGGCCGCCGGTGGGCAGCCAGAGGTTGGTGTTGATCACGAGCAGCGAGCGGGAGTTGGCCGCGGCGCCGATCTGCACTCCGTTGTTGTTGCCGGTGATCGTCAGAGGCTCGTTGATCGACACGACCGAATCGTAGTCGACCACCAGGTTGCCCGTCAGCGTCGAGGCCGCCCCGACGGTCGTCGTGCCGCCATAGGTGGTCATGCCGCCGAACCGGCTGGCGCCGTTGATGTGGACGTCGCCGGAGTTGATGTAGAGCCGGCCGTTGATGAAGTTCGTCGCGTTGAGGATCGTCTGGCCCGTCCCCATGCCGGCGATCGTCAGCGGCTGCGCGCCGGTGCCGTTGTTCACGACCGGCGAGTTGAGGACCAGGTTGTTGGCCGAGTTGTTGATCAGGATCAGTTCGGTCGCCGAGTTGTTCGTCCAGAACGTCGTGATCCCGCCCTCGTTCACGGCGGACCCGATGGTCAGGCCGCCGGCGCCCGGGGCGAGGAGGATCGCGCCGCTCGAGCCCGACCCGCCGCTCAGGGCCAGGCGGCCCGCGCCGCTCATCGTGATCGTCCGCGCGGCCGGATCGTTGACCAGGATGCTGTGGATGCGGCTCGTCGCCGAGCCGATCGTGATGTTGCCGGTGGAGCCGTTGTTGATGCGGACGACCGCGCTGGTCCGGTTTGGCATCGCCGGCGCCGCCCCGGTGAGGTTCGTGTAGAACGCGAACGGAATCACCTTGCCGACGGCGTCCATGCCGGCGAAATCACTGTTGTTCACCGTGACGTACGAGCCCTTCATGCCCGCCACGTTGGTCGTGCTCGTGCCGAAGACCACGGTCCCGTCGCCGGAGACGTCGAAGGTGCCCTGGCCGAGTCCGCGCGCAACGTCGGTCCCGCTCATCCGGAGGTACATCGCCCCGCCCGCGGTGTTGCTGGCGATGATGGCGTTGTATCCGGGACCGACGGTGACCGTGTTGAACACCTGGGTGCTCGTGCCGGAGGCGGCGCTGATCGCGCGCATCGTGCCCTTGGCGAACGTCAGGCCGGAGTTGGACTGGACCATGTCCTTGAGCGCCGCGCCGGACCGGTAGTCGAGTTCGAGCGTTCCGCCGTTGTAGATGTAGGTCCCGCCCGTGTAGGTGTTCGACGCGGTCAGGGTCACCGTGCCCGTCCCGTACTTGGCGAACGCGCCGCCGCCGGCGATGCTGTTGCTGACCATGATGTCGCCCGCGCCACCGAAGTAGGCGATCTGGCCGGCGGCAAGATTCGTGATGGGTCCCAGCAGCGTGAAGACGCCCGCGTCGGAGGCGATCCGGCTCGAGACATAGCCGTTGCCCAGGATCGTGATCGGGCCGGCGTAGATGTTGCCGGCGTCGAGGCTGCGCAGGGCGCCATCCTCGTTGACGCCGCGGCCCATCAGGCTGAGCGGGTTGGAGACGGTGATGCCACCGGAGAGCCACAACGCGGCGCTGCGGTTCGAGTTCACCGCGCCCATCGTGATGCCGCTGACCCGGACGGTCGATGCGCCGGAGATGGCGTCGCTGTCCGTCAGGTGCAGGACCCCGTTGCCGATGTTGAGGGCGCCGGTGATCTGGTTGCTTCCGCCCAGCACCATCGTCCCCTGCCCCCACTTGTCGAGGGTGCCGCCGACCGTGATGTCGCGGTTCTCCGTGAAGGTATTGCCGACGTTGGCAATGTCGTAGACCATGAAGCCGGCCATGTTGGTCTGGTTGCCCGTGAACGCAGAGAAGTTCTGCACCGTGCCGCCGCGGATCTGCACGCCTCCGGAGTTGATGTCGAGGCGCGACGACGTTCCGAGGTTGTTGGTCTCCGCGAAGCTGAGGATGGATCCGTCCACGGTGGTCCCACCGGCGAAGGTGTTCGATCCGCCCACCCATACGACGGTGTTCGACCCGGTGTGGTTGCCGGCCCGGAGTTCACCCGTCCCGGTCAGCGCCAGGTCGTTGTTGACGATGAGCACGCCCCCGCCGCCGCCGAGGCGGTAGTCGTTCTGAGCCGGCGTGATAATTCCTTTATATAGAAGCGTCGTACCCTGCGCTGCGCCGACATACAGACCGGTGTAGGCCCCGCCGGCAATCGTCGACAGGTCGATGTTCTCCACCGTGCTGGTCGGGGTCAGGGCGATCGTTCCGACCGAGTTCGACGCGACGCGCCCGCTCGTAAGCCACGCGTTGGCATTGGCATACACGCCGCTGGCGACCAAGCCGCCGCCGGCGTTGATGGTGATATCGCCCGTGGTCGGGAGCGAGGGGCTCCCGGGGGTCGCAAAGACGCCGTTGGTCAACTGGACCGTGATCGGACCGGGCT
The DNA here is from genome assembly GCA_964402695.1 of uncultured Verrucomicrobiota bacterium. Lineage (GTDB taxonomy): Bacteria > Verrucomicrobiota > Kiritimatiellia > PWTM01 > PWTM01 > VGWF01. Next base: position 15,369 of record CAYODK010000027.1, read on the forward strand.
CGCCGAAGGCCAGCAGGCCACCGTTGATGAACGTGCCGCCGGCGTAGGTGTTGGTACCGACCAGCGAGAGCATGCCGCCGCCGGACTTGGTCAGCGCCCCGCCGGTCTGCGCGCCGATGGCCACCGTCCCCGCATAGGCCGCGCTCGACGCGCCGCCGCCGAGGAGCGCGATCGTCGGGGGGGTGACGTAGCCGTGGCCCGGGTTCGTGATCCGGAAGTTGGTGATCGTTCCGGTGGAGAAGTCGACCTCCGCGATCGCCGTGGCCCCGGTGCCGCCGCCGCCGCTGATGCGGACGAACGGAGTGCCGACATAGCCGGAGCCGGCATCCGCGACGGCGATCGACGTCACGCCGTTGCCGAGTGGAGCATCGATGTTCTGGCGGACGGAGGCCACGATGCCGTTGGTGATCTCCATCGTGCCGCCCTCGGACCAGACGGTCGCACGGTTCAATCCCTGCATGGACGTCGCGGAGTTCGCCGTCAGCCGCAGCGTGCCGCCGTGGAAGTTGAGGAAGCCCTCGCCGCCGGTCTTCTCCACCCAGGGCGTGACCATGACGCCGCCCGAGGCGATGTTGACGATGCCGGTTCCGGTCGTGCCGCCGCCGATGCGCAGCCGGCCGTTGATCAGCACGTTGGCATTCTCGATGTTCAGGTCGGAGGTGCCCGTCTCGCCGACGATGATGCCCGCGCCGGTGTTGTGGACGTACACCGTGCCGCCCATGACGTTCATCTGGCCGAAGCCGCCCGACCACCGGCCCGGCGTGATCCACGAACGGTTCGACAGGATGCCGCCGGTCATGTCGTGGACGCCGATGCCATAGGCGCCCATCTGGTAGTTCGCGCCGAAGTGGATCTCGCCGCCGGCCTGGCGGACGTAACCGTAGGACTTGGCATCGCCGCCGCCGCCGCCGCCGCCGACCCGGATGTCGCTGCCGCTGCCGACGCGGAGGGTGCCGTTGCTCTGGATGTAGACGCCGACCGCGGTGCCGGACTTGCCGACGTAGAAGCTGCGGCTGGTGACGACGCCGGCGTCCTGGAGGAGCAGGAGGCCGCGCGAGCCGGTCGTGTCACCGATGTTGAGGTCACCGGTCGAGCGCATGATGCCCGAGCCGTTGACGACCAGATGTCCGTTGTCGCCGGCGACCTGGCCGACGCTGGCGAAGCCCGTCGCCTGCACGATGCCGCCGTTGGTGATGACGACCGTGCCGTGCTGCGGAAAGAAGGAACCGGCCGTGAGCGCGTTGGTGATGATGATCGTGCCGGACCCCGCCTGACGAACCGCACCCGCGCCGAGGATCGTGTTCGAGACGACGACCGTGTCCGATCGCAGGAACCGGAGGGTTCCGTTGTTCGTGATCGCTCCGCCGATCCAGCCCGCCGTTCCACCGGTGCCCATCTGCAGCATCGCCGAGCCGGCGCCGATCAGCGTGCCGCCCGTCGTCGCCTGGTCGACCGCCAGGACCAGCGTGCCGTTGCTGACGATCGTATTTCCGGAGTACGTGTTCGCGACGTTCATCACGAGGGTGCCGCCGCCGCCCTTCGTGAACGAGCCAGGGCCGCTGATGACGTTGTTCAACGTGAAGGTGTAGTTGGACGAGACGATGTCGAGGCCCCCGTTGAACGTGCCCCAGTTGACGCCGCGGCCGTTGAAGTTGCTGATCGCCGAGCCGACGATCGCGAGCCGGCCGCCGGCGAAGTTGAGGTCGCCGCCGGCGCCGAGGTTCTCGTCCCGCACCACCTGCAGCACGCCGCCGTTCATCTGGACGTCGCCCGTGAACCCGTTGTCGCCCACCAGCGTTGCCGTGCCGCCCGTCGCCTTGGTGATCCCGACATTGCCCTGCAGGTCGACCCCGACGAGACCCGCCTGGACATCGAACCCGAAGAGGCCGGTGTTGTTGATCGTTCCGCCGACGACGGCGCCGCCGTGGAAGCTCACTCCGCCCTGGACCTCCTGCGAGTTGCCGCCGAGATCGAGCGTGCCGCGGACGACGCGCACCTCGCCCTCGACCGCCAGCGGATCGTTGCCGCCGACGAGCCGGAGCGTGCCATTGCTGACGAACGTGCCGCCCTGGTAGGTGTGGTCCGCGCTCGTCAGGACCAGCGTGCCGGCGCCGGCCTTCGTGAACGAGCCCGTGCCGTCGATGTTGGTCGTCAGGACGACCGTGTTGAAGGGGCTTGCGACGTCGATGCCGCCGCTGAACGAGGCCCAGTTCATCGGATGCGTCTCGAGCTGGTGCACCGTCGTTCCGTCGACCTGCAGGATCCCGCCCGCCACGGTGATCGGCGTCGAGGCTCCGCCCGCGCTCGCCTCGAGGGCGTATCCGAGGGTGCCGTTGCTCACCACCAGCCCGCCGATCGAGTTGTCGCCGGACAGCAGCGTCATGCCGCTGCCCACGTGGCGGATCTCGGTCCCGGCGAGCAGGGACAGGTCGCCGGCCAGCGTCTTGCGGCCGCCGACATCGGCAAGCACCATGGTGCCGTTCGTGACGATGACGTTCGCATTGCCGTAGGCACTGCTCAGCGTGACGAAGCCGCTCGCGGGGACGGAGATCTTCGTCGCGCCGGTGATGTTCGTGAAGTTGAGCGGGACGGTGATCGCAAGGTTGTTCGACGCGATGATCGAACCGCCGCCCGCGTCGAACCGCGTACTCGCGTTGCCCTGGATGCCCCACTGGCCGATGAACAGGTTGCCGCCGGCCAGCGTGTACAGGTCGACGTCCGGCCCCGTGTTGCCGCGATTGTCGAGGACGACCGCGGCCGTGATCACGTCGCCGCCATTCTGGCGAAAGGCCCCGCTGCCGTCGATGCCGACATAGACCACGCCGTTCTGCTCGCCGCCGGCAAAGGGATTCGCCCCGACGTTGGCCGTGGTCCTCAGGGTGCCGCCTTCCATCGTGTAGGTGCTGTAGTTGTTCGGCCAGTGCCCGATCTGGAGCCGGCCGCCGATGCTGACGTCGCCGCCGGCCTGCAGCACCTCGCCGGTGCGGGTGTTCTGGTCGCCGAGATAGAAGGTGCCGTCCACGCGGAGGGAGGTGTCCTCCGAGATCACGAGCCGGCCCATGGTGCCGTCGCCCGCCTGGTTGTACCCGACCTGGATGATGCCGGTCACCAGGTTGGTCGAACCGCGCCCGAGGACCACCGGCGCCTCGGCGCGGCCGCTCGACACGACGAGGTTGCCCATCGAGTTGCTTCCCAGGAGGGTCACCGTGCCCGACCCGTTGAGCTGGCGGAGCTTGCCGGTGCCCTGGACGTCGTTCGAGATCACGAGGTCGGTCGTGCGCTGGAACTGCAGCACCGAGTTGTTCGTGATTGCGCCGTAGCCCAGGGATCCGGTCGACGTCACACGCCCCACCTGCACCGTACCCGCCGAGATCAACGTGCCGCCATAGGAGTTGTCGGCGGTCAGGAAGAGCGTGCCGTTCCCGGTCTTGTCCAGCGTGAAGGGACCGGTGATCGCGCCCGAGACTTCGGCCAAGTCCGTGGCGTTCCACACCGTCAGGCGGCTGTCGCCGGCCATCGTGACGGACCCGGCGATGCGCGACCCGTTGTCCATGCGGAACGCGCCGAGGTTGCCGGCGGTTTCCTTCCATCCCGGACCGGACATCGTCACCGCGTTCGTCAGCACGACGTTGGCCGCCAGCCAGACCTGGCCCGTCGGCTCGATCACGACATCGCCCGTCCCGAGGCCGTTCGCATTCTGAAGCCGCACGCGGCTCCAGCGGACGGTGCTGCCGCCGCTGTAACTGTTGTTGTTCTGCAGGGAGAACTGGCCGACATCCTGCGCACCGTTGCCGGAGAACGTGATCGACCGTCCCGAACCGCTGATCGGCGAAGAGAACACGACCCATCCGCCCGCCGCGGCGCTGGTGACCACGAGGTCGGAGTTGAGGATGAGGCTGCTCACATTGATGATGTTCGACGCGCCGCCGTGGTACTGCCCGATCAGCGCGGGCGACGAACCGTTGTCGAGCGTCAACTGCTGCCCGAGAATCGTGAACGCGCTGCCGCCGGTCGGGTCGCCGAACAGGATCCCGCCGATCGTGCGCACCGCCTCGTTTGTCACGGTGCGGTTCGCCGTGATGTTGTTCGTGAACGCGGCGATGTCGCCGGCGAACCCGGGCGCGGCGCCGATCCACGGACCGGCACCCCAGTTGGTGCTCACGTCCGCGTTCCACGTTCCGTCCGCCGCACGCACGGTCCCGGCGGTCATGAACAATGCAGCGACAGCGAGGAGAATTGGGAGACGCTTCATGGACGGACCCTCCGTACGCAACAAGACCAGATCCTGCGACAGATCAGAACTGATTGTGCTCATCAACAACCCAAGAAAAAACTTTCCAACCCGGTGTGGGAACATTGCCCGACGAGCCGGCACGAGTCAACCTCTTAGTTGTCATCCGGAACCCCCGGGGATGCGCGCCCGCAGGGTGATCCCTATCTCATTTTCCAGAAGGAGCTTAGGGTCCATCGACGAGGCGATCTGCTCGCCACCAGGGCGCGTCCTGAAACCACGCTCGCGCCGAGCGGCCGGGGGCCGGGGAAGGAGGCGACCCGCCGCCGCGGGAATGCCGGTCTTCCCGCGGCCCGCGCGCACCGGGTCGTGAGGGTCAAGCGAGCGGACGGCGACGCAGCAGCCAGGCGGCCAGACCGAGCAGCGAGACCAGGCCGAGCGAGGCCGGCTCGGGGACGACGGTCAGCGTGATGTCGTTCGCGTTGTAGTCGATCTGGAACTCGGTCGAGTTCACCGTGAAGGTCGACCCGTCGGGCCTGCCGCTGAACTCGCCCGTCGTCCCGGCGAGCGTTCCGAAGCCGCTGACAATCTGGAACGAGTCCCCGACTCCGGGCACGAAGTTCAACTGGACCGCGAGGCTCGCGTCATTGAGCGTGAGCGTGTAGGCCCCGCTCCCTCCGAACAGGAGTTGATCGTACTGCGTTCCCGCCGCCAGGCCGTTCAACTCGAACGTGAAGGTCGCCCCCGCGTCCGCCGTCAGGTTCCCCAGCATCGTCAGGGTGCCGGCGCTGCTGCCCGGGCGAATAGCCGAGCCGTTGTCCGTGATGAGGCCGCCCTCGAACGTGCCGTTGCCCTGGAGGGTTTGCCCGGACACGAGGTGCATCGTCGCGGTCAGGCCGGTGACGACCATCTTCGCCCCGGCATCGATCTGCAGCGTCGTGCTCTGCTGAACCGACCCTGCTCCGGTCAGTCCGAGCACGCCGGCCATGACGCGCGTCGTCCCGGTGTAGGTGTTCGACGCGCTCATCATGAGGACGCCGTTGCCGGTCTTCGTCAGGCCGCCGCTCGTGTTGGCCCCGATCGTCGCCGGGCCGAGCAGAACGTTGGTGCTGCCGCCGCCCATGAGCGTGACGGCGGGCGCGGTCGAATAGCCGTAGCCCTGGCTTGTCACGACGATCCCGGTGACCATCCCGCTGAACGAGTCGAACTCCGCGAACGCGGTCGCCCCCGTGCCGCCGCCGCCCGCGATGTGCACGTAGGGCGAGCCGATGTAGCCGGCCAGCGGCGCCAGGGCGATCCCGGTCACACCGGAGCCGGGCGCCTCCAGGAGAGCCTGCGTGTTCGTGACGCTGAAGCCCTGCACATCGATCGTCGCGCCGCCGTCGTACACGTAGGCCGCCGTCGGCGCGTTGACGCCGATGTTGAACAGGTTGCCACCCTGGCGGGCCTGCAGGGTTCCGCCGTCGAAGTTGACCACGGCCAGCGACCCCGCCCGGTTGGCCTTCGAAACCTGGTTGGCCGTCAGCACCCCGCCGTTGAGATTCAGCACGGAATGCATGTTCGCCCGGTCCGCCATGTTCACGTTGCCGGCGATCGTCGCGGTGCCCCCCATCATGTCGAAGATCGCCATCCCGTTTGCCGTGCCGTTGTCGCTGGCATTCCCGAGGTCAATCGTGGCCACGGAGGCGAAGGTGCCGCCGGCCATGTGGTAGATGCCCACCCCGCCGCGGCTGATCTGCAGGGAGCCCTGAAACACGTTGCCCTGCAGGAAGGTTCCGCCGTACTGGGCCTGGACACCGATGCCGGTCAGGTCGCGGCCGAGTTGGGTGTAGCCGAGGTTCGTGAGCGTGCCGGCGGCCAGTTCATAGTAGCCGTACCCGGTCATGCCGATGCGGCCGTCGCTGGCGCGGCCGTCCCAATTGAGGACCGTGCCGCCCCGCTGGTAGATGGCGCCGGCCCCGGTGGCCGTGTTGCCGACGTACAGCCGGTTGGTCAGGATCGCATTGCCCTCCACGATCAGCACGCCCTTGCCCGCGTTGCCGACGTTCAGGACCGGACCGGCAACATTGTCGGGCATGTTGGTCGAGGACCACACCGCCGTGCCGGTCAGGATCATCCGACCGTAGTCGCCGTTGTTCTGCCCGATGCTGGCGCCGGTCGCTCCGACGAAGAGCATGTTGTTCGACAGGATCAGGGTCCCCGCGTTGACGTTGACGCCGTTGACGAGCCGTCCGGGGCCGCTCAGAAGGAGCGTCCCGTTGCCGATCTTCGTGAACGCCCCGGCTGCGGTGTTGGTGTAGGCGCCGGACATCGTGAGGGTGTTCGACGGCACGTCGATCCAGCCGCCGCCCGTGCCGGCGATCTGGAACCCGCGGTCGATGACCACGTCGGGGCCCGTGTATTGGAGGCGGCCGCCGCTGAAGACGAGGTTCGTGAGGCTTGCCGGCGACGCGCCGATGCCGCTGCCGAGACCGCCGTCCGCGAGGTGGCCGACGCTGAGCGTGCCGGCGTTGAGGAACGTCGGCCCGTCATAGGTGTTGGTCGCGGCGAGCACGAGCATGCCGACGCCCTGCTTGGTCAGGGCGCTCTGCCCGGCCATGCCCGATCCGCGGATCACGCCGGCGATCACCGGCGCGAGGCTCGCATTGGTGCTGTTGACCTGGAAGAGGCGGTTCGACCCGGTCAGGTCGATCGGGTTGAGGAGGGTCAGCGCCGCATTGGCGGTCGTCTCCTGGAGACTGAGGATCGCGGGGCTGAAGTAGGAGTTGACCTGCCAGACCAGCGGCGCGCCGTTGTCGAGGTTCAGAACCAGGGGCGCCCCGTAGGCGCTGAAGCCGCTCGCGCCGGGGGCGATGATCTGGATCTGCCGCGCCTGCGTACCCAGGCTGTTGGTCAGCAGGCCGGAGGTCTCGAGGACGCCGCCGTTCAGCGTGATGGAGGAGTTGCCGAGTCCGACGCCGAACTCGCCGCGCACGGCCCCGCCGCTGATGCCGATGGTCCCGAGGTTGTTCGTCGCCGTCAGCCACAGGAGGCCGCCCCATCCCTTGCTGAGGCTGCCGTTGTACAGCGTTCCCGCCATGATCGTCGGCGCGTTGCCGTTCAGGCTCTGGTTGTTGGCGATCACCCGGCTGCCGCCCGCGAAGTCGATCGGGTTGAGCCAGGTCAGGGGATGCGTCGCGTTGTTGTTCTGAAGCGTGAGCTGCCCGAACGCGAACTGGCCCATCGCCAGCGAGTTCGTGTTCCAGGTCAGCGCGTTGGTCTGCCCGCCGATGTTGACCGTCAGCGCGCCGTTGACGGCCGAGAACCCGCCGTTGTTGTACGCGCCGATGTAGGCGTTGTTCGCGCTCCACTGCACCTGGCCCGGACCCGCGCCGAGGGCGCGCGTGAACGTGCCGGTCGTCTCGAGCATGCCGCGCTGGCCCGTGTCGCCGAGCTTGAGGTTGGCGTTGGGCGAGAGGCCGACGCCGTCGATGGCGCGGACGTTGCCCTCGACCTCGAGCACGCCGGAGAACGTGTTGCTGCCGGAGAGGATGAGGATGCCGTCCTGGTTCGGCGGCGACACGACGTAGCCGCTGCCGCTGATGACGCCCTGGATGGTCAGATTGTTCGCGCCGCCCGCGAGCGCCGAGAGCATGAGCACGGAGTTGTTCTGGAGGGAGATGCCCCGGTTGACGCCGCTGGTGACCGCCGCCAGCGACCCGCGGATCGCGTTGTAGCCGCCCAGCACGGTGATGTTGTCCGGATCCACCGCGACGGGATAGGCGCCGAGGTTGCGGTCGGTGGCGATCGCAATGGAGCCGCCGGCCAGGTACGTGCCTCCCGAGTAGAGGTTCGTCCCGGTCAGGTTCACCTGGCTGTTGTTCGCGGAACTCTGGCTCATCTGGTTCAGCGCGTTGGGCACCATGCTGGCGACGGTCAGCGAGACCGGGCCGCCGTTGTCCGCGATGACCGCGCTGATGGTCGAGGAGGTGCCGTTCTTCCGGTCCTTGCTGGAATCGTTGTCGATGACCAGCAGTTCGCCCGTCGCGGAGGTGATCCAGCCGGTGCCGCCGATCGTCGATCCGTCGGCCGCGGACGGCGCGAACAGGATGCCGCCTCCCTGGATGGTGTTGAGCCCGTTCAAGGTCACCGTGCGGGCCGTTCCATCGGCGAAGCGAAGGCTGTACGTCGTGCCGCCGTTGACCGTCGGACTGCCCACGGCCGTCGTGTTGTTGCCCGCCGCCCACGTGTCGTTCACATAGGTGGTGTTCGCCACGATCTGGCCGGAGGCGTTGGTCGTCGCCCAGTCGCTCAGGTTGACCGTCGCATACGGGAGGATGCCGTTGACCAGCGGGGCGCCGGTCGCCGTGACGACGCCGGTGGGCGAGACGCTGAAGTTCATCGCGCCGTGTGCGTTCCGCGAGATCGCGCCGAGCGAGAGATTGACCGCGCCCACGATCGCCGCCGGGGTCATATTGATCGCGCTGGCGCCCGCGTCGATCGCCAGGTCGCCGAGCGCCTGGCTGTTCGTCATGCCCCGCGCCCCCAGGACCTGCAGGATGCCGCCGCCGAGACGGAGGGCCGCGCCGGCCGGCAGGATGTTGTTGGTCTGCCCGAGACCCGGGCCGGCCACGGAGAAGCCGAGCGCCAGCGTGCCGCCGTTGACCGTGTTCGTGCCCGTGTGGCTGTTGGGCGCCACCAGCGTCTGGACGCCCGGACCCATCTTGGTCAGGTTGATCGGGCCGGTCAGCGATCCCAGGTTGGTCCACGTATTGGCATTGGCCGTGTGCACCGAGAAGATGCCGTTCATGCCCGACGCGAGCGTGGCCATCGTGGCGCTGCTGTTCGTCACCGTCCCGAGCACGACGGCGGCGGAGGCGGTCTGGCTGTGGCCCCCGAGATCGAGCACGGCGCCGCTGTTGACGGTCAGCGCCCCGGGCAGACTGTTGTCCGTGGTCAGCACGACCCTGCCGGCCCCGCTGCCGACGGTCAGGCTGAAGGCATCGACCAGCGAGTTGCTGAACGTCAGCGTGCCGCCGCCGCCGCCCAGACGGTAGAGGTTGGTCCGGACCGCGCTGTAGAGGTTCGGCGCCCCGGCCGGTGTCAGCGTGGCGTCGTACACCACGTCGTCCGCCGCGCCGAGGAACATGCCCGCGTAGCCGGGCAGGTTGAAGTTGACGTTCTCCGCCGCGTTGGAGGCCGTCAGCGCGAGCGCGCCGGAGGAGCCGGCGACCACCCGCGTCGTCAGCGTGCCCTGCGCGTCGGCCCAGTCGAAGGCCAGGGCGCCGCCGTTGAGGAGGACGGCCGACGAGGCCGGCAGGGCATTGGATACCGCGAACCGCAGGGTTCCGTTGTTGATGAAGGTGCCGCCGCTGTAGGTGTTGGTGCCCGCCAGGATCTGCGTACCGGGCCCGTAGGAGGCAACGGTGATCGCCCGACCCGCCGTGCCGTCATCGTCGATGCTGCCCGTGAACGTCCGGACGGTTCCGGCCGCCGGCGCCAGCGCGAGCAGGGCCGGGGCCGCCGCGGCCGTGTTGGTGACCAGGCCGCCGGAACCGGGGGACGCGAGGGGATCGGTCAACCCGCCGATGATCTGCGCGGCGCCGTTCAGGTCGAGCACCGCGTTCGGAGAGATCGAGACCAGCGAGTCCGCCGGCAGCAGATTCAGCCCCGTCGTGAAGAAGGAGCCATCCCCGGGGTCCGTCGGCACCTGGTAGAACGCGCCGTTGACGGAACTGCGTCCCAGCGGATCGAAGGCGAAGCCGCCGAGGTATCCGTAGCCGCCGCCGAACAGCTGGTAGGCGCTCGCCCCGCCGGCGCCCGCGCCGCCGGCGCCGTTGCTGATGCGGTAGTCGATCGCATGCGCGCCGGGCGTCAGGACGATCGAGTTCGTAGCCCACGCCGTGCCGCCCTGCAGCACAACCTGCACGCCGTCGATCGCCAGCCGCGAGTTGTCGTCGCACACCAAGGCGAAGGTCCAGGTGACGTTCGACCCGGTGTTGTTATAGACGTAGCCCTGGTAGCCGATGGTCGTGTTCACAGGCCAGACCGCGGGCCAGATCGGGGTCGGGCCCGCGCTGACACCCCAGTTGGCGCTGTTGAACCGGGCACTGAGCACGGTGTTGCTGCGCGGCATTGGCGGCAGCCACGCGGTGGTCCCGTTAAGCCACCCCTCGGAGAGGCCCGCCTGGTTCCCGCCCATGGCCGCAAGCTGCAGCGTACCGCCCTCGATCGCCGTCAGGCCGGTGTAGACGCTGGCATTGGTCAGCGTCAACGTGCCCGTCCCCTGCTTGGTCAGACCGCCCATACCGTAGACGACGCCGCCGAACGTGGTGTTGACCGTCTGGTTGACGGTCAGCGTGCCGGACCCGAGGTCGACGTTGCCGCCCGCGCCGCCGCCGCCGGACAGCGACGCCACGGTCTGGTTCTGGTCGTTGAGGTCGAGTGCGGCGCCGGCGACATTGGCCAGCGTCAGCGCCGTGCTCGTCGGCAACCGGTTCGCGCCGCCGGAGAGCCGCAGGATCCCCTGCTCGACGGCCGTCGATCCGCTGTAGCTGTTCGCGGCGGACAGCACCAGCACGCCCGCGCCGCGCTTCGCGAGATCGCCGGTCCCCTGGATCGCGCCGGCCGCCGTCGCCGTCGCACCGGCCGCCGTCGCGTCCACCCGCACGGCCACGGAGTTCCCGTTCAGATCGACGGGGTTCGCGAGAGAGACGGTCGAGTTGGCCGACGCGGCGTTCAGCGTGATCTCCGTGCCCGGCGTGAAGCTGCCGGATCCCCAGGTCAGCGTCCCCCCCGCCCCGCCGATGTCGACGCTCAGCGGCGCGCCGAATGCGCTGAACCCGCCGCCGTTGCCGAGGAACTGGACCTGGCTGGCCCCCGTTCCGAGCCCGCGATTGAAGGTGCCGCTGGTCTCCAGGACGCCGCCGTCGATCGCGAGGTTCCCGGAGGAGAGTCCGACGCCGTCGGTCGCCCGGAGCGCGTGGGCCTCCAGCGTCGTGCTGTCGGCGGCATTGGCCGCCGTGAGGACCACGACGCTCGGCGTCCCGCCCCCGCTGCCGCCTCCGATCACAAGATTGGATCCCGATCCGATGGCGTTCGTGTAGGTCAGAACCGCGCCGCCGCCGCCGAGCCGGTAGGTCGTTCCGTTGGGCGTGAACGTTCCACCGTAGGTCAGATTGGCGGCTGCGCCCAGGAAGGCGCCCGACAGGCCCGGCGTGTTGAAATCGATCGCCTCGTTCGCGTTGGTCGCCAGCAGCGCGATGGTGCCGGCCGAGGCCGTGGCGACGCGGGTCGCCAGCATGGTCTGGACGTTCGTGTAGCCGAAGGCCACCGAGCCGCCGCCGTTGACCGTCAGATTGAATCCGCTGCCGGCGATGCCGTTCGTGTTCACGAACTGCAGCAGGCCGCCGTCGACGACCGTGCCGCCGGCGTACGTGTTGGTGCCGGTCAGGATGAGCGTCCCCCTGCCCTGCTTCGTCAGGGCGCCGGCCCCGAGGAAGTCCTGGGGAACCGTGACGGTGTAGATGTCCGAATCGATGAAGGCCCCGCCCGCGGTCACGTTCGCCGTGGAGAGGTTCGAGATGAAGCTCGCGTGATTCCCGAGCGCCTTCACGACGCCGCCGGCGAAGTTGACCGTGCCGGTGCCCGAGGCGCGGGTGACGTTCGTGGCGAGCAAGATCCCGCCCGAGAGATTGTACACGCCGAAGGCGGTCCCGTTGTTGCCCACGAGCACGCCCTGCGGGGCGTACACCGTGCCGCCGCCCTGGTTGACCGTTCCCTTCGCGCCGGCCGCATCGCCCACGCGGAGGAGGGCCCCCGGCAGGAGATTCAGCTGGCCGCCCGTGATGTTCAACGTCGCCTTCGACGCCGCGGCGCCGACCTGCAGGTGCTGCCCGCCCCCGCCCTGGTTTACGTTCACGGTTCCACCGACCAAGTCCACCTGGCCGGTCGTGTTGGCGTTCTGCCCGATGACGAACCACGACCGGGAATTCACCGTGCCGTTCGAGATCAGCATCACGCCGTTGCCGCTGTTGCCCGCCCGGAACACACCCGCCTGGATGACCGCGGAGGCGCTGTCGATCACGCCGGTGGCGGACCGGGCCGCCGTGTTGCCGATCTGGAAGTCGCCCGGATTGGCGCCGGTGACCGGGTTGAAGGCGCCCAGCCTCCCGTTGCCCGTGACCCAAAGCGTTCCATTGCTGACCACGTTATTGGCCCCGTAGTGGGTGTTGGCGTTGGTCACCATCAGCACGCCGTTGCCGCCCATCGACAGGGAGCCGGATCCGCTCATGGTCGGAAGGTAGACGGTGTCGGATCGCACGACGGACAGGGTCCCGCTGTTCGCGATGGACGGGGCCGCGAGCCAGCCGGCGGTCCCGCCCGTTCCCAACTGCAGCGTCCCCGCCCAGATCGTCGCCGGTCCGCCGGCGGTGCTGTCCTGCGCGAGGATCACCGTGCCGCCGCCGCCGCGGCCGAAGGTGGACGTCGTCCCGCCGCCGACGAGCGTGCTGTCAAAGACCAGCGTGCCGCCGCCGCCGCCGATGAAGTAGCCGTTGGCTCCGGGGGTCACGGTGCCGCTGAACGTGTTGGTGGTGCCCGCCAGCGATCCGAGGGAGAGGTTCGCGTAAGAACTGAGATCGAAGGCCTCGCTGTTGTTCGACCGCAGCACGAGGGCGCCCTGGGACGACGTCAGGATCCGGCCGTCGCCAAGCCACCCGGCCACCGTGTCGTGGACGCCCGTCACCACGAGGCCTCCGCCCGTATTGACCGTGATCGACCCGCCGGCCGGCACGGCTTCGGCCCGATCGAACTGCAACGTGCCGGCGTCGATGATCGTCAGGCCCGCGTACGTGTTCGCGTTCGTCATCTCGAGCAGGCCGTTGCCCGTCTTCCGAAGGGCGCCGGGGCCGGACACGCTGCCGTTGAGGAGGAGCAGGGTGGTGACATCAACCGCATTCGTGGGCGCCAGCAGGACCACGTTGCCCTGAACCGTCGCCACGGCGGGCCCCCCGCCCCGCAGCGTGCCGCCATTGATGGTGACCGGGTTCGTGGTTGCGCGGTTGTAGACGTCGAACATCGCCCCCCCGTTCACCTGCACGGGAATGTCGGCCATGTGCGTCGACGATTCCGCCCGGAGCGTCCCGCCATTCACGTAGATGCCGGCGAAGTTCGTCGCGCCCGCACGGAAGACGAACTCCCGGTCGCCGACCTTGCTCAGGTAGAATCCCCCTCCATCGGCTGTGCCCCACGCGTCGATGCGTCCGCCACCGGTCTGGCTGACGGAGGCGGATCCGATCAGCGTGATGTTCGTCACGTTGACCCCGGTGCCCGAGTTGTTGACCAGGGCGCCGCTGATCCCGGAGACGCCGAAGCCGGCCAGTTCGAGGGGCTGCAGGCCACGGACGGTGAAGCCGTTGACGTCGAGCTGTCCGCCCATCAGGACCCGCGCGAGCGGCACGCCGGCGGAGGGAAGGCCCAGCGCCTGCGCGTGGCCGAGGCGGAGCGAGATGTTCTGGATCGTCGTGCCGCCGGAGTAGGTGTTGGCGGCGTTCAACTGCATCTGCTCGCCGGCGACGGCACTCGCGCCGAAGACCTCCAGCGCATGCGCGCCGCTGATCACCCCGGCGACCTTGCCGGTGTTGTTCGCATTGCCGATGCCGATGCGGCTGTCGGCGGCCAGCGCGACCGTTCCGGAGATCGTGTTGTTGCCCTCGATCCGCAGCGCGCCGCCGTTGCCCCACGAATCGAGCACGCCCCTCCCGGCGATCGTGAAGGCATTGGTCATCCCCGTCGCCCCCGTGCCGCCCGCGAACAGGAACTGGCCGCCCTCGTTGATCGTGACGGGGCCGGTGCCGAAGATGAACGGGTTGCCGTTGTCGTTCCTCACGCGCCCGCGGTTGACCGTCGTGCCGCCGCTGTAGGTGTTGGTGCCCCGCAGGATCGTGTCGTACGCGGTCGTCAGGCTCGCGGCGTCCGGCGCGTCGAAGACCAGGCCGCCGGCGCCTCGGATGACGTTGTTCGAGAAGTTGGACAGCAGCAGCTGCTTTCCGGAAACATTCGTAATCGTCAGCGTGGCGCCCAGCGTGATGTCGTGATTGATCGTCGCCGCGCTGTTGAGGAATATCCGGGGGCCCTGTCCCGCCGTGTTGTTCGTGAACACGAGGCTCTTGCCCGGGCCCGCGATCGTGACCGTGCCCCCCGCGGCGTTGAACACCATCTGGTTCAGGAAGAAGTTGGCCGCCGCCAGGTTGTTCGACGCCGTGTAGCTCGCATTCGGGAGGAAGGTCAGGATGTAGTCGTTCGACCCGCCGTTGACCGGCCCCCCGAGGCCGACGTTGTTGGTCCACCGGAACCCCTCGGACCATGCACCGTTGACCCCGTTGGTCCACCAGAAGTTGGTCTGCGCCCGGGCTGCCGGCGCCGCTGCCAGGCACGCGGTCAGAACCGACGCGAGAAGCGCACCGCGGAATGTCCGGGACGAAGAACGGGGATCATGCATGGGAATCTCCCTGCCATGCCTCCGGGATTTGCCGAAGGCCCTGTGCGATCCTGCGAGAGCGAGCATATGGTAGATACTACGAAGCGGGATCATATCCTCCCCCCCCTATGAGTCAACGAGAATCCCGGCTCCAGGAGGGCGCGAAACGGCCCCGGGAGAAGGGCGGGCGGGCGGTCAACTCGGGGCGAAGGTGCCGTCGGGTCTCATGCCGCCGGAGGCGGACGGAACCCGAGACCCTCGCCCAGCGCGCGGCATGCGTCGGCGGAGAGAACGCCTCCGGTGCACGTGGGATGCTGCAGGCTCGCAGCCGCCGCGCAGGCGCCCATCCGGAGGCAGTCCGGCATCGGCCATCCCTCGTGCAACCCCAGCAGCGCTCCGGCCGCGAACGCGTCGCCGGCGCCGGCCGTGCCCGCGACCTTCTCCGGAGGCATCGCGACGCTGCCGTGGACGTGGACCGTCCCGTCCTTGTGCCGTGCCAGCGCGCCCTCGGGGGCGTGGACGACCACCCACTCGTTCACGCCGAGGTCCAGCAGCCGCGCCGCCGCGCGGGACACGAGCGCGAAGTCGAGCGTGCCGTCCCGCTGCACGGCCACCCCGGTCGACTTCGAGGCCTCCAGTTCGTTGACGATGAGGACGTCGGTGTGCGGCAGCGCCGGAGTCACGACCGTCGGAAACCGGTCCCCGTGCTCGCTGACGACGTCGACCGAGGTTCGGATCCCCAGCGCCCGGGCCCTCTTCAACATCCGCGAGGCGCCCGTCGTTCCATCCGGCCCGACCGCATCCATCCGGTCGAGCAGCAGCAGGTAGCCGAGGTGCAGGATGCGCGCGCCGCAATCCTCCAGCCTGAAGTCCGACTCGTCGAGGAGGCTGTTCGCGCCGCGCGAGTGGAAGAAGGTGCGGCGGCCGGTCGACCGGACCGTCATGACGTCCGTGTAGGACGTCCCCGCCTCCGGCGTCGTGCGGATCCGCGAGGCGTCGATGCCCTCCGCGGCGCACGTTTCGAGGATCCAGCGCCCGTCCTCGTCGTCGCCGACCAGCCCGATCCCGCCCAGGGGGAACGGGGCCTTCATCTTCGCGAGATCCACCAGGACGTTGAACGGAGCCCCGCCGGTCCCGCGGGACTCGCCAAGGATACTGGCCAGCGTGTCCTGGTCGGGGTACTTGTCGATCATCTTCACGTGGTCGATGATCCAGTTCCCCCCGGCCACGATGCCCCGGCGCTGCGCGGTCGTCATGAACCCCATCCTTTCCGGCGCCCGCGGGGGATCGGGCCGATCCCCCCGGCGATCCGGTCGCCTACGGCTTCAGCGCGACCCACCGGCCGCTGGCGGCGGAGGCGAGGACGGCGTCGCAGACCTTCGTCGTCTCCAGCGCGTCGCGGAACGTCGGCCCGGCCGACTCGCCCTTCGCGGCGGCCTCGAGGAAGTCCGCCACCTGGTGCACGAAGCTGTGCTCGTAGCCGATCTGCAGGCCCGGCACCCACCACTTGTTCATGTAGGGCTGGTCGCCGTCGCTGACATGGATGTTCCGCCAGCCGCGCACGACGGAGTCGTCCGCGTGATCGAAGTACTGCAGCCGGTGCAGGTCGTGCAGGTCCCAGGCGATGGACGCCTTCTCGCCGTTGATCTCGAAGGTGTACTTCGCCTTGTGGCCGCGCGCGTAGCGGGTCGACTCGAAGATCGCGAGCGACCCGTTGCGGAACCGCGCGAGGAACGCGCACGCGTCGTCGATGCCGACCTTCTCCACCTTGCCGGTCAGCGTGTGTTTGCGCTTCTTGATGAAGGTCTCGGTCATCGCGGAGACGGACTCGACGGGACCGTTGATCCAGATCGCCGTGTCGATGCAGTGCGCGAGGAGGTCGCCCGTGACGCCGCTGCCCGCCGCCTTGACGTCGAGCCGCCACAGCCCGGTGCCGCCCTGCGGAAGGTCGGGCGAGATCGTCCAGTCCTGCAGGAAGTTCGCGCGGTAGTGGAAGATCTTCCCGAGACGCCCCTGATCCACGAGGTTCTTGGCGAGCGTCACCGCCGGCACGCGGCGGTAGTTGTACCACACCGTGTTCAGCACGCCGGCCTTTTCAACCGCCTTGACCATCTTGAGCCCCTCGGCGGTGTTCCGAGCGAGAGGCTTCTCGCACAGGATCATCTTGCCGGCCTTCGCGGCGGCGACGGCGATCTCGAGGTGCAGGTCGTTCGGCACGCAGATGTCGATCGCATCGATGTCGCGCCGCGCGACCAGCTTCCGCCAGTCGGTCTCGGTCGTCTCGTAGCCCCACGTGTCCGCGAAGGCCTTCAGTTTCGCCTCGTCCCGCGCGCAGGCGGCCTTGAGGACCGGCCGGTACGGGACGTCGAAGAAGTTCGTGACCTTGCGCCACGCGTTCGAATGCGCCCGGCCCATGAAGCCGTAGCCGATCATGCCGATGTTCAGGGTCTTCGCTGCACTCATTGTGTTCTCCCCGGATGGATTGGATCGGTGGATGATGGGATGAATGGATGGATGGTCTGCGCCTACTCGGCCCACCCGTGCGCGTCGCGGACCTTCAGCATTGCGCACAGGATCGAGTTCCAGGTCTCCGGTCTGTGCATGACCTCGTTCGTGAACATGCAGCCGTCCCAGCACAGGTGCCGGATGGACTTCGTCAGGTTGCCGGCGTCGTCGCGCAGCCACTGGCCGGCGGCCCACGCGATGTCGAGCTTGCCGTTCACGTCGTCGGGCAGGCAGTGACGGCCGGTCTTGTCGTGGGTCCCCTGCCCCTTGACCGTCGCATCGTTCTGCGCGACGTGGAAGTCGATCGTCCACGGACGCAGCGCCGCGGCGAGCTTCCGGTAGGCCGCGTGGAAGGTCGCGGTGTCGTTCCAGTCGAACGACTCGGGCACCATGCGATCCTCCGGCGCGTTGTAGCCGAGCATGTAGAGCAGCGTGTGCGCCATGTCGGCCTGGAAGCCGAGCACCTGCGGGCGGCCGACGCCCTCCAGCACCTGCAGCATCGTCCGCCACGAATGCATGCCGCCCCAGCAGATCTCGCCCTCGGCCGCCAGCCGCTCGCCGTGGTCGGCGGCGACGTCGCAGGCCTTCGCGAAGGTGTCGATGATGAGCTTCGTGTTCCCGGCGGGATCCTTCGCCCAGTCGGCCACGCCGCCCGCCGAGTCGATGCGGACGACGCCGTCGGGACGGACGCCCATCTTCTTCAGCTTCTGGCCGATGACGCACGCCTTGCGGACCTGCGTCACGAATTGCGCGCGCTGCGCCTCGTCGCCGAACGCCGTGCCGCCGCCGGCCGGCGGCCACACGGGCGCGACGAGCGAGCCGGCGACCAGGTTCTTCGAGCGGAGCCGGTCGGCGAGCTTCTTCAGGTCGTCGTCCGTCGAGTCGATGTCGACGTGCGGCGCGCACAGGAACAGGTCGACGCCGTCAAACTTCGCGCCGTCGACCGACGCGGCGGCCGTCATCTCGATCATCGTGTCCAGGCCGATGATCTCCTCGGGCGTTCCCGGGCCCTTGCCGACCACGCCCGGCCACGTCGCATTGTGCAGTTTCGGATAGGTGTTCCCGCTCATGGTCTCTCTCCTCGCGTTGCGTTCCGGCTTCCGTTCACAGGCCCAGGTCGGGGTTGCCCGGCCCGAAGTGCTTCAACATCACGATCGGATCGGTGGACGACGGGTTGACGATCGTCACGCCTTCCCTCGCGGCGGCCTCGCTGACGAAGAACTCGTCGCTCGTCAGCTGCCCGAACCGGATCAGCGCCGGCGTCTCGATGTCCCACGACCCCATCCGGCCGTGGCCCTGCATCACGATCAGGCCGTACGCGGCCGCATCGCGGATCGTCACCGTCGCGCCGGGCAGCACCGTCAGTTCCTTGGCGCTGAACGCTGGCGACTTGTAGCAGATCCACGTCTCGCGCCAGCCCTGGGGCTCCGTCTCGGCGAACGGACGGACCGGGCGCGGCGCCATGAAGCGGTTGCGGCGGAAGTCCGGGTCGACGTTGAGGTCCCAGTCGATGATCTCCATCAGCCAGTCCACGTCGCGCTCGCGCGCCTTCGGCGTGTCCTTCCACAGAAGCGTGTCGGGAACGACCTGGTCGCCGGTGACCGACTGGTACATCGAGAAGACGTCGGAGGCCTTCTGCGGCTCGTAGGTGCACAGGCTGCCCGGCGCGTGCAGCACGCCCGGCGGGACGTCCCAGCCCGTGCCGGGGTCGAGACGGTAGGCCTGCGAGATGCTCGTGATGTGGTTGTCGCCCTTCGGGAAGTCGACGAGGCAGCGGCGGACGTCGTCCTTCGTCGTCCCCGGCGCGAAGCCGAAGAAGGTGAACGGGAAATCGCCGCCGTGGTTGTTCGCCTGCGGCGGGAAGTAGTAGGCCTCCGGCTTGCCCTTCTGGCCGGTCTGCGCGGCGTGGACGTCCTGGTGATGGATGTGCAGCGGCAGCGCGCCCTTGTTGTCGAAGAACTTCGAGTACATCGGCCAGCACCGGTGCGCGTTCCAGATCCGTTCGCCGAGCAGCGCGGCGCCGAGTTCGGCGACCGCGTCGCGCAGCAGCACGCGGCACCGGTCGCCGCCGTGCTCGAAGACGATGAAGCTCAGCCCCTCGTGCCGGCCCGTCAGCGGGCCGTTGTCCGCCGGGGTCGTCGACGAGAACCACCGCTCGTCGATGCCGCCCCGCTCGCCGCCGAGGGCGTAGTAGTCGTCCGGGTGCAGCTTGATGCGCCGCCCGGGCACGCAGAACGAGCGCGGCACCCAGTTCGGCGCGAGCCGCACGATGCCCCCGCCCGCCTCGAGGGCGGCGGCGGCGGTGGCGCGGACGTTGGTCTCGACGATCTTGCACTCGGCCGCGGACTGCACCTTCATGCCGGACTCCCTTCGCGTTCGAGGCGGTGTTCCGCCGTCTTCCGTTTCAAAAAGGCCAGGCCGTCGCGCGCGAGCGACTCGGCCGACTCGTAGATCGGACGCCAGATGCACGCCGCCGCGCAGAGATCGACGATGCCCGTGGCGAAGCTCTCGATCGTGATCCAGCGCGCGTAGCCGATGGCGCGAAGCGCCGCGAAGGCGCCGTCCCAGTCGACCTGCCCCGTTCCCGGCACCCCGCGGTCGCTCTCGGAGGCGTGAAAATGACGGACCCACGGCCCGGCGGCGCGGATCGCGGCCCCGGTGTCCTTCTCCTCGATGTTCGCGTGGAAGGTGTCGACCTGGACGCCGAGCGCGGGGCTGCCGACCTCGGCGCACAGGCGCGCGGCGTCGCCGATCGTATTGAGGACGTGCGTCTCGAAGCGGTTGAGCGGCTCGATCGCCATGCCGATGCCCGCCCGCTGCGCGTGGAGCGCGGCCCCGCCGAGGACGTCGCGGCAGCGGCCCCACTCGTCCTCCGTCCGCGCGCGGCCCGTCAGCCAGCGGACCGGGGCGTAGAGCGGACCCGCGATCGCCTCGCCCCCCATCTCGGCAGTCAGGTCGATCATCCGGCGCAGGCGGTCGGCGGCGGCGGCACGGACGGCCGGGTCGGGGCTGCAGGGGTTCGCCTCCTCCGTCATCACGCAGCAGGCCGTCATGCCCATCCGCGACGCGGCGAGCGCCGCGCGCGCGGCCTTCGCGTCGAGGATCTCGAGGTTGCCGAAGAGGACCTCGATGCCGTCGTAGCCCATCGCGGCCACGCGGGGAATGAGGTCGGTCTCGCGTCCGGAAAACGACGCGGTGTACACCAGCGCGTTCAACCCAAACCGGATTCCCACGATGTCACCTCGTTTCGCACCCGAACCCGTCCGGCGGCGGGAACGGCCCTCCCGGGGACCGGACCGGCCGCGGCATCACCGGGGCGAACCGTAGAACGGAGGCTCCGCGGAGGGAATGGATGAGCCTGCACAATGGATGGACGATCCTGCATCAACCGGTTAGATTCGCACCATGTCCACCCACGAGATGCGGTTCGTGTTCCAGCGGGACATCCGCGGCGTCCTGGACCATTTCTCGCGGCTCATGAAGGTCCGGTTCTGCTTCCTGTCGCCGGCGGGCCGCGAGCTCGAGGTCGGCGGGAACCTCCCGCACTGCCGCTTCTGCCGGATGGTCCGCCACCGGCTCGGCATGAACGAGAAGTGCTCCGCGTGCGACCGCACGGGATGGCAGCGGGCGACGCACTCCGGCGGCGCGGTCTGGTACCGCTGCCACGCCGGCATGATCGACGGCTGCATGGCGGTCCGCTCCGGCACGCGCATCCTCGGCTACATGATGATCGGCCAGTTCCGGACGCGCGCCGCCTGCAGCCTGTCGGTCCGGGCACGGGCCCGGCGCCTCGGCCTCGGCGCCGAGATCGACCGCGCCTTCGCGGAGTCGCCCCTCTACTCCCGCGCCCAGGTGAGCGACCTCATGGGTCTCTTCACCGTGCTCGTGAACTTCATCGTCTCGCAGCGCCTGATCGCCGTCCGGAGCCTCGACCCGCTGGAACCCCTGCTGGCCTACCTGGCCGAACATCCGCAGGAGACCCTCTCCACCGGCGACGCCGCGCGGCTCCTCCACCGCAGTCCCTCCAGTCTCGCGCACATCTTCAAGGAGGCCACCGGCACGAGCTTCCTCCAGTACCAGATCGCCCACAAGCTGGACATGGCCGACGACCTCTTCCGAGCCAGGCCCGGCCTCACGGTCCGCGAGGCCGCCTTCGCGCTGGGATTCAGCGACCCCTACTACTTCTCCCGTCTCTACCGGCGCCACCGCGGCCGTCCCCCCACCGCCACGCTCCGCCGCCTGCGCGGGGGCTGAGCGGGGCGGGGCCGGACGGCCCGGCGCACCGCCGGGGATCCGGGGGGCCCGTTTCGCACGGGACGGTGCGGGCTCCGCGGCCCGCCGTCCCGGTCCCGCGCCGCCCACACCGTGCTTGTATCCCGCCGGGGCCCGGGTCTATGCTGCCCGGCATTCCGCGTCCGTTGCGGAGGGCGCACCCGGCGCCCCGCGGACGCAGGCTCGAACGCTCAGGAGGAGACCATGGCAGGACGGAGCAGGTTGACGCGCCGGCAGTTCCTCGGGAACTCGACGGCGACGGTGGGAAGCCTGGCGATCGCCGGCGCAGTGCCGCGCGTCGGGTGGACGGCGGCGACGGACACGATCCGCGTCGGCGTGATCGGCTGCGGCGGCCGGGGATCGGGCGCGGCGGAGAACTGCGTCGCATCCTCGCCGGGCGTGAAGATCGTCGCGCTGGCCGACGCCTTCGCGGACCGCCTGCAGGGGCTCAAGACCAAGCACCAGGTCCCGGACAACCGCTGCTTCGTCGGACTGGACGCCTACCGGCAGCTTCTCGCGGCCGACGGCATCGACCTGGTGATCCTCGCGACGCCGCCGGGATTCCGCCCCCTCCACTTCGCGGCCGCCGTCGCGGCGGGCAAGCACATCTTCACGGAGAAGCCGGTCGCGGTCTGCGCGGCGGGCCTGCGCAAGATGCTCGAGTCGGCGAAGCTTTCGGTGGAGAAGAAACTCTCGGTCGTCGCGGGCACGCAGCGCCGCCACGAGCCGCGCTACGTCGAGACGATGAAGCGCATCCACGACGGCGCGATCGGCGACATCGTCTCCGCGCAGTGCTACTGGAACATGGGCTCGCTGTGGGTCAACCAGCGCCAGCCGGGGCAGAGCGACGTCGAGTGGCAGCTTCGCAACTGGCTCTACTTCACGTGGCTCTCCGGCGACCACATCGTCGAGCAGCACGTCCACAACATCGACGTGATCAACTGGGCGTTCCGCGCCCTGCCCGAGCAGGTGCACTCCATCGGCGGCCGCCAGTTCCGGACCGGCCCCGAGTTCGGGAACATCTACGACCACTTCGGCACCGAGTTCTTCTACCCGAACGACGTCCGCACGATGAGCATGTGCCGCCAGATCCAGGGCACGACGGGCAACGTCTCCGAGCGCGTCGTCGGCACGAAGGGCACGAGCGACTGCGCCGGAACGATCCAGGGCGAGACGCCGTGGAAGTACCAGGGGCCGAACCCGGATCCCTACGTGCAGGAGCACGCGGATCTCATCGCCAGCATCCGCGGCGGCGCGTACCTCAACGAGGCGCAGCAGGTGACCGAGAGCACGATGTGCGCGGTCATGGCGCGCGAGTCGGCCTACTCGCGCCAGCAGATGAAGCGCGAGTGGTTCATCCAGCGCTGCGAACTCGACCTGATGCCGGCCGAGGGCCTGAAGATGACCGACGCGCTGCCGGTGGCCCCGGTCGCCGTCCCGGGCATCTACCAGCTGCCGGGCATGCCGCAGGCCGACGGTGGGAAGAACAAGAAGAAGAACAAGTGACCGCCGCACCCCTTCAACCCAAGGACATTTCCATGGAACCGAACATGAACGCCTCCCAGACCCCCGGGCGCGACGCGGCCATCCTGGCCGGCGCCGCCACCCTCGCCGGCGCGGCGGTCGCGCCGGTGCACGCGGCCGGATCGGACGAGATCCGCATCGGCCTCCTCGGCTGCGGCGGCCGCGGCAGCGGCGCCATCAAGCAGTGCCTCAACGCCGACCCCGGCATCGTGGTCGTCGCGCTCGCGGACCTGTTCCCGGACAAGGCGCGCCGGCTCCGCGACTCGCTGATGAAGGATCCGAAGTACGCCGGCCGCATCCGCGTTCCGGACGATGCGATCTTCGGCGGCTTCGACTGCCACGAGAAGCTCGTGAAGACGGACACGCACCTGCTGCTGATGGCGACCGCCCCGGGTTTCCGCCCGTGGCAGATGATGGCCGCCATCCAGGCGGGCAAGCATGTGTTCACCGAGAAACCCGTCGCCACCGACGTCGCCGGCGTGCGCGTGTTCATGGAGGCCTCGAAGCTGGCCGAGCAGAAGGGCCTCGCCATCGTGTGCGGCACGCAGCGCCGCCACGAGTTCAGCCGGGTCGAGCTGATGAAGCGCATCCACGACGGCGCCATCGGCGAGCTGATCGGCGGCCAGTGCTACTGGTACGGCGGCGGCATCTGGTACCGCGGCATGAAGGAGGGGCTCACGGAGTTCGAGTGGCAGTGCGAGAATTGGTACCATTTCACATGGCTCTCCGGAGACCAGATCTGCGAGCAGCACATCCATAACATCGACGTGATGAACTGGTGCTTCAACGGCCCGCCGAAGAAGTTCACCGCCGTCGGCGGCCGCGCGTGCCGCGACTACAGCACGGAGGCGAAGAAGGTCGCCGCGGCGTTCAAGAACGACGCGCAGTGGCCCAAGTACAACGGCGACATCTGGGACCACGTCTTCGCCGAGTTCGAGTACGCGAACGGGGCGCGGTGCCTGAGCTTCAGCGGCCACAGCCCGGGGACGGGCCGCAGCAACGAGAAGATCGTGGGCACGAAGGCGGTCAGCGACTGCGCCAACCGCATCCTGGGCCACAAGGGCGAGAAGATCTGGGAGTACTCCGGCCCGAGCGTCAACGGCATGGACCAGGAGCACGTCGATCTGATCAAGAGCATCCGCGCCGGCAAGCCGCTCAACGAGGGCATGCGCATCGCCGAAAGCACGCTCACCGCCATCGGCGGACGGCTGGCCGCGACGACGGGGCGGTCGTTCTCGTGGGACTGGCTGCTCGGCGCGTCGAAGAACGCGCTCGTGCCCGACCGGTCGATGTGGAAGCCGGGCCCCGGCCTCTTCCACCCGATCTCGACGGGCTGCGACCCGCTCGTGTAACCGACCCCTGAGCGGAACGGCACGGCCCGGCGGGGCGACCCGCCGGGCCGGTGCATTTTTGTCCCGGATTCCGGCTTTCCTGAGGATGCCGCGTGCCGTAGACTTGAATCATGAACGCGCTCATTCGCAGCGGAACGGCCCCGAACTGCGGGCGGGGCGGTGGCTTCACCCTCGTCGAACTGCTCGTCGTGATCGCCATCATCGCCATCCTCATGCTGCTGACCGTCCCGCAGATCAACAAGGCGCTGGAGAAGTCGCGGCGGACCTCCTGCTCGGCGAACCTCAAGGCGATCCTGACCGCCACGCTGTCGGCCGCGGTGGACAACAACCGCAAGTACCCCCTTCTGCATGTCAACTCTTCGCCCTACTGGTTCCGCTACCTGACGAACAACCCCCTGATCTCCGGCGAGGGACTGACCCGGAAGCACTGCTACTGCCCCAGCAACCGCCGTGACTGGGACTTCGACATCTTCTGGAATTGGGGGGGCGCGGGGAAGGAATCGGTCTGGGGGTACACCTATCTCGCCAAGGACATGCCCACGGCGATGAGCGGCTGGACACCGGTGCAGACGCATCTGAAATCGCCCGTGTTCCCGAGCAAGACCACGGATGATTCCTCCATCAAGGTCCTCTGGACCGACGTCACGCGCGAATGGAGCGGCTACGGCTGGTACGGCCCCGATACGCGCCGCGGCGTCAACCACCTGGCCGGGAGATACCCGACCGGCGGCAACGAGGGATTCGTCGACGGCAGCATCCGCTGGGTTCCGTGGAGCGAGATGAAGCCGCAACTCAAGAGCGGCGCCTACACGGTGTTCTGGTGATCGCCGGCTGCACGCGCCATGAGGTTCAGGATTCTCTCCCTTGACGGCGGCGGCATCCGCGGCCTGCTCACCGCCGTGGTTCTCGAACGGCTGGAGCGGGGGATCCCAGGCTGGATCGCTCGCTCGGACCTTCTGGCTGGAACGTCCACGGGGGCTCTGATCGCCCTGGGCCTCGCCAAGGGGATGAGCGCGTCGGAAATCCGAGAGCTCTACGAGAAGCACGGGGCGGCGATCTTCCGGCCCGCCGGGCGCGGCAACCTCCAGGATCTCGGCCGGACGGCCGGCGCGGCGTACGACAACCGCCCCCTGCGGCGCCTGCTCCGGGACCGGTTCGGCGACCTGAGACTCGAGGATCTGCGGACGCGCGTCCTGGTCCCGACCTTCGCCCTCGACAACGGGGCGCCCTCCCCCGCCCGCCGGTCCTGGGCCGCCAGGTTCTTCCACAATGTCCCGGGCACGGACGGCGATGGCCGCCGCCGGGTGCGCGACGTCGCCCTCTACTCGTGCGCCGCGCCGGCCTATTTTCCCTCGGTCGACGGATTCATCGACGGCGGCGTTGTCGCCAACAACCCCGCCCTGGTCGCCCTCGCCCAGTCGCAGGACAGCCGCCTCTCGGACCGCGTTCCGGCGATGAGGCAGGTGGCGCTCCTCTCCCTGGGCACCGGGCGATCCCGGATGCGGATCGAGGGCGCTCGCCTCGACTGGGGCATCGGCCAGTGGGCCCGGCCCATCCTCGGCATCCTTGCCGAAGGCTCGATCGATGTGGTCGACTACCAGTGCCGGCAGTTCCTCGGCCGCCGCTACCACCGGCTCTCGCCGGACTTCGGTCCCGCGGACGTGATCCCGATGGACGCCATCGACCGGATGGCCGACCTCGTCCGCATCGCCGAATCCGTCGACCTGGCCCCGACCGTCGCCTGGCTGCGCCGATCCTGGATGCGCCACTGACGGGTCCCGCGAAAACGCTTGCGCCCGGCCCCGGTCACCCGTACGGTATCCGCTCGCCCGCGTCCGAGGCCCGCAGGGCCTGCCGGAACGCACGGAGAGGTGGCCGAGTGGCTGAAGGCGACGGTTTGCTAAACCGTTATACTGGTTAAATCCGGTATCGGGGGTTCGAATCCCCCCCTCTCCGCCAGCTTCCCCGCTTCCGTCCCCCCGTGACTCCCCGTGCCGGAACGCGACTCCACGTGCTGTTCATGCGGGCTTGCTGCATCATCCGCACCCTCACCTCCCGTGACAGCCCGGGACCCGCCAAGACCCGTTTGGACTACGGGAGGTGTGATGGGCGGTGTGACGGGCAGTGTGACGGACGGTGTGACGGGACGCCCGCCATCGGATCCCGGGGTCCCGAGCGTAGGGAGTTTGGTCAGCGCATCCCGTAGAGGTAGCTGCCCGGCGTCGGTGTACGTCTTCACAGTGAGCTGAATGTCGCTGTGCCGCATGATCCGCATCGCCTGCCACGGGTTGACGCCCGCCCGGCCCAGGTCGGTGCACAGCGTCTTCCGTAAGGAGTGGAAGTCCACGACGCGCCCCTGTTCGTCCTTGTAGGGGATCCCCGCCGTGGCCAGATCGACCTTGAACACCGCCATCCGGGGCACCCTGCCCGGCAGGATCGGGTCGGTGGGCGAACACTTCGCGGGCCTGACCGCCATCAACTCGGCCGCCACGTCCGGATGCATGGCCAGCGTCACCCTGCGACGGTTTTTCGCGGTCTCGGCGCGGACCGTGAGCGTGGGGCTCGGCGAATCGATATCCACGTCACCCCACGTGAGCGCATCGAGTTCTGCCCGACGCAGGCCGGTACGCAGGGCCAGCACGTACGCGGTCCGACGCTCGCCTGCGGCCGCCAGAAGCCTCCGGGTTTCATCTTCCGTGAGAGCGCGCCGCACGTAGCGCTCCTGCCCGGCCGTCTGCAACCGCGCAACCTGGCGGAAGGGGTTCTCCGTCATGCGACCATTCCTGGCCATCCAGTTGCAGAATACGTTCAGCGAGTTCAGGTACTCGTTGATCGTCTTCGCCCCCAGCTTGATCGTCCGGGCAGCGCGCCACTGCTGGAATCCGTCGGGTTTGAGATCCATCGTCCTCGACCAGCAAAGGTCGCGGAACAGGATCTTCAACCGCGACTCCACGTGGTCGACGTACTCGTCGTCACGCCCCGTGGCCGACAGATCTGCAATGAAGTCGCGAATGTGATGCAGCAGAGGGCGCTGGCCGGCGTCGCGCAAACTGCTCGACGCGATCAATCCCTCACCCTCCTGCTGCACCTCGCTCACGAGCTTTTTGAGCCTGGCGTTAGCCACCTGTTTGTCGGTGGTTTTCAAGCTCACATCGACATGCGCCGCCATCCCATCGATGCGATAGCGGGCCCGATACACTGGGCTCTTGACGACCTGCCCGTTCACCCGACGCTTCGGCCTGTATACGAATGCACTCATGCCCTGTTCCTTCCGAAACTGCAGTTCCGACGATCCCCTTTGATCCGCTCCAAGTACGCGTGTATCTCTGAAACCGGAAACCGGCTCGCACTGCCGACCTTCACGGGCGCCGGCAGTTCGCCTGAAGCCACCAGGCGATAGATGGTCCGACCACACACGCTGAGCATCTGCGCCACCTGCTTTACCGTCACCAGCTCCGCTTCAACCCCTGCGTCGTCCCGGAACCGTTCCGGTGCCACTCCCGCCACACTACCCACCCCGTCACCATGACCCAAATTGGGAAACTCGCCGTCCACATCCGCGCCGTTCTGCATGTCACACAAAGCCTCATGATCGTTACCTTTCTCGTGTAAATCGACCGACCGATCAGTCCGCCGCACCCACGGCGGTCCCGAAGCGGCCAGCTTTAGATGATCCGCCGCCGGTGCCCTGGCCGGACGGCGGCATGTTGCTGGGTCCTGCTTTGGCGGCGTTGATGCCGCCGGGCAACACGAATACGCGGAAGGCCGCGTCTACAAACAAATGAAGCCATGGCCCGCGACTTCGAGTCGTGGCACCGGTCTCCGGGGTCTGGGCAATACGGGCCATGGCAACGTGGGCAGGATCGTATACGGCGCGACCGGTGCCCATCCGATCTGGTGTCCGGTGAATCCGGAGA
This sequence comes from uncultured Verrucomicrobiota bacterium, assembly GCA_964402695.1. Classification (GTDB taxonomy): domain Bacteria; phylum Verrucomicrobiota; class Kiritimatiellia; order PWTM01; family PWTM01; genus VGWF01. The sequence continues at coordinate 43,629 of CAYODK010000027.1, forward strand.
ATAGTCGGACGATGCTCACGGAGTGCGGTACCGGGCGCGATACGGCTTCAGCATCTCCTGAAGCTGGGATCGCCCAAGCCCAACCATCTGCCCGAGGATCGTGAGGGCGGCGGTCGGCGGAGCGATTCGCACCTCGCCGTGGCTGGCCTGGCGCTCCGCGCTGGTGCCCAAGGCTCGCAACGCCGCTTCGCAATCCGGGAAGTACGAAAGTAACTCGGCTGCCGTCCCGACCTTGTCCACGCAGCGCCGTAGCGCCCAGAGGTACGCCACCAGGTCGAAGTACGCCTGGGCCAGCGCATCCGGGTCCGTCGTGTGCGTCTGCTGCCGCCCCCGGCACCGCCCCACCGCACGCTGGAGCAGCCCTGCCGCTTGCCGGCGCACCTCCGGCGTGCCATGCAACTCGGCATAGTGCCAGCGCGCAACGGCATCCTGGTGTTCAATACTGGACAGCAGCGCCAGCGGCGTATCGCGGATGAACCGGGCCCTGTCCTCGTCGCCGGCCTGCACTAGGTCTTCTGGAGTCGGTTCGGCATCCATGCGCGTCTGAACGACGGGGCACGCATGGGCCGCCACCTTCGGGTCAGTACATCTACTTGTCTGGACTCGGGCAATCCGCTCCCACTGCCCGTACACCGTGTCGTGCAATCCAAGCCG
>CAYODK010000028.1:0-42575 GCA_964402695.1 uncultured Verrucomicrobiota bacterium
CGCCCTCAACCGCCTACGCCGCTTGATGTCGGGACAAATATGAGAGGTTTAGTAATCCCGATAATCGGCCGCCCGGAGGCCAAGTACTCAAACAGCTTGCCCGGAATGCACGTGGTGCCAAGATGCCGGTCAAATACACAGAGAAGGACATGAGCATCGGCCTGTGCGCGGAGTGCCTCTTCGTGTGAGACCCGAGGCCTTACGGCGATGCTCACTCCGTCGATCTCGGGTGGACGCATGTCCCCCACCCCGCCGATGAAGGACAGTCGCACTCCGGCTACGCCGTCCGGAAGTCCCTTCCAGTGCGCCCGCAACGCATCGAATAGGGGGCGGGGGGTGTACTCTCCGTAGAATGATCCCACGTGGGCGATACGGACGACGCCATCGGCACACGGAGGCGTTTCGGGAAAGCCACGATAGTCATCCTGATCAAATCCGTTGGTGATGGCAACGCATTTCCCGCGCGCCACAGGATGGCGTTCTGCGAACCTCTCGGCATGACCGGGATGGGCGAACGTGATCCGGTCGGCGCTCTTGGCAAGGGCTGCCTCGGCCCGCTGGTGCCTTCCTCGCATCCACCCAGGGAGATGGCCCAGCATGATCTCGTTCTCGGCCCACGGGTCTCGCAAGTCGGCGACCCATGGGATCCCAAGGCATCGCTTCAGCTCCATGCCAGCCGTGTGCGATGAGTATGGATAGGAGGTGGTGAACAATACGTCGTGTTGATGCTTCATGTGAAGTTCGTGGCCTACAAGAACCGCTTGCCGACTCCATCCCCGCATCGTGTCCGGGAAGTCCATGAAGTACCCACCCCATGTGGCCAGCCGCCCCAGCCCCAAACCCAGGAATCGGCGCCCCATCAGCCACGCCCGGGATCGCCGCCAGACATTCCTGGGACACGGAATCCGCCGAACCAAGGTCGGCGGCTGAATGTCGGCCAAAAGAGTGGGATCCTGGTGCTCGCCATCGAATTCCGCAGCAATGACAGACGGTTCCCATCCGCAACCCGGGAGGTACTTCACAAACTTCGCACTTCGCTGCGTTCCCGGCCCGCCAATGGGCGGGAAGTAGAAGCAGACCATTAGCGCATTGGGCATCGTCTATCCCATTTTCCGGTAGCAGCCACTGAACCCGCGGCCGGTTGAACATCTGGGGCAGGCACGGATGGGCGCTACCGTCGAGAATCAGTCGTCGCACACCTTCGTCCCTTTGCGGCTCGCTTGATGGCTGCGACAAACACTCGCAGGAAGCCATAGAGACCGCAATCCGGGGCTAACCGCAGCGCCGACGCAAGGTACGTGAATGCACCACGGAACTTCCGAGCGAGCAGTTCGCTCGCCGATGAGATACCATACTGCTCGGCCATACTACGTGCCCCGCAGTTCCAGTCTGCTAAGTCCGATACGGACATGCTTCGCGCGTGTCGCCGGGCGATCATGACGAATTCACGTGAGAAGTCGGGCAGGCACCGCGCGGTCTTGGAGTCGCGTTGCATGAAACGGACAGCTATCTCCTTCTCGGTTGCAACGGGTCGCGCACCGGTGAGGTAGAACCGCATCCATAGATCCTCGTCCATTGAGTAATGCAGCGCATCGTCGACTCCGCCAACGGCATTCCAGAGGCGGGGAGTCCAGAACGATGAGGGCTGCGGGACACCAGCCCCCATGGCAAGTGCTCGGCCGAGCGGTCGCGGCCCGTCCGGCGTCCATGTCTGGACAAGTCGGCCATCCTCGTCCAAGAACCGGCAGGCACCGGAGATCCAGTCGGGATGGCCGTGTTTGTTCCAGAGCCGAGCCACGGTGGCGAGCGCCCCAGGCAGCAGGTAATCATCGCTATTAAGCCAGCAAAGGAGGTCACCCGTCGCACGGCGCATACCGCGGTTGATGGCGTCGGACTGCCCGCGGTCCGGTTGGCTCTCCCAGTGGTCGAGGCAGGCGGCGTAGTGGCGTATGATGGCGACGGAGTCGTCGGTGCTACCGCCGTCCATCACGATGAGCTGCACGTGGGGGTAGCCCTGGAGCAGCACCGAGCGGAGCGTGCGCTCGAGGAAGGCGCCCTGGTTGTAACTGGGGGTGACCACGCTGATGCGCGGTGCGCCGTCGGGGGCTGGCATGGGGGCAGCCGAGCCGGGCCACGCGGTGTCAGCGGCGAGGGGAGGCGGGATGGAGGCGACGTTCGGGGACATGGTCAACCCAGGAAGCGCCGGAGCAGGCGCCACTTGCGCCCGAGCAGCGTGCGCGGGCCGGCCACGGCCAGCGCGGTGACCAGCAGGTCGGCCAGGGCGGCGCGTTCGGTGGGGACGGCGGCACGGCGGATCGCAGCCTCGATGCGTTCGAGCACGCGGGGTGCGAGAATGTCGGCGTCGAAGACGGCGGAGGCCGCGCGGCCGGCGGCGCCGAAGCGGCGGCGCGTGTCGGGGTCGCGAAGCAGGTTCGCGAGGGCGTCGGCCATGCGCACCGGGTCGCGCACGGGCACGAGGTGGCCGGTTGTGCCGCCGCAGACCAGGTCGCGCGGCCCGCCACAGTCGGTCGCAACGACGGGAAGTGCGGCGGCCATGGCCTCGATGATCGTGCGGGACATGCCTTCGGTGTGCGAGGGGCAGCAGTAGACCGCGGCTCGCGTGAGCCAGGGGGCGATGTCCGTCGCGAATGGCTCGAAGCGGACGCGGTCGGCGATGCCGGCTTGGGCGACGCGCGCGCGCATCCGCGCGAGGTAGTCGGGATAGTAGAAGTCGCCCACGGCCACGACCTTGCAGGGGACGCCGCGCGCGGCGAGGACGATGGAGGCCTCGACGAGGTCGCCTAGCCCCTTGCTCTCCGAGTTGGCGCCAAGGGAGAGGACAAGTCCGCCGTCGTAGTCGGGCGTCACGGTGTGGAAGCGTGCCGTGGCCACGCCCGCGCTGATGTACTCCACGCGGCCGGGGTCGGGAAAGGCGTCGCGCAGGGCACTGCTGATGGCGATCACGGCGTCGGAGAGGGCCAAGATGGTGCCATGGAGGGTGGCAGGCACGAGCGGTCCGCCGCAGAAACCCTGCCCGAGGAACTCCTGAACCCACCAGACGTGCGGGAGACGTTCGAGCGCGGCGGCGAGCGCGCCGGCGGGAGTGGTCGAGGCGACGGAGCAGACGGCGTCGGGGCGCCACGTGCGCATGAGGGCGCGCAGGCGCTCGACAGCGGCGGGCAGCGTGCGTATGGCGTAGAGCCAACTGTCGTCTCCGCCCGAGGTGACCCAGCGCGGGTGGGCGAGCACCTGGACGTCGGCGGCGTGCGGGGCGGCAGCAGCCACCAGCGGTCCCGCCTCCGGGACCACCACGGTGGCCGTGTAACGGTCGCGCGGCAGCCGCTGCAGCAGGTCGAGCAGCGAGAGCGACGAGCCGCCGAGCGAAGAGGAGTTGGCGATGAAGAGCAGGTGCAGCATGGTCCTGAGTGTCAGATCAAGCGGGTGTCATGCAGGAGGGGTGGCGCGTTCCGCCAACGCGGGGGGTTGGATGCCGCGGCGCTCCAGAACCGCCACACCTTCGAACGGCGGTGCTGGCGTTTGCAACTGATAGCGTGCTTGGGCCGTCGCGGCGAACTCGTCGACAGCGGTCTTGGCGCCCGAGGAGAAGAACCCATAGTCGTGGACAACGATAATTCCACCCTCGACCATGACGTGATCCAGGAACGCCAATGCCGTCACGATGGGCTCGTACAGATCAAGATCGACATAGGCGTAAGCCACCTGCGCCGGCAGATTCGCGCCGCGCAACGTCTCTTCGACGAAGCCGGGCACAATCCGGAGACGATCCACAGGGAAAGCGACTTGCGCGACACGCCGTCTGACCTCGGCCTCCGGGTAGGCCATGTATCCCCGGTAACGCTCCATGCAGCCCAGTCCGAAGATGTCGTTCAGAAGTCTGTCCTTCGCTGTTGGCGGTGGCAGTCCCCGGAATGAATCAAAGATCCAGAAGCGCTTCTCGGAAGAGAGCAGTGTGTGCGCGAGGAGCGCAGACGTTGCACCGGAGGCACACCCGAACTCGCACACCTCACCCGGGAGAGGAAGGACGGAGTTGAGGCGCTCCAGGATGAGAAACGCTTGGGGAACGGTCGTACCCTCCAGGCGCCCGAGGAGGTTCTCCGTGGTAGCGGTGAGGGGGGGGAGTGACGGTAGTGCGTGTTGTCGTGCCAGCGTCGCGAACCCCCGTATTGTGCAGGCGAAGTGCCGATCAACTCCATCTCGTGACACGATGCGGAAGTGGCGGTTTGACACTAAACCGTACCCGAACACGGAAAGCACGTTCTGCAAGCAACGGTTCAATACGTTCATGCTCATCCCCTTCTGTAGTCGCGGTGTTGCCTGGTTGCCGCTACGCGGTTCCGGGCGGCAGAGAGAAATCGCCGAACCGCCTTCCAGATGCGGTAGATGGGATTTCGGCGGAATCGACTGATGCGTTCGAGGTATTGGTCATGGTCCCCCACCATGATCGCCATCTCCCGTTCCACCCCATCTGCGAAGCCGTGCTGGATGCGCACCGTCCACGTCTGGGCGACCGAGGCGGCGCGGCACGCCACGGTCTTGGCTTCCGCATGCCGCGGCGCACAGGCGAGAAGCGCGGGCACGTGGGCGAAGTGGAAGCGCTTGAGCATCTTGAGCCAGAGGTCGAGGTCCATGGAGTAGTGCAGAGTCTCAACGAGCGGACCGCACTGCCGCCACGCCTCGGCGCTGAAAAAACAGGCGGGCTGGCCGAAGAAGTGGTCGAACCAGTGTTCGCCGAGCGTCTGCAGGTCCAGGACCTCGCCGCGCAGCACGTACCGGTCGCGGTCGCTGCCCTCGGTGGTGCGCAGGCACTCCCCCACCCAGGCGCCGGCGTCGGGATCGGCGGCGTGGGCCCTCGCCACAGCGTCCAGCGCGCCAGGCAGGAGGTAGTCGTCCGAATTCAGCCAGGTGTAGATCTCGCCGGAGCAGCGCTCGAATCCCTTGTTGATCGCATGCGACTGGCCACGATCCGTCTCGCTAACCCAGTACGTCAGGCGCTTGGAGTACCGCTGAATAATGGCGACAGAGTTGTCGGAGGACCCGCCGTCGATCACGACGTACTCCAGTTCCGGGTAGCCCTGATCCAGCACGCTGCGCAGCGTGCGCTCGATGAACTGGCCCTGGTTGAACGAGGGGGTAACGATGCTGATGCGGGGAATGATCATGGCGGCGGTTCGGTGTTCATCGGAGTTGGCCAATGGCTTCGGCGGTCTGCCGGGCCACGCGGGCCCAGTTGTAGTGCGTCTCGACTAGGCGCCGGCCATCCTGTCCCATGCGGCGCGCCTCGCCGGGAGCGTCCGCCATGTTCCGCAGCGCCTGCGCCACCCCGGCCGCGTCGCCGAATCCGACCACCGCACCCGGTGTGCCCGCGCCGAAGACTAGGTTCGTAACCTGCGTTAGCGGGCTGGCAATGATCGGAAGGCCGGAGGCCATATACTCGAAGACCTTGATCGGGGATCCGGACTCTCGGGGAGTCGCCACCGGGAGGATGTAGGGCTCGGGCGCTTCGCGGTAGAGCGCCAAGCCAGCGTGCATGGCCGACTGGATGGACGGCATCCGGTAAGCGGGCAGTCGGCCGAGCACCGTCGTGTTGGCAGGTAACGGCGTGGCCGCATGCACGTCGCCGACGAGGTAGAATCGGAACCGCGGGTCCGGGGCAAGCAACCGTGCCGCCGCCAAGGCGGTCCCGAAGTCATGCCACCAGTATCGGTCGCTGCCGCACCAAAGGACATTGAAGACGCCTTCCGGCATGGGCACAGCGGGGTCTGGCGGCACGGCGGGGCCAAACAGGCCGGGGTCGGCACCCAGAGGGACGACGGTCGTGCGGCGCACGCCGAGCTCGCGGGCATAGCGGGCCAGCCCCTCGGTGTTGCAGATGGCCAGCGCCACGCCAGGCGCCGCGGCGCGCCGCCGCTGCTCCTCAGCGCACAGCCGCTCGACGGGCCAGGCGTGCTCGCCGTAACGGCAGTACTCGATCGTCGCGTTCACCTCCCAGACCACCCGCGGATTGCCCAGGATGCGCCGTACAAGCGGATGCATGTAGTTCGGCATGCGCGGGTTTCCCGCGCACACCCGAACGTAGAACACATCCATCGTAGCAAGCGTGATCCAGCGCCGGAGGCGGCCGACGGGCAGGCGGCGGGCGAAGCGGTTGGCGCTTTCGAACGGGCTCCAGACTTCATGGCCGGCGGCGGTGAGGGCTTGGGTCAGCCCCTCGATGTGTGCGCGGGTTCCTTCGGAGCGCTGCGGATCAAACCGGTCGTTGACAAAATGAATGCGCATATATCAGGCGATCCGGCACGCACAGTAGGGCCGTGCGGAGCGGACACGTTCGGCGTCATGCCAGCCGAGGCAGGGAAGTTTATGGAAGGCATAGGAGATGCCTGGATCCCACTCAGGATAGCGCGAGAGGATCGTGGCGATTGCCAGTGGTCGAAACCAAGCCGCCCACATGTCAGACTCGCCTTTGCGTCCGCGGAGTTGCCGCCAACCGCCGTAGTAGATGGCGGGAATGGGCAGCGGGCGGCGGAGGATGCGGTGAAGACCGGTGGTCTCGAAGGCCCGCCGCCGCCATGTGCGCGGCTGATCTTCGGGCAGGAGCGACTGGTCGCGGAACCCGCCATCGGGCGTCTGGCACGCGAGCAGTGCCCGCAGCGCGCGGGCCAATGCGTCCCGCACCTCGCCGGCACGGTGGTTCGAGACCAGGCTGAACTTGACCAGCGTATCCACGGCGTCCAGATCCTCGCAGGCGCTGCCTCCGGAGCAGGCGCCGAACAGGCCGTCGGCATGCTGGATCGCGAGCGCAGCGTCGAGGACACGTTCGGGATGGGGCGGACATGAGCCTCGCCAGAAGTAAAAAGGAAAGAAGTGGTAGCCGGCGAAAAGGCCTTCTCGCACCGACGCGTTGGCTGTGCCCTTCCACACACCGGTGCGTGCATCCTGCCGCGCCGCAAGATACTCCAGCACCTCGTCGTAGATCGCCATGTACCCGGCATCGGCCTGCGCGAGTTCGATCAGGAAGCGAAGCAGGAACATGACGCGATTGCTCTGGTTCCAGGGGTTGTCCCACGGACCGCCGTCAAGCCAGCCGCGCGCGTAGGCGGGATCGCGGAAGGGTGTGGCGAACGCGAGCGGAGCAGGCGGGCGCTGTCCCAGAGCATGCAGGGCGGCCAGACAGAAGTATGTCAACTGCATGCGGATGTAGGCGGGATCGCCATGACTGGTCCAACTGCACTCCTCGCGGCTGACAGTGGCGGCGGCGAAGAGCCCCGTGGCAGGGTCCTGGGCTTGCACAAGCATCGCCACGTAGTGCTCCCGCCGGAGCGGTTCGAGGAGGTCCAGCCGATCCAATCCCTCAAGTGCCAGCACGGCGAAAGCCGTCGCCATCAATCTGGGTGGTTCGCCACGGGCAAAGGCAGCCCCTTCCGGTCGACACTGTGTCAGTATCCATCTGGCGGCACCGTCGAACGCGTCGGCAGGATTGGCGTTCATCGCACCACCAGGGTTCGATAGTAGTCCAGCAGGTTGGCTACGCTTGTTGCGGGCGCGAACTGCGCGCTAACCGTGCGGGCTGCGTCGCCGATCGCAGTCAGATCTGCTCGGGTCCAGCATCGGGCCAGCGCCGCGCCCAACCCGTCAGCATCTCCGGGCGGAACCAGGAAGCCAGTCCGGCCATCCTCGAGCACCTCGTCCATGCTCGTCCCGGTGGTGCCGAGAACCGGCCGGCCCAACCCCATCGACTCAAGCAGGGCATTCGGGAGGTTGTCGACCAACGAGGGCAGGCAAACGAGGCGAGCACCGCGTATGACCGGGTACAACGTGGCGTGCGGGAGCGGCAGGAGGAATGTCACTCGCGCACAAAGCGAACCCAATTGTCGTATCGCCCATTCGCGCATTGAAGCGCCGAGATGCGCGGGCTTGTCAGCCCCCACAACCACCACACGCGCATCCGGACAGGCGGCAAGAAAGGCCGGCAGTGCCCCCACCAACGTGTGGAACCCTTTCAACCGCTCGAGCTTTCCGAAGAAGAGCAGGTACGGATCAGTGGGAAGCGACTCAGCAACCGACGAGTCAAGCGTCGTCGTTTCAATGTAAAATGGAGTGCGCAGAACTCGGATCCGCTTGCGGAGGACCTTGGTCGAGACAAGATTCGCAAGGGATTGACTCGGTGCGTAGACGTGGCGGCAAAGAGCCAGTTGAAGCCATTCGAGCAGTTCCAGCGTGCGAGCGTCCAGCGTGCGGCGGTGGCCCGCAAGGCGGTTCCAGAGGGGGCGGTAGCACGAGATACGCGTGACGCGGGGCATCGGCATGGCCAGCATCGAGGGGAGACCGCAGGCGCGCGAGTTGGCGAACTGCACAATGTCGAGCCCGCCGTCAGCGTGCAGTCGCCGCAGGACGCCGCGCGCCTTGACGGCGAAGTCGAGCCATCGCCCGGTCTCCGCCAGCCGCCCCCAAGAGAGGCGCCGCACGGCGTCGGCCAGCCGCCCGGTGCCGATCTCGTGCACGCGGACGCCATCGACTTCGTAATCGGCGTGGCGATTGCCGGCGAGAACCACGTGCACAGCGTGGCCGAGCCCGACCAGATGGCGGGAGAGGCGGGAGAGATAATTCGCGAGGCCCCCCGCGCAGGCGGGGTCGAACTCGGGCGTCACGAAGGCGATGCGAAGCCGGTCCATACTCAACTTGCACACACCTTGAGCTGCTCCAACCAGAGATCAAGACAGAGCAGCAGCCATAGCGCGCCATCGCGGCGGCCCACGCGGCCGTGTTCGTCAATGAGTTCCCGAACAACCCGCGTATCGCAGAGCTCGGCCAGCAGGCAGGCCGGATCTGAGATCCGCTCGATCAGTGTGCGGCGAAGTGGACCGCCCTCAAGAAACCATCTCTCCACAGGCAGTATGAAGCCCTGTTTAGGGCGCATCACAAAGCTGCCGGACAATTGGCGCGCCACGATCGATGCCAGGAGCCGCTTTGATCGCGGCCCACCGTCAGCGGACCGCGCCAGATTGAGCGACGAGGGCACACGCGCGGCGAACGCTACCACGTTTACGTCCACTAAGGGCGTACGCACTTCCAGGCCGTGCATCATGCTGGCCACGTCCACTTTCGGCAGCACGTCGTTCGGCAGGTAGCTTCGGTAGTCGATGTACTGCGCAAGGTGCACGGGATCGGATCGGGAGGCGCGGGCAAAGGCATCGGCGAGTGTCGGATCCGCATCCGTCACGAACTGGCGGAACTCCGGCCGCCACAGCCTTTGACGGACGGGCGCCGTGATGTACTGAACGAGCCGCATCCAGTCCGCCAGCGCGGGAGCGCGGGAGCGAACATCGGGAGGAAACCGGCCGGGAAGCAAACGCGACGCAAGGGATCGCGCGGCCCGCCGCCACCACACGCGCTGAGGGGCATCGGGATGAAGATGGTCGTACCAGTGCTTGTAGCGCCGGTAGCCCGCAAAGGCTTCGTCGCCGCCGTCGCCGGAAAGCACCATTGGCACATGCTTGGCCGCCAAGCGGCTGACATAGTATGTGGGGATGGACGAACTGTCCCCGAACGGCTCACCATGATGGGCGACAAGGCGCGGCAAAACAGCCAACGCGTCCGGGCGGACAACCTCCACGTGATGATCGGTCCCCCAGCGCCGCGCCACCTCCGCCGCATAGGGCGTCTCGTCAGCCGAGTCCTCCTCGAACCCGATGGTGAACGTGCGAACGGGCCGGCCGAGCGTTTCGGCCATGAACCCGACCACCGCGCTCGAATCGATCCCGCCGGAGAGAAAGGCGCCGAAGTCCACATCGGCAACGAGGTGCGCACGAACTGACTCGCGGACCACGGCTTCGAGCTCTTCAAGCCATGCCGCTTCCGACCGGCCCGACTCTGCCTGAAACGATAGGGACCAGTACGGTTCGGGGCCTGTGGAGCGGCCATCGAAGCTGACGCTGAGCCGGGTGGCGGGCGAGAGTTTGCTGACTCCGGCAAAGGCGGTGCGCGGCGCGGGTATGTATTGCAGAAAGAGGAACTGGTCGAGTGCCCCGTAGTCCAGACTCGCGTCGAAGTCAGGAAGCAAACGCAGTGCCTGGACTTCCGAAGCGAACGCGAGGCCGACCTCGTTGAGGCGGTAGTACAGCGGCTTGATGCCGAGATGGTCACGGGCGAGGAACACGATGCGTTGGTTCCAATCGGCAATGGCAAAGGCGAACATGCCTCGAAACCGCTCGACGCAGGCGGGCCCCCACTGCTCCCAAGCGTGAATAACGACCTCGGTGTCCGAGAGCGTGCGGAAAACATGGCCTTGAACTTCCAGTATCCGGCGCAGTTCACAGAAATTGTATATCTCTCCGTTGTAAGTGATGGCGACAGATCCGTCCTCGTTGAACATGGGCTGGTGGCCGCCCTCGATGTCGATGATCGAGAGACGGCGGTGCCCGAATCCGACAGGGCCGCGCGTATAGATCCCCTCCCCGTTCGGGCCACGATGGGCCAACCGGCGAGTAATATTCCGCAAACACTCCGCGTCGGCCGGCCTACTATCAAAATGAACTAGACCCGCGATTCCGCACATGATGCATACTCAGACCGTGGCTACCGCACACAAATGCCCGCCCGGACGGGCCGCGAGCAGACGAAACAGGCGGCCGTTGGGGAAGCAGCGGGGAAAAACACGGTCGAGAAGAACCGCCCTGAACCGGGCGGCTCGGATCCTGGCCTTAAGCCAGAGGGAGTCGCCCGGAAGCAGGCCGCTGCGCTGAAAGGCATTCAGATCGACGCCCTTGGCGAACAGAACACGGAACCCATGCGAGCTCAGAAGGCGCTCCAACGTTTCTGGCGAGAAGGACCGAAGATGCTGCCACGCATGAAACTCGGTATCGCAGAATGGGCAGAAAGACCGCCGCAGCGTCAGGTCCTCGTTGCAGGGCGTCGTGAAGATGGCTAGTCCCCCCGGTTTGAGCAGCCGGTGGATGTCGTCAAGGAGATCCGGCAATGTCGCGTCCAAGACGTGCTCCAGCGTTTCGATGCAGACCACCCAGTCAAACTGACCATCCGCATAGGGAGAGGGGAAGCCACTGGCGACGGTTGCACCTTCCCATCCGGGCCTGCCCAGGAACCTCGTGTTGAGCGCTGCCACCGAAGCTTCTGATGTGTCGAGTCCATGGGTAGAGCACCCGCGCTTCAGAAGACGCCCGGCGATGTGACCGGCTCCGCAGCCGTAGTCGAGTGCGCACCCGTCGAGCTTCGCCGCCATGGCCATCAGGTTGACGATCCCGTCTCCGAGGAGCGACGAGAAGTAGTGGGCATCCGCGTCTGGCCGCCTGCTCTGCCAGTCCCAGAACCTGCGAATCGTCTCGGCGTCCCAGATATTCATCGTTGTCCCCACCGCTCCGCCGCGCCCGCTTCAGGCAGGTCGCATCCCCGTCCGTCTCGACACATACTTCATGACCCGGTTCCACATACCCCTCGTCATACGTCTTCTCTCCGTAGCAGCATTTCGCGCATCGCAGCACCGCCGGGGGCGCACGGCCGGAGTCCTGTCCAAAGCAGAGACCACGGGAGCCTCCCCCCTTTCCACGTTTGGGCCAGAGTTGCCACCCGCCCGCGCCGCAAGAGAGCCAGTCCCCGTTGCGCCACGCCGCGCCGCAGGTTGACTCGGCACAGTTCCCGTTCAGGCGCCGCGAGCGGACACCCGGCATCCGCCAGCATGCCGTCGAACCAGGCGTAAGCTTCGCAGATCTCCCGCGATCTCTCGACGCTTTCGCAGCCCAGTCCGTACGCGTGGGTCCTGGCCATAGAGACAAGCCCGGGATAGGCGAGAAGGACCGGCCGGCGCAAGGCCAGCCGGAGCGCGAGATGCCGTTGCGCACAGGGACGCGCCGGCTCGAAGCCGCCCGCCTTCAGGAATGTCTCACGCCGCAGCAGTGTGGCCGTGGGTGAAAGCATGAACAGGGGCGCACCGACCATTTCGTGACGCCATGCGTTGGCCGGATCGAGAACGGTCCCCGCCTGCAGCGGACTTGCGCCGCTGACGGCCATGCCCACGTCCGGGCGCGTAGCCGCCAAAGAAATGAACATCGCCAGTGCGTGTGGGTAGAGCAAGTCGTCGGCATGCAGAAACTTGAGCCAAGTGCCCCTCGCCGTCTCCGCGCAGCGGTTGTGGTTGGCCCACTTGCCAAGCCGTTCGGCGTTACGGAGCACACGGATGCGGGGGGGGGCGGCAAAGGCGCTGGCTACCTCGAAGGTGCCGTCGGTGCTGGCGTCATCGACAATGATCAACTCCCAGTCCGTGAACGTCTGGGCGAGGACGCCGGCGATGCTCTCTCCAATGGTTGATTCGGCGTTGTAGGCAGGGATCAGGACGGAGACCAGGGGGACCGGACGCCCTTCCTTCTCAGCAAGCAGAAGAGATGGCCGGCGGGAACGGGCGCCTTGGTCTGCGGCAGCCGACGAGAGTGGCTTGGACCGCAGATGACGGGTTAGCCATCGTGGGTTGTCGCCGCAGAGGACGACCTGTGATGGCGACGGCTGCGGCAAACATGCAAGGCGCACCATGCGCAGTGGAAGTCCCGACTTGCGCCAGATGGCGTGTGCGAGCCTCACTTCGCCCCGGCGCACAACCCGCAGCAGTTCTCTCCAGAATCCGTGGATCGCTCGGCGGTCTTCGTTGACCTTCTCTCCCGACGCCAGCGGACAGGACGGACTCGCCAGCAGCGCCCTAATCCATACAATCGCCTCACCGGCAAACTCACGCCGGTGAACGGACGTAACCTGAGCCTCGTGCCTCCGGTACCAGAAGAGCCCGTCCGCCATGGCAACGACGGCGAACTGCGCCGCCGTCCTCATGTTCATTTCCATGTCCCCAGTGTGAAACCGCGAGCTGAATCCACCGACGGCGCGAAAGGCGTCCGTGCGGAAGATCGTCCCGCTCGGTCCCTGGGCCAGCATCGATGTCTGTCCAGCCATCTGCGCGCGCCAAGCCATTGCAGAACTGAAGAGCTTCGGCGCGAGCCACGGACCCAGGGCACATGAGATTCCAAGCCCCGCCTCGGAGAACTCATCCATGGACTCGACCATCACCTGCAGGGCATGTGGATAGAGGATGTCATCCCCGTGCAGGAACTTGAGATACCGTCCACGCGCCATCTCCGCGCCTCGGTTGTGCGTCGGGAACTGTCCGAGGTTCGTGGCGTTCCGTATCACTCGGATTCGCTCCCCCTCGGCAAATCGTTTGGCGATCTCGCCTGTCCGATCCGTCGAACAGTCATCGACCACCACGAGCTCCCAGGACGAGAACTGCTGCGCCCGCACACTTTCGATCGCTTCCGCAATATACTTCTCGAAATTTCGAACCGGAATGACAACGCTGACGGCCGGAGAGGTCATGGTGGAATTCCACGCGCGCCTTCGAGCACTACGCCCTTCGGCTGCGGACGCTGCCCATGCAATCGTCGATCGCCTCGCACAGGGCCCGGCCAATCACGTCCCAATCGTAGCGGGATTCAACCCAGGCACGCGCCTCGTGCCGGATCCTGTTGAAGGTGGTTGCGTCATCGAGAATGTCGAGGACGCCCTCCACGATCCCGCACTCCGTGTCGGCCCGCACATAGTGTCGCGCGGGCTCGGCCCCCAGTCCCTCGGCGCCCTTGCCGGTTGACACGACCGGATTACCCTGACTCATGGCTTCCAGTATCTTAAGCCGGGTTCCGCTGCCGATACGCAGCGGAACGATCGCGATACCCGCCTGGCGAAACCACGGCCTGACGTCGGTCACCTCGCCGGCGACCTCAACGCCCGGAACTGACCGCCAGCTTGCTGCCATGCGCTCGGGCATCCCGCCCCCGACCAACAGGAGGCGCACGTCGGAGCGCGCAGCCAGTATCGCTGGCCAGATTCGCTCGCGGAGCCAAACCAGGGCATCCTGATTTGCGTGCGTCCCCATCCACCCCGAGAAGATGAGCGACGGGCTGCTTGCCTTGGCAGTCCGGTCATCAAAGGAATGAAACGTCGTGTCAACGCCATTAGGTATCGTGAACCCTCGAAGTCCGGAGATCCTCTCCAAGACATGGCGATCATCGTCGGAGCACGCAAAGAAGGTGTCGACCCAGCGACCGAGGTGGCGCTCCTGCCACTCCACGGCTACGTGAATATCGCGCGTTCGCGCATCGTTGCCCGCGGCCGGCCTGGCCGCCCGTTCCTGGGCCATCAGAGAATGGTTCACGTTATAGAGATTGACAATGCGTCGCACCTTGGGCCTGACACGCCTCACTACATTGGCAGCCGCCATCGCGCCAAGTTCATCGAAGATCGCGGCGTCGACGGTCGTATCACTGAGAATCCTCTCGACCAGATGGTGGCATTGCAGCAGCGTGCTCTCGGCCGGTCCGCGCCACGAGCGCCGAAGCCAGCGGTAGTGAAGTCCCGGCCCCAGGCGGCCCGGCAGCCGGTCAAAGACCGATCGCGGTGGGGGCGTGTCAATGGGACTGTAGATCAGAACATTGCCGGGGATGCTGTAGCCCTCGCTCTCCCATTGCAGCTCCGCCCCCCGCTGGAAGATGATCGCATGGACCGTGTGATACTTGGCCAGTTGACGGAGCAGATGAAAGCACCGAAGTGCCCCGCCCCCCCGTAAGGGAAGGAGCCTGTAGGGGCATACGGTTAGAATGGTACTCACGGCCTTGCGCTACCCCAGCCGATCATGTAACCATGTCACGTCTGCGGGAGGACAGAATGGCGCGGGCATTGGCAAGCAGCCACACGATGTCCTCGGTGCATTCCCGAGTGTCGCCGCGACGGAGCCGCACGGCGTTTCTGATGACTTTTCTGGATTGGCTTGCCAACTCGCTGATCAATGACCGGACAAACGGCTTGCCAGGATTCTTGAGCTGCAGGATGATCCACCCGCGTCGATTCCACCGGGCGATTCTCGGGTTCTCATAGCCCCGCTCCGAGGACATCGATGAGTGATGCCTGACCCGACAGAAGGGCAAGAGGGATATGGTGATGCCAGCTCTGCGAGCGCGGCGCGAGAAATCGATGTCTTCGCAATACATGAAGAAGGCCTCATCAAGGAAGCCGATCTGCTGAAACACGGATCGATGGATGGCAACGCAGCCGCCAAAGGCAATGTTGGACGGATAGGCTCGCTGCAGCCGCCCAAACAACAGATCATCCACGAACCTCGGCGCCTGCTCACACCAGTTGCGTAGGCTTGCCGGATCAAAGCCGGCTCCGCCGTAGGTGAGCTCCAGCGCCCCATAGATTCCGGGGCCTCCTTTCGACACGGCCTCATGCAGCGCTTGCATCCACCCGGGCTCGACGGTCATGTCCTGATTCAGGAGAACCACATAGTCGGCCCCCTCGGCCAGTGATGCACGTATGCCGCGATTTATACCTGCCGCAAACCCCATGTTGCGGGCATTTGCCAGGATTCTCACATAGGGATGATTCTCTCGAACCCAGCGAACCGTGTCATCGGTTGAAGCGTTGTCGACCAGCCACACCTCCGGCACGGGGGGCGCGGCTACAGCCACGCTGCCGAGGCATCCGGGCATCCACTTGCTCCCGTTGTAGCTGAGGATGATAACCGCTATCTTCATACCCGGTTATCGATCGCACTTGGATGTCGCGCCAGCGATGCACAAAGTCGAGAATAGAGCTTCACGAACATCGTTCGCGTACTTCTCGATCGTGAAGTCCTGTCGAGCATGAGCCCATGCGTTGTTACCCAGCTCGCGCGCCAAGTCACGCCGGTCCACCAGTCGCGCCATGAGTGTCGCCAGTTCCTCCTCGCCATCCCGAAACAGCAAGCCGGTGACTTCATGCTCGATCAACTCAGCCGTTCCCCCAGCCGCATAGCCGATCACCGGCAGAGCCGCCGCCATGCCTTCCACAGTAACCCGCCCCATGCCTTCGAACTTCGAACACATCAAGGCGGCGTCCGCTTCCTGATACGCGGGGAACGGGTCCATGACGTAGCCGCGGAACTCGACGCGGCCATTCACTCCACAATCTGCGGCCACCTGTCGGCAGTGCGCGAGATACTCGGCATTGCCATCGCCCAGCAGCAAAAGCCTGGCCTCTCTACCCCCGTCAATGAGCCGGGCGAGGCCGCGGATGGCCAGGTCCTGCTGCTTCCCCGGCCGGAAGGCGCCGGCCATGACAAATGTAAATGGCCGACTGCGCGCTGCCGTCGACTGCCGTTGCTTCCGGTAGCGGTCGAACTCCGCGGCGCGCAGCACCCCGTTGTAGATGACCTTGGTCCTGCGGTGCGCGCGTGGACATACCAGATGATCGCGAATGGCCCTGGATACGCAGACAATCGATGTCGCCCGGCTGATGACCCATCGATGGATGGCGCGCCCCCAATCGAAACGCAACCCGTGATCCAGATCGCCGAACTCCCGGAGGTGCCAGATGTGGGGCACGCCCAGGCGATGGGCCAGCAAGGCGCCAAATGAGATCACCGAAGTGTTGGAATACACCACATCAATGTGCGCGGCCCGTGCCATCATCTCCGCTTGATCGAGCCTTCCCAAGTTCAGACGCAGCCGCCGGATCCGATGGATGAGGTTGAACTGGTACGACAGCCACCATTCATGATGGAGTTGATGGCACGCCACCTTGCGCTCTTGCAGGGCGGGCATCAGATCGCCCGCCCAGGGCGTGAGGACCGAGCAGGTGATCTCGCTGCCCGCCAAGCCATCGATCAAGCCCAGCAAGGACAGATTGGCGCCGTATAACTCGCTGCCATGAGTCACGAATAGCGTGTTCACAGCCAACACCCGTTTGCATTCCACACCATCCGGAGGCCTTGCTCTGTTCCGGCGCGAGACGACTAGCCTTCTGCGCCCTGCACCAGTCGGCGGCAGTGCTCCAACAAGTCCTGCATGTTCCTTACCTCATTTCCAAAGCGTAATGTAGCTTGGTAGGCAGCATCCAGTTTCTCCTGCAAGCCCGTGTCCCCTTGGTGTAACACGGTTTCCATGGCAGCCACCACTTCTTCCTCCGCGCTTGGAGATACGAACACGAAACAGTTCTCGAACACTTCGCGATAAGCCGGCAGGTTCGTACAGATCACAGGTCGCCGGCACGCGGCGGCTTCGAACAGCGACACCGGCAATCCGTCCTTTTCCGGGCAGTTCAGAACGGCATCCGCCAGCGCATATTGCGCGGGCAGGGTGTCGTACGACAACTCATCGACCCAGCGCACCTTCGCGTGGATGCCCAAGTTATCGATCTTTCGCTCAAGGCTTGCCACGTACGCATCATCGGACGCTCGAATTCTCTTCAAGATCAAGACGACGTTGTCCGATCTCCGTCGGCGCACCAACGACGAAAACGCGTTTAGAATCGTATCGGTGCCGAGTGACCTTAGAAGCCGGCGGCAATTCAGAAACACCTTGGCGTCGGGAGGAATATTGAGCTTTCGCCGCAATTGCAGCCGGTCCGTTTCGTAACCAGGCTTGAAACGTGCCATGTTGATTCCGTAATAGAACATGGCATGCTTGATATCCTGCCCGGCAATCTGCCGGGATTTCTCCATGATGTCGCGCGCATCCGCGGTCACGAGATCAGCCCTCCGCAGCGCGTGGGCGATTCTCTTCCTATAATAGAGATTCCCTGCCGACTCCCAATCCACGTCATTGATATCCGATCCCCACCAGTTCAGAATAAGTGGTCTGATGCCGCCCAGAGCCAGGTAATATGCCCGCTCATCAACCCAACTTACGTGAACCACATCCGGCCGGATCTTCTCGCAGATCCTTCGCATCTTCCACGCCTGAAGACACGGCTCTAGCCAGCGGCTCTCCGCAAACGGCACCCTCGCAAGACAGGCCTTTTTATACCTAATGTAGCGGTAGCCGCTTGCCTTTGGCAACTCCGGGTCGGTATAATCCAAGAATGTCACTTGACATCCAGCCTGCAGGAACCATGTCGCCAACTTCTTTGAATGGAAGGCTAGCCCCGGCGCAAGCATAAGGACGTGCATGCTATTCCCCATCACTGATATTCCGCCAACAGCTTCGTCGCGCATGCCAAGGCTCCCACCTCACAGCCTTCGTGCCACGACACGTATCAAATCGCCCAGTTCTCGCTCTTGAACTAGTGCTCTCATCTCCGGATGACACGAAAGCACTTCCGCCAACTTAAGCAAAACTGGATCCGGCCCTTTGACCCAACAGTCGTAGCACTGCCACTCAATGATCTCCCACCCAAGGTCCTTCAGCCATCCTCGCAGACTGGTGCATGAGACGAAATCAGCGCCACGATGCGAGTAGTCAGTGTAGCCTTCCCAGTCCTTGCCAAGAATGTGATGTGCCATCGAGTCGGCATTGCTAGTATGTAAGAATAGCAGCGCGCCTGCGCGGGCCTGTCTTGTGACGTTCGCCAGTCCACGCTCTGGTCTCGCTAGATGTTCTAATACATCCCACATCCAAAGCACATCAAACGCGTCGGGGAATGGAATGCCCTCGTGATCGAGGCTGGCACGTTGCACGCGCCCTGTACCTACGTGCTTGCGTGCCTCAACAATAGCGAATTCAGAAATGTCCACACCGTACGCATCGAAACCTGCTTCGAGAAACGCTTTCGTGTAGAGCCCGAGAGCGCATCCAATATCAACCAGCCTTCCGTGACCACCGTGACGTCTCACCAGAGCAACAGCTTCATCAGTTGCCGTCTGGCGGGGGTAATCGATGTAGTCATCCCCAAAATAGTACTCACTAGCGACTGCCTTGTTGTCGAGCGGGAGGTAATGCGAGCAACAGCGTTGCAGACGAGTGCCATTGACGCTTAGCGATATTTCGCTTATGAATTTCCGACACGTACTCTTCTTGACGAGTTCCGAGCCGAGTTCGATGCCATTCAGCGATGCTACCGGTTCGGAAAGGCGAACACACAGAACGTCACCATTCTTGACGGATGCGACGCTGCAGGCCAGCGTAGTTGGTCCATCAATCGGCTGCAAGTCCCTGAAGCACATTTCGGCAACTCGAAATCTCAAATCCACGCCGTCCTGCAGGAACACAAACCGGATATCGCCGTCTGTTGTCGCACGGTAGTCGTATCGTATGGGGAGAATGTGCGGCCGTACTTGATCCATGCACTTCGAGCGACGGAGCAATCGCGCGGCTAGTCGTGACATCCTGCTCGCTATCATGCTCTCACCTTTGGCCGGCGCCATACGAACAGATAGTCGCGAAATCCCCTGACGAGTCTCTGCGGGGAGTCGAAGCAGGCTCGAAGTCTGCAACTCAATCCGGCAAGACAGGGAATGAACGATAGAGGGATCCGCGCTGTTTGGAACCGCTCCTCATAGCCTCCGTATCGATGCAGCACGCGAACTGCTTCGGTCTCGAATCCAGCGATCTCAAATGCGCCTGCAAATGCCTGTGGCGGGGAATCGACATACATTTCGTAGTTCACTACAATGCCTCCTGCGCGTACCACGCGGTACATCTCGCTGGCGAGCTGGTTCCCGCTGGGCTTGAAATCCTCCGTGGCAGATCCATTCCCGGCACTGTTCGTCGCTCCTCCACGGCAAGCGGCTCCGGGCGGGAATACGCAGTACTTGAACACCGCACAAATCCAGATAAGGTCAACCGATTGATCAGGCAATGGGATCGTCTTCCCGTCCGTCAGCTTCAGAGTACACTTCCCCTGCGATTCGATCTTTCGTGCCTCATCTAGCATCTCGGGGGTTACGTCAACTCCGGTTACGCAACACCCATGCTTGCTGAAGAAGCTGAGGAAGCGTCCATTCCCGCAGCCATAGTCGACGACGTCAAGCGGCCGCCTTCCCGAGTTGCAGCGACATAGGGCCATGCTCGCACCATACAGGCATAGCGAGTGTATGAACAGATTGTGCTGAGCTGTCCCGGTTGGCGATATCACCGCACGAAGCCCGCCATAGGCGGCCCGCTCTGCCCAACTTGGTCCACCAGTCTCAAACTGCAACTGCACGGACTCCCTGTTCTGCGTCGCATGTTTCATATTCACGCCTCAGCGGAGCCAACGCAGCAGGCCACCCAGTCGTTGCCACATCGGATTCCTCCAATGGAACGTCCATGTATCAACTGAGCGCGATCCCCAGAACGACTTGAAGTTCTCGAGTGACGCTATCCCTCCCGAGCCGCCGAAGTTGAATGTCGTCGCACCTGACTGATGCGCCCAACGGATAGCATGATCTAGAATCGCGCACGTTGGATGGACCTGCGAATACTGCCGGTCATGCGCGCTATGAAGATAGAATATTGAGTTGCCATCGCACAGGAATATTGCGCCACCAATGATCTGGTCGTCTTGAGTGGCGACGAAGAGCTTGCCTATCCCGCCTGGTTGAATGAGCGCGAGTAGAAACCCCATTGGCATGATGAAACCCCACGTGCGCTTTGCTGAAACCAAGCGCTGGTGTATTGCGTAGTATGCCGCAAGTTCTGAGACGCCCTCGCAGCTTCTCACACGAACACCGGCTTTGCTCGCTTTGCGGATCTCGTAGCGGATGGTGCTATTGAACCCACTACAAATCGCCTCGTACTCTTGCTCGAGGCTTAGCACTTGCGTCGTCCCACGCTGCAGCGCTGGCAGGCGATGAGATAGTTTATGTGCAAGCTGTTGGTGATCAAACCGGACGCTCCAAGTGAAGTGACTGATCCGATAGCTTCGCAGCTTCCTCAGGATCGCATCGAGAACGCCGTCTTGCAGTTCGCCATCCCAACCGGGACTTCCGTAGAAGCTGGCGGGGCCAAAGTCAACGCTCACAAGCCCCATTGGTTCCCGTTTCGCTATTGCATATACAAGCGAGTGCGCGTTCGTTGGGTCAGTTGGGAGAGGAAAAGGATACAACCCTTCGCCGACATGCTCACACCATGCATCTGCGAATGCACGCGTACTGAAGGCAGTCTCATTCATTCTTGATCGGGCAGAGCGCTCCAACGTGAATGCACATGGTACTTGCCCCACACTGCATCTAGCTTGAGACCCCGCTTCTCCGCTAGTGCATGTACGACATTCAGCGTGCAACAGAATCGTGGAAAATCGATGTCTCTGGTGCACGCTGCGTCCATGATCCACGGGCTGAGAAAGTAGCGTCCGGGGTACAATCCCACATGTGACACGCGAACTTCGGCAACTATCGAACCGAGCACGCTTCCCAGTTTCAGGCCGGTGTGAGTTGAGCGCAAGTCGAGCAGAGGCTGACGCATTGGATCATGAATCAGCAGCCCTAGCGATGGATCTCTCAGCGGCACATTTATCGACAGATGGATCCGCACGACTAGCTCACCACCAATCTCTACGCTGCCTAGTTCACCTGATGAGTCTTGAATCTCTACCTTTGTGATACGTGCCTCGCCTGTCGTCACGCGATCTTTCCAATCCCTAACATCTACCGTATTGCCCTGAATCGCATCGGAAAGGTAACTTTGCACAACTTCCGCCGTTGCACCATCATCAGCGATATCGCCATTCTTCAACATTAGCGATCGTCGGCAGAGTTGCTGCACCGATGCCATGTTATGGCTGACGAGTATTATCGTTCGCCCACCACGGGCAACATCACCCATCTTGCCTAGACATCGTTCTTGAAACCGCGCATCTCCAACCGCAAGCACTTCGTCCACGATGAGGATCTCTGGATCCAAATGGGCGGCAACTGCAAACGCTAGTCGCACATACATTCCGCTGGAGTACCGCTTGACCGGGGTATCGATGTAGCGCTCGATCTCTGCGAACGCCACAATATCATCCAGCTTGCTTCTGATCTCTGTTTGGGCCATGCCGAGGATCGCGCCATTGAGGAAGATGTTCTCGCGCCCCGTCAGCTCCGGATGAAACCCTGTGCCCACCTCGAGCAGGCTGGCGATCCGGCCCTTCACGCGAACCTCCCCGGAGGTCGGGGCGGTGACCCGGGAGAGGATCTTGAGCAGCGTACTCTTTCCGGCTCCGTTGCGCCCGATGATGCCAAGGATCTCGCCCTGTTTGACCTCGAAAGAGACATCCCGGAGCGCCCACATCTCGTCCTCCGCCAACGCGGGGGTGGCGGGAGGGACTACGGGACCACGGACCACGGGACCACTGACCACGGCGGAAGGAGACGGACCAACGGACTTGTCTTGTGGTCCTGTGGTCCTGTGGTCCCTTGGTCCCTTGGTCCCTTGGTCCTGCTGTCCCGTGGTCCCTTGGCCCTGCCGTCCCGTGGTCCTGTGGTCCCTTGGTCCCTTGGTCCCTTGGTCCTGCTGTCCTGTGGTCCTGTTGCCCCACGATCGCATACGGATCCGGCTTTCCGCGTACCCGGTGCAGCCAGCGGTTGAAGTCGTGCCGGAGCGTGCCGGTCCCGACGACGCCGAGGCGGTAGGCCTTGGAGAGATGGGAGACCTGGATGACGGTGGCGGGCATGGGACTAAGAGACCAAGGGACTAAGGGACCAAGGGACCAAGAGACTAAGGGACCGAGGGGCTGAGGGACGCGATGGGAAGAGGGGGGTCATGCGGTGAGTGAACGGGGGAGGCATAAGACGAGAAGACTTGTGAGCGATGCGGTGATACGACGGATAGGGCCGGCTTCCTTCTCAACGGCCCGGATCAGACCATGAAGAAAGGACCAAGAGACCAAAGGACCAAGAGGCCGAGGGACTGAGTAGCAAGAGGTAGCTCATGTCGTAAACGAACGGGTGAGGCACAAGACAAGAAGACTCGTCAGAGATGCGGTAACACGGCGGATGGGGCCGGCTTCCTTCTCAACGGCCCGGATCAGACCATGAAGACACGCAAAGGCCGAGCGCGCCTGGTCGGAGAGTTGTTCATGATTCGCTTCATCCAAGTACCCAAGCCGGGCCGCAAGGTGGAGAAAGTACTGGGCTTCGGCAAGAGATCCACGTGCAATGTAAAGGAAATGCAGGTAGTCGCGCTTCCCTTTCCGCGAGGCGCCCTCTGCGATGTTTGCCGGGACCGAATATGCCGCCCGGCGAATCTGGCTGGTAAGCCCATAGGTCTCCTCGCGCGGAAACTGACGCGTAGCCCCATAGATCATGACCGTCAGATCATCCGCCAACCTCCAAGCCTCAATTTTCGTAAAATCCCTCATCTCCCCGGTCCTTTGGTCTTTTGGTCCCTTGGTCCCTTGGTCTCTTGGTCCCTTGGTCCCTTGGTCTCTTGGTCCCTTGGCCCCTTGGCCTCAGACCGTATCCATAAACGTCTTCTCGACATGATTAAACAGGAGGATGCCGAGGAAGAGGACGACGGCGGTGAAGCCGGTGCAGTAGGCGAGGTGGCCGAAGTTGACGCTGCCGGCGCCCAGGAAGGCGTAGCGGAAGGACTCGATGATGGGCGTCATGGGGTTGGCCATGATGATCCATCGGTACTTCTCCGGGATCGAGGATGCCGGGTAGATCACGGGGGACGCATACATGAGGAGCTGCGTCCCGAAGCCGACCAGGACCTGAAGGTCCCGGTACTTCGTCGTGAGGGCCGAGACGATGATGCCGGCGCCCAGGCCGAGGGCCGCCATCAGGAACACAAGGTAGGGAACAAGCAGGATCCAGCCGTTGGGATGCACGTCCGAACCGCGGGCCATGAACCAGGCGACGAAGCCGAGGAAGAGGGCGAACTGGATGCCCAGCCGGATCAGTCCGGAGATCACCTGCGACAGCGGCACCGAAAGACGCGGGAAGTAGACTTTGCCGAAGATGCCGGCGTTCGCAAGGAACGTCTGCGACGTGCGTGTGAGGCAGTCGGAGAAGTACCCCCAGCAGGTGATGCCGGCCATGTAGAAGAGCATCTGCGGAAGACCGTCGGTCGACAGCTTCGCCACGTTGCCGAAGATGAACGTGAACAGGACGGTCGTGAACAGGGGCTGGATGAGATACCAGAGGGGGCCGAGGATGGTCTGCTTGTACTGGGCGACGAAGTCGCGCCAGACAAAGAGCATGGTCAGGTCGCGATAGCGCCACAGATCGGCCAGGTGGAGGTCGAACCATGCGGTCTTGGGGCGGATGACGAGATCCCACGTGTCGGCGGAAGCATCGATGGATGCGGGGGGCGGATCAACGGCGGGGGCGGGCGCCGCCGCGGGCGTCAGCCCATCCAGGGCCGCGTCGGGATCGGACACGGCGGCATCCGAAGGTGCCCGGCTGCTGTGAGGCGATGACGTCATGGGATGAGAAAGTGTCGGGATCAGAGCTCGGAGGTCGAAGGGTGGAGGCTGCGCATCAGAGTTGTGCAGACCGTCCTGACCTGTTCGCGGGTCATGGTTGGGAACAGGGGCAGCGTGATCACTCGGCTGCAGAACGAACGGGAATCGTCAAGACCATCGGGGCTGCACGTGCCGGAGAAGCCCGTGAAATCGGGAATGAACGGATAATGCAGGCTGGTCTGGATGCCGGCGGCTCTCAGGGACGCGGCACAGTGCGAGCGGATCGCTGCGTCGGGGGCAACCACGGGAAGGAGATGGCAGGCGGAGGAACTGAACGACGATGACTGCAGACTCGATTCCGATGGCTTATGGAAAGGCAGGATCCAGCCATGGGCCTCCAGTGCGGCGAGCCTCTCCCAGTACAGGGCGGTCAACTCGCGGCGGCTCCGGTTGTTCCCATCCAGTTTCTTCAGCTGCTCCCGGCCGAGGGCGCTGCGGAGATCATCCATGCGGTAGTTGTACCCGTGGGCCAGAACGTCGTAAGTGGAGGCATGTCCGCGGTGGCGGTCCCATGTGAGCGTGCTCATGCCGTGGGAGCGCAGATTGCGGACCTTCTCGCAGACATCGTCGCGGTCCGTCGTGACCGCGCCGCCCTCCCCGGTGACGAGGTTCTTGTTGCTGAAGAAGCTGAAGCACGCGATGTCCCCCAGGGCGCCGGCGCACCGCCCGTGAGGGGGCCGGGAGGCGGAGTCATGATACCGGCCGCCGACCGCGTGGCAGGCATCCTCGATCAGGGCGATCCCGTGGCGGCGGCAGAGTTCGCCGATCTCCGCCATGCGGGCGAAGTGTCCCCCGTAGTGCATCACCACCGCCGCGCGGGTGCGGGGGCTGATCCGGCGCTCGATCTCGGCCGGAGAGAGGGTCGGCTCCTCGAGTCCGATGATATCGCCGAACACCGGGACCGCCCCGACGGCGACGGTCATGTTGGCCGATGCGACGAAGTTGACCGCGGGCTGGATGACCTCGTCGCCCTCGCCCACCCCGAGCGCGAGCAAGGCGAGATGAAGCGCGGCCGTCCCGTTGGCGCAGGCGATGGCATGTCGCACGCCGCAGGCGGCTGCGAATTCAGCCTCGAACGCCGCCGTCTCCGCGCCCATGCTCAGCCACCGGGAGCGGAGCACGCGCAGGACCGCGGCCTCCTCCTCGGGGCCGTAGTTCACATCGCTCAGCGGCACGGTCCAGTTCACGATCCCCCCTGCCCCCGAGGCGACCCCGCGAATCCGAACTTCCCTTGGTTCGCGGCGAAGACCTGCTGGGCGAGGGCGTGATCCTCATGACGGCCGATGTCGAGCCAGAGATCCCGGCTCTCATAGCAGACGACGCGCTCGCCGGCCGCAAGCAGGGCATGCACCAGGGCCGGGAAGTCAAAGTAGCCGCCCGGCGGGATGTGTTGCAGCACCCCAGGCTCGTAGACGTACACGCCCATGCTCACCGGGAAGGTGTACTCCGGTTTCTCGATGTAGTCCGTCAGCTGACCGCGCTCATCGAGCTGGAGCACGCCCAGATCGATCCGAACCTCCTTGCGGTGGCCCGCGATCGTCAGGGCGGCCCCCGCGCGCCTGTGGTGGTCAACGAGACTCCGATAGTCGAGCGACGTGAGCACGTCACCGTTCATCGCAAGGAACGTCTCGTCGAGGCCGGGAACGAGCGCCAGGGATCCCGCGGTGCCGGTCGGCTCGACCTCGTCCACGAACCGGATGGTCGCGCGGCTTGCGAACTCGCGGCGGGCCGCCAGGAAGGCGCGGATGATCTCCCCAAGATGGCCGAGCGTCAGGGTGATGTCATCGAACCCGGCATCGATGAGCTGCCGGATCACGATCTCGAGGATCGGCATGTCGCCAACCGGCACGAGCGGCTTGGGCAGCACGTGCGTATACGGCGCGAGCCGGGTCCCCTTCCCCCCGGCGAGAATGACGGCCTTCATGTCTCTTGAATCCCAAGCCCGTGCGCGGGCGGACCGAAGACGGGTCCGGTCAGACGGAGTAGGAGCCGGGCGCGAACGCCGAGAGATGTGCGCGCACCCATTCGGCCGTGAGGGCCACCCCCTCGGCCAGGGGCACCCGGGCCCGCCAGCCCAGTCTCTCCACGGCGCGCGACGGATTGCACTGCAGCAATTCGACCTCGCTGGGCCCCGGGCGCTGGCGCTCCGGATCGCAGGTGATGGGGATGGAGCTGCCGAGGGTGTCCCGGCAGATCCGCGCGATCTCCCCGACGCTATGCGTCGTACCGCTGCCAAAATGCAAGGTCTCGCCCTCGATGCCCGGCGCTTCAGCCGCGAGGACGAACGCCCGCGCAGTATCCTCGACGAACGTCATATCCCGTCGTGGCGCAAGGTTCCCGAGGCGGATCTCGTGCGCACCCGACAGCACCTGCGACAGAACCGTCGGAATCAGCGCCCGGGCGGACTGCCGGGGACCGTAGGTGTTGAACGGTCGCAGAACCACCACCGGCAGGCCATAGCTGAGATGAAACGACTCGGCCAGCTTGTCGGCCGCGATCTTGCTGGCGGCGTAGGGCGACTGCGCCTGCAGGGGGTGGTCCTCCCCCATCGGGACGGCGCGTGCGGTGCCATAGACCTCGCTCGTCGAGGTGATGACCACGCGGCGCGTTCCGAGTTCGCGACAGGCCTGGAGGACGTTCAGAGTACCTACGGTATTGGTGGCCACATACGACGCGGGCGCCTCGTACGAATAGGGGATGCCGATGAGGGCGGCCAGATGGAGAACCACGTCGGCATCGCGCACCAGGGCCCGAACCTGGGCGGCGTCGGTGACGTCCCCCTGCCTGACCTCGAGTCCCGCAGCGGGCGCGGAATTCCGGAGACCTTCGAGATGCCCGCGGCCGCCCCGGCCGCGGGGCCGCACCCGCGCCCGCCCGCGACCCCCCCGATCCAGCAGCTGCACGACCACATGGCTCCCGATGAAGCCACCGGCGCCGGTTACCACCACAAGTCGCGGGTTCATCGCCGTTGCCTCTTCCGTGCCAAGTCGGGACCGACCGTCAATCAACCGGCGGCGCCGTCACGCGGTCCGCCTTGTCTCCATCATACCCGCTGTACGAATGGTAGTAGGACCCCTGCGAGTAGTAGTAGTCGTTCCGGCGGAAGTCGACATCGTTGACGACCGCGGCGAGCAGGCCGACGCCGAGATCGCGGAACTGGACCGCAATGTGGCGGGTGGCCCGCTTGCGGCTCTGTTCGGGACGGATCACGATCAGAACGCAGTCCGCCAGGGTGGCCAGGACCCCCGCGTCGCTGACGAGTCCGAGCGGCGGCACATCCAGGATGACGCGATCGTAGGTGACCTTCGCCCACTCGACCAACTGCCGCACCGTCTCGCCGCTGACCAGGTCGGCCGGGCTTTGGTCCCTGGCGGCCCGGCTCCCGATGATCTCGAAGTTGGGGATGGCCGTCCGCCAGACAATGCGATCGAAGCCGCCCTTCTCCCCCTTGGTCAGGAAGTCGAGCAACGCGCGGTGCTTGTCGGGCATCTCAAAGATGTTCCCCACCCGCGGGCGCCGCATGTCGAAATCGATCAGCAACGTCCGCTGGCCCTTCTTCGCAAACGACACCGCGAGGTTGCAGGCGACGATCGTCTTGCCGGCCCCCGGCATCGCACTTGCCAGCATGATGGTCTTTGTCTGCGACCGTATGGTGGGCGAATCAAGCATGCTGCGCAGCCCTGCAAACGCCTCCGCCATCTGGCCGAAGCGCCGGTGGACGCACGCCTGCGCAATCTCCGCGCGCTTCTTCGAATACACGTGCGGCAGGACCGCCATCACGCGCAGCCCGAGATCGCGCTCGACCTCCTGGGGCAGGCTGATGAGATCCTCCATCGCATCGATCATCAGGGCCAGAAGCAGGCCGCCGAGAAGGCCCGCAAGCAAACCGGAGGAGACCACCTTGAAAGGGAGCGGCTGGAAGGGCTCCGAAGGACGGCCGGCGCGATCGATGACCTGGACCGTCGTGGTGTTCTCATCGGCGGAAAGCCGCGCCTCCTCGATCCGCCTGGGAATCCCGCGATACGTGATGTCGCAGGACTCCTTCTCCCTCTCGAGCGCCCCGATCCCCTGCTGGGCGTACTGGATCCTCGACTCGATCTCCGCCGCCTTGGACGCCTGTTCGCCGATCCGCTTCTGGAGGGTGGCCATCTGCTGCTGCATCAGCGCGAGCTCGGCCCTGCCCGATTCCCGGGCGCGCTCGACGGCCTCATCCACCCGGGTGCGCGTCAGGGCGATGAGTTCCTCCCGCGTCTGGACCTCGGGGTGTTTCGCCGTGAACCGCAGAAGCAAGGCGTCCCGCTCCGCGATGGCGGCGTTGAGCCGCTCCACGGCCGCACTGATCTCCTCGGCCCGGGGGATCGACGAGGGCAGCTTGCCGACCTTGTCGGGCGAGAACTCCAGGGCGTCCAGAACCTTCATCACCTCGCGCGCGGCCGTCTCCTGGCTTTGCAGGCCGACAAGGGATGAGTTGAAGGCCTCCAGGGAACCGATGGCCGTCTTCTTCTCCAGTTCCAAGGCATCCAGCTTGTTCTTCGCCCGGAAGTCGTTGAAGGCCTGATCGGCTCGCTCGAGCAGTTCCCTCTGGTGGGCGGCCTGCTTCTCAAGCCAGCCCACGGCGTAGTCCGACTGGCTCCGGTTCTCCTCGGCGGCCATGGCGACCGCCGCCTCCGCAAAGGCCGTGGCCGCATCGGCTGCGAACTGGGGATCCTCGGACACATGCGTGATGTTGAGAAGCCGTGTACGGCGAACCTGGTTGAACTGGACGCCGGCCGCCAGGCGCGCCCGCAGTTCGTCGTCCCCGTGCGGGTCATGGGGCACGATCTTGCGGTACTCTTTCAGCACGGCATCCACGGATTCGCGGGTGCGGAACTTCTCCAGCCGTGTCGAAAGCGCCTCGTCGAACGAGAGCGAGGACTGATCGTCCATCACGGGGCCCTGCAGGCTCATGATGCGCGGCCGCCGGACGCTGAGTTCGATCCGGCTCGTTGCCGAGTACAGCTTCGGGGTCCTGTGGAGGTAGAACGCGGCCACGGCAGCGCCGAGTCCCGTCACAAGGACGATCGTCAGCCACTTGCGCCGCAGGACGCGGACCAAACGGTGATAACTGAGGACGCCGAGAGGACCCGGCATCTCCCCGGAATCGGCGTGGTAATAGTCACTCGCATGGTACTCGCCATGATAGGAGTAATGGCCGGCGGGGCGGGGTTGCTCCCCGTGTTCCGGCGGTGGAGGCTGGGTGCTCACGTTCATGCGATGCTCCTTGGATCCACAGGTGCCTGCGCCGCGATCATCCGATCCTCGCTGCCGGCCTCCGCCCCGCGGGGGCGCCCCGTCTTCCGGGCACCGGCATTGCCAACCATGGCGGAGAGAGCGGCAAGGACCGTCGTCCACGTGAACAGGATCGCCGGGCAGCGGAACGGAAGATCCACCATGCCGTGGAGCAGGACGCCCGCCAGGCCAACGATCGAGAGAAAGGCGATGGGAATGTGCCGCAACCGTCGCCGCAGCACAGGAACGGCCATGGTCCCGACCGCCAGCGCCATCGCGCCCGCGCCCACAACGCCGAACTCGGCCAGGAACTGAACGCCATCGTTGTGGACATTGGCCTTGCCGGGCCGGGCCAGGTAGAGGTCGTATTCGCGGGGGACATGGGCGGCATACTCGTGTCGGAACCCCTCCCCGCCGATTCCGAACCATGGAGATGACCTCCACATCAGGAAGGCAGACCGCACCAGATGCACGCGATCCAGAAGCACCGGGATCCGGCTCAGGGGGGCATCCGGAGCGGGCGAGACCGGCACCGGCGCCGTCACGCTCTTGATCTCGCGCGCCAGGTCCGAATCGGCAAGGAGACCGGCACAGACCCAGCCTCCTGTCGCAAGGCCCACCAGCAGGGTGACCAGCTTGACCCGGTCCGCGGGGACCAGCCACCGCCGGCTCCACACCAGGGCGTATCCCGTCGCGACAACGACGGATGCCGCCGCCAGGAGAATCCCCGCCCGGCTGTAGGAAAGAAGCACTCCGATCAGATTCAGCCCGACGGCCGCGCCGAGGACCCTGACCCACGTGCGCCGCGGCCTCCCCGGATCCTGCGCCATCTCGTCAAACAACAAGCCCGCGGACAGCAACGATGTCAGCAGGAAGAACGATGCGGCGTGATTCTCGTAACCGAAGGAGGCGAAGAAGCGCCCGGGCAGGGCGGTCGTTCCGTACATGGATGTCGTCCCCGAAACCCGCTGGAGGATGCCAAACGCGGACAGAGCCGCGGCATTGAGGGCGATGAACACCAGCAGGCGCCGTAGGTCCTCCCGCCGGAGCCCTCCGCGTCGCGCCGCCAGGGCCAAGGCCCATGCCGGAAGAAACCACGTGATCATCTGTCGAGCTTCCGCCGGATCGTGGGCAAAGGGCCAACCGGGATGGCGCGGGGGCATGGCGACCCATGCGGCGACCGACGAGTCGAATGCCAGCGGCCGGCCCGCGTTCCAGAACTGGAGGCAGAGCAGTCCGATGAGAACCGCGCCCGACCACAAGACCGGATCGCGAAGCCACGACTTCATCGTGGAATCGGCCAGCTGCACGGGATCCTTGGACAGCCAGCCCGCCATCGGCACGAGAACCAGGAGCACAACCCCCACCCAGAAGCCCGGCTCGTGGAACGAAGGACGAATCCCCGCCCACACCCAGCTCGTGTACGCCAGCACGGCCGCGACCGCCCCAAGCACGGCATGACGGGGCCCGAGGCCGTCGGTCCACGACGCGAGCCGCACCGTCGACCGCCACCCCGGCCGCTGGCGACCGCGGATCATCGACGACCGTCGCGCCACCGTCGTGGGCGCGCGCGAATCCCGAGACGCTCACCCCTGCGCATCAAGATCCCCGGAAACCCGGCATCGCCGGGGGCGCGCGCGGCGGGCATCAACGCAATTCCTGCACGGGGTATTTCTTGATGATGGGCGGAAATCCGGGGACGTTGACCGGCGCGATCTGGGCGATGAGTTCGTCCGAAAGGACACTGGACGGAAGGAGTCCGGCCGCTCGCAGGGAGCCGATGAAGTCCGCCGTTGCGGCCGGGAACGCCAGCAGCAGGGCGTCGACGAACGCCCGGGTCACCGCCGGCCCCTGGACCCCCGAGGCTGTCGCCGCCGCCGCCACCACGATCCGGGCCACCTTCTCGGCAAGGGCGGGAGACTCCCCGAGCACCTTGCCCAGGGCCGCCGCGAGCGCGAGCACCTTGGAGGGCATGGCCTTGAAGACGGCGCCCGTCACGAGTGCAATCCTCGCGGTGAAGGCCGCCGGCTCCAGGTTCATCGCAACGATCTTCTCATAGATCGCCTTGAGGACGGCCGCGGCCTCCTCCGGGGTCGCATCCGCGACCAACGCAGCCCCCTGGGCCGGATTCTCCGCCGCAGCGGCGACCTGTTCGTCGGTCGGTGGCTTGAAGGCCGCAGGGGCGGAGATGGCGCCCGCCATCAGGACGACGGCCACGGTTCGGTACAGTGTTCTCATCGATCTTCCCTCCACGGCCCGGGCGCCGAATGCCCGGGTAGACGTTCCATTGCCGATCTAGTACTGCAGGCGGGTGCCGACGCCGACGCGAACCTGATCATAGCTGTCTTCAATCGACTCCACCTGCTCATAGCCGACGGAACCGTACACGTTCATGAACCTCGCCGGAGTCGCGTAGCTGATGGTAAGATGGGAACCATAGCCCTCTTCCGTAAGATCCCGCCGCTCGCCGTCCACTTCAATGGGGTCGAGGTAGTCGTCCTGCCGATAAGTATTGACGAAGTCGATGTTGACCGTGTCCGTGATCCGGTAGCTCAGCCCCAGCCAGACCGAACTGTTCAGCGAGGCATTGCCTGCGTACTGCGCCGATTGCGAGTACCCGTTCTGGGCGCCGGCCTGGACGGAGATCCGGTCCGTGGCCGCCCACGTCGCCGACAGATTGTAGCTTAGCGTCGAATCGTCGCTTCCGGAATACCCCGCATCCGCCGTCCCGGGATCCGGCCTGCGATACGACGTCCATCCCGCGCCGAGACCGAACGAGAGCTTCTCGGTGGAGCGCGTGGAGATGCCTCCGTTCACACCGTACTGCTCCGCGGCCTCGCTCAGCACGCCGTCGTCCGAGGTGCCGTACGTGCCGCCGAGATAGAGCGATGTCTTGTCGGTCAGGTAGTACGATCCGCTCGCCGTTGCACTGTGATTCGCCACATCCTGGAGCGAATCGGCATCGTAGGCCGTCTCGCTATAGGAGTAGCCGACATCCGCCCCGATCTTGTCGGTCAGGTCCCGGCCGAGTCCGGCGCCAAGCGCAAGCGTTCGGTTCCGGGTCTGCAACTGCTGATTCACCGGCGCCCTGACGAGCCTCGGATTGGAGTCGACGTAGTTGACCCCGTACCGGCTGGAATCCTCGGAGATGATGTAGCTCTGATTGAGACGCACAGACAGTGACTTCCTGTCGCCGAACGAAAGGCCGATGGTCTCCCCTCCGCCATTGTGGTCGAGGTCGGTCTCCTCCATGTGGCCGCGGGTCATCACATATCCGCCGACCTGGAGGGACAGCTGCCCGGAGCTATAGGCTCCGTTCACACCGCCCACGGCGTCGTAGAAGACATCGTCCACCTCGCCGGTATCGACACGCCGGACATTCGAGTCCCACGTTGCGGACAGGTCCGCGAATGGCATGAGCGTCCAATCTTCGATCCGAATCCCCTCGCCGGGCCGCGCCTGCGCGGCCGACACCATGGAGAAGGCCGACATCCCGGCGGCCGTCAAGAGCATGATCTTGATCCACTGTGCATTCATGAGGACTCCCTGGTATTCACCCGTGCATCCGCCATCCACCCGTCACCGCCGGTCCCGGAATCAGAACATCTTCTCCGGAACGTAGACGACATCGCCATCCGTCAGCCGCATATCCTCGTCGACCTCTCCGCGCGCGCCGACGGACCGTATATCCACATCCTTGATTTCCGTGCCTCCGTCCGGCAGCCGCCGGGTGACCCGGACACTGGAGTCCCTGGCGCTGGGACCCAATCCGCCCGCCGCCTGGATGGCTCCGATGACGGTCAGATCGCGAGTCGCAGGCAGGGGAACCCGCCCGGGGCTTTGAACCCGGCCGAGGACCGTGACGCTCCCCCATGGATGCGCACCCGACTTGGCGTCCACAACGAAGTCCACCACGACCTCCGGCTCGACAAAGAAGTCGCGATACCTCGTCTTGAGCCGCTCTCCGAGGTCGTTCAGCGTCAGGCCCGTGACGTCGACCGCCCCGATGAGCGGCAGCTTCAAGGTGCCGTCATCTGCGATGCGAACCGCGGGTTCGTCAACTTCCTTCTTGCCCGTGACAAGAACCGCCACGCGGATCTCCAGGCCCGGCTTCAGCGCCCCGAATCGGCCGGATGGCGACGGGGTTCCATTTGTGGTCGCGCCCATGACCGGCGGGGCCTCATCGATGGCACGGCCGGCGTCCTTGGACGGGTTTGTTCGACGCAGGGAAATGCCGAGCGGATTCTGCGCTCCGCCCCCCGCCCCCGCCCTGCCACTTCCCCGCGGATCGGCTCCGGAATCTTCCCCAAGCATGACTGATGCGTAGTCGCCATCCGGCCATCGAAGTTCCGTCCTCTCCCCGGTCGAATTCAAGGCCCCGCAGGCCGACAGCAACAGCGCCCCGCCCCCCGCAAAGAGGACCGAACGCAGCACGGCCCATGATTGCTGCAACAACATCGTTATCTTACCCCTCTCGCTCTCGGCCCCTTGGCGGATCCGGTCATCATGCCCGAACCGCGGATCCCCGGCCAGACCTTTCTCGAACACTCGCAGCGCGACGTTCTTGCAGGTTCCGCGGCGCGCACCACGACATCACCAGCAGCCCATGACGAAGCCGGTCTCAGGGGCCCCACGGCCGACAGACATCGGGCCCTGCGGAGGCAGTTTCAATTCCGGCGACGGGGGCACTGAATGTCCCGGGGCGTGCCGGCTCAGGCAGAGCGCGCGACACCATGCCTGTATGCCTCATCCCCGTCCAGTTCGACGGAGATTCGCGCCGGCTGGGGCGTGATGAACCCCGGCAGCATCGGCGTCGATTCCTCGGCCACCGCCACGGGCCCCTGGCGGCAGGCGGCGATCTGCTGCATGCTGACGGCCCACTGGCTTACCGCGAAACCGGCCTGCACCGCAATTTCAAGAATCCGCGCACGCCTGTCGTCACCCAGCGGCGTCGAGAGGACCACCTCGTCGACTTTCAGGTCCCGTGTCACGCGCTCCAGGTCTCCAATGCCTCCGAGAATCCGGTGCCCGAACACAACGCGGTTGCGCAGATTGGGATCGTCGTCGATCAGGCCGACGACAATTCGAGGGGATTCGCGATCCGGGTGTTCGAACGAATCGTGCCGCATCATCAACGTGTAGCCATACCCGGCTCCGTAGATCAGGATGCGATGCGCGTCCGGCGCGTTCGCCATCCGCTGTCGCCGCGACCACGCCATCGCATCCTGGATCAGCCGTGGAAGAGCCCGGATCCCGAGAACCGCCGGCCCCCCCAACCCAGCCACCACCGCGATGGTCCCGACCAGGGTCCCGGGGCCCATCGGATCGACCAGATTCAGAAGCGCCGCGCCAATCACGACGCCGCCGCCCACGGCAATGCCGGCCACGGCAAACTCGGACACGCGAGCCCGGCTCCAAACCCGCCGGTAGTTTCCGGTCGCCGCCAAGGCCAGGAAAGGGACGCAGACAAGGCAGGGGAACGCGGCGAGCCATCGCTCCTTGAAACTGGCGGCATTGGTGGCCAGGTCGTGTTCGATGCCCACCGTCAGGGCAAGGGCCAACAGACCGAAGTCGACGGCGGGATAGAGCAGGGCCGGAACACTGCGCCTTGCCGGCCGGCGCAGGCCGGCCGCGAGAAGGCGTCCGCTCTCGGCCATCTCCACGCTCGCGTAATGCCTGAAGATGACGTACGTGCCCACGACGAACGCGATGAGGAAGATGCTGACCGCACCCTGCTTCCACGTCAGCATCGCCAGGCCGGCCAGGATGCCCGCCCCGTTTGTCAGGTAAAGCAGCCCGGCCACGCGGCGCTGGGTCAGCCCCTTGCGCGCGAGCCGGTGGTGGAGGTGGTCGAGGTCGCCCCGGCTCACGGCCGCCCCTCCGCGGTCCCGCAGGTACTGCTTCCGGATCGAGCGGCGCCAGATCGCGAGCAGGGTGTCCAGCACCGGCACACCGAAGGCCAGCAGCGGGATGCCGAGCGCAGCCATCGCCGTGGACTTGCTGCTCGTCGTCAGCGCGATCGAGGCCAGCGTGAAGCCGAGAAACATGCTCCCGGAATCGCCGAGGAAGACCGACGCGGGGTGGAAGTTGTAGACGAGGAAGCCGGCCGACGCACCCGCCAAGGCGAGGACGAGCATCGCGCTCGCGGGATTCCGCTGAAGGATGAACGCCCCCGCCATTCCCAGCGAGGCGACCGCCGCCAGTCCCGATGCCAGACCGTCCATACCGTCAATGAGATTGAAGGCGTTGATAACCGCCACGCAGACGAGGACCGTCAGCAGCGCATCGACCCACGGCGGCAGCGTCCACCAGAGGATCGTCCCCATCTGAAGCCCGAGGAGGACCGCCAGGGCTGCGGAGGCGACCTGGCCCAGCAACTTGATCGACGGCCGGAGTCCGAAGCGGTCATCCGCCACGCCCACAAGCAACAGGAGGGCCGAGGGCGGCACGAACGCCGCCCACCAGTCCGCCGTCAGCCCCGCCAGCGACACGCCGGGCATGCCCACGAACCACAATGCGCAGACGGCGTGGAACGACAGGAAGATCGCGATGCCGCCGCCTCGTGGCACCGGCCGCTCGTGGATCCGCCGCTCGCCGGGTCGATCGACCATGCAGGCCTTGGCGCACAGCCATCTAACCAGAGGCGTCAGGACCAACGACAGTCCCAAGGGGACCAGGAATGCGGCCACGTACTTCGCCGCCTGCCCCCAACCGGCACTCGGATGGAACAAACCGCTCATGCCGCCCGGTGGAACCGTGCGCCGACGCAGCCGCCGACCCCCTCCGTCCACCTCCCTTCCGCGATTGCTAAACGACCAACCATGTTCGGGCCCAGAAGTATCACCCCGCCATGCCTGTGCATATCCTATGAGATACGGTTGCTGTCATAGGGGAACTGCGGATGACTCTATGCGGCCGATCCTGATGCCGTCCGTCGCAGCCGATCATTCCGGCCGGATCCGACCCGGAAGTGATCAGCATCCGGGCTTGGGCAATCTCGCACCCGCACCGCACAACGACAGAGACCACGAAGCCCCATCTCCAGATTCAAGTTCCCGCTTCCCCTTCGCCAGGCTGTGCCGCGACATCTCCGGCCAACCACTTGCGGGCGGGATCGGGGGCATCGAAGATCCGGTACTCAATGCCCGCGGCGCGAAGGGGTTCGAGGGCTATGTTGAGCATGGTGGAGGTGACGCCGAAGGGAAGGATCCAAGCCATCCGGCAACCGGGGATCTTGCCGAAGGCACAGGTGGAAACTGTCACGAACAACCCGATATCGCTGCAGAAGAAATCGCCGATCTCGGCGGCGTTGAGATTCCAACTGATACGCCGTGGGCCGTCGACTGGATCGAAGCGAAGCAGGGCCTCGGCGATTTCCCGGACATCGATTCGTCCGGTGGCCATATGGAGAACGGTGCCGGTGGCGGGGTCTAGATCGGTTGTGATCATCGCGTGCGTACCGCCCAGGGAAACACCGGGATCGCAGGTGGTGCAACGAAGTCTCGGGAGAGGAAGACGACGTACTCGCCGGGTCGGACCCTCACAGATCGTCCTGCTGCGCTTGAAACCGCATCAACCGGCCCCCTTGTGGACATGGAGCTCGTAGGGGCCGGCTGGACTCCCGCGCATGAATTGGTTGCCGTGATCGGCGCCCCCGCTCGCGGGCCGACGCCCCCATGGCACCTGGCATCCGCGGTACCACAGATCCGACTTTTCAGGCATCGAGGAGGAGACCGCCGCGATGGGTGCACACCGGAGGTAACTCATGCCGCAGCGCGTTTCCCGCCGCCGCCGCATGCCGCACGGTCGTCAAGGCCGGTCGCGTCACGTGCAGGGCTCGACGAGTTCGGTCGGAACCTCGACCGCAACCCCGGCGCCGAGCATCTGCACGAGCAACACCAACCGGCCCTGGCGACCCTTCTTTTCGTACCGTCCGCGCACCCCGCGCAGGGGTCCGCCCACGATCTCGCATTCCTCGCCCAGCGCGACCTTCTCGACCGGGGTCAGGTAGAACCCGCTCTCGATGCCGCGCCAGACCTGCCACAACTCGTCGTGAAGCCGCCGGATCTCCGCGGGGCCTTCCGGCTTGAGGAGGCGCACGACGATCTGGCTGGGGACGAAATCCCGCTTGGAACAGTCGCGCGCGACGAAGACGTAGCCCGGGAACAGCAGGGCGTCCGTCGTGCGCCGATGGCGATGGCTGACGGTCTCGCGGCGGACCGACGGGAGGAAGAAGGGATCGCCGCGGCGATCGAGAAGCGAGG
Source organism: uncultured Verrucomicrobiota bacterium (assembly GCA_964402695.1). Classification (GTDB taxonomy): domain Bacteria; phylum Verrucomicrobiota; class Kiritimatiellia; order PWTM01; family PWTM01; genus VGWF01. The sequence continues at coordinate 37,725 of CAYODK010000028.1, forward strand.
CGAACTTCTTCTCCCAGCGCGGGCGCGTGCGAACGCAGGTCCAGAAGCACGGATCGCCCGGCTCCTGTCCCCACAGCGGGCGGGACCGCCCGCCCTCCGTCCGGCCTTCCGCCAAGAGTTCCATATCCCGCAATCAAATTCTCGAACCGCGGGAGCGCTGACCCCCGCCCCGCCGTCGTCCGACTTTCTCCAGACTTAGTTGACCACAGTACGAAAGGTGCATAAATCGGGCTTTCGCCGAAGCATGTGTACGTAGTCCATTCTTGAAACAATGCGTATTTCATTAATGCCCGGCAGTGCATCCGTCCCGGCGCCTCGCCCCCCCCTGCCGGCGGCCCTCGATGGGGATTCAAGGGCGGAACGGCACGGCGTGGGCCGCGGCCAACAACGCGGACGGGGACAGCACATTCCCGTCACCGCAGGGGGACTACACGGCCAACAAGGGCACATCGCCCATGACCGGCAGCCCGCGACCCCCGCTCCACGCGAAGCTGGCACCCCCGGCGTGGTTCGAACACGCGACCGTCGGATTAGAAATCCGAACTGATTTCCTCTGTTTTCCGGCCATTCTCGCAACTTTGTTCTTGCGTGTGCCACTTTTGTGCCGCATGGTTGATTGAAATACATGGGCCCGAATGGGCCCGAATGGACGCTTATGAGTGATCCGCTGCCCGCGACAGGCAAACGAAGACCGGGGCGTCGACCGACGTGGCCGCGCATACGCGCGCGCGGCAGGTACTGGATGGTCGATGCCGGCATCATCGACGGCAAGCGTGTCCGACGAACGTTCTCGAGCCAGGCGGAAGCGGAGGCCGAGGGGGACCGGTTGCGCGCCGAAAGGAACGCCAAGTCGCAGACAGCGAAGTTCGAGGCGGCGAACCGCGCGGTCAGTCTCGCGAGGCTGTCCGACGCCGAGCGGGGCGACGTTCTTGCGGCGCTCCGCGCCTTGAAGGGGCGTGGCACCCTGACGGGCGCTGTTGAGTTCTTCCTCAAGCATGCCGCGCCCGAGAACGCGCGGTCCGTCTCGGAGATCGTCACGGAGTTGCTGGCGGCCGTTCAGGCGGCGGGGCGACGCCCGCGGACAGTGGGCGAACTGAAATGGAGACTGGGGGCGTTCGGCGAGCGCTTCGGTACCGTGCCCATCATGACCGTTACGACCCGCGACATCGAGACGTGGATTTCGGAACGCACGGCGGGTGCGGGTCCGGTTACGCGCGACAACGAACGCCGGGGGCTCTACCGTCTGTTCGCGTTTGCCGTGAAGCGACGCTATGCAGAGCGGAACCCCGTCGCGAGCTTGGAGCGGTCGACCATCGACTCGTCCTCGGCCCCGTCCATCCACACGCCGGAGGAGGTCCAGAAGGTGCTGGCCACCGCCGCCGAGCACGCGCCCAGGATGGTCCCCTACTACGCCATCGGATACTTCGCCGGCCTGCGTCCCGAGAACGAGCTCCGGGGGCTGCAGTGGACGGATATCGACTTCAAGGCCGGGCTGATTCACGTGCGTCCGGAGACGGCCAAGAAGCGTCGCGAGCGGTATGTCGATATCGCGCCGAACCTGGCCGCCTGGCTCGCCCCTCACCGGATGGAGTCCGGGCGGATCCGATACACCCCCTATTCGTTCAAGAAGGTCAAGCGGAAGTCCGGCGTGAAGTGGTCGCCGGACGTCATGCGGCACACCTTCGCGACGATGCACTTCGCGGCCAACAGCGATGCCCCCAAGACGGCCGCCCAGTTGGGCCACAGCGGCGACCCGGGAGTCCTCTTCAACCACTACCGCCGCCTCATCCGCCCCGACGTGGCCCAGGCGTTCTGGCAGATCATGCCCCCCACCCCCGGCCGGGTCGTCAATATCGCTCAAAGGAAGAAGCAAGTTGCGGGGTGAGCGGCATCGGCCCAGACTCGCCGCCGGGGCTTTCTCAGCCCGGGGGATTTTGGAACGCGTTCCAAAATGCATCGCCGGGGCGGACTGCGGAGGAGTCGCGCTTCGGTATCGTCCTTCAAGTCGGCACGGATCCGATCGTGATTTCCTCTGGCGGACCGCTCGCGGTCAAGCGCCCCAGCGCCACAACCGAGGTCGTGGACCTGGAGAAGAAGGCCATTCTTGGTTCGTTGGGCTACTCCTACGAGAACGGGCCCATGGCGATCTCGGCGGACGACCGCTTCATGTGCGTCGGCACCGAGGAGTTTGCGGGCCTGCCGCATCATATTTCCGTGTGGGATCTCGCCGAGCGCAAGCGGGTGAGCGTCCTGCCGATCCCCGAGGGCTCCGGGAGGGGGGACGTCGTACAGTTCTCGGGCGATGGCAAGCGCATCGCATTCGGGCGCGATGCCCGCTTCTGCATCTGGGAGAAGACGGCGCCCCCCAAGAAGTAACGACGCACCGTCTCCGCGAGGATCGTCAGAAGGACCAGGCCGTCACGTTCCGCGGCGGGCTTTGCGGGTGTTCAGCCTCCGGAGAAGGCAGAACCCCTGCTCCGTGGCATGCGCGGGGCGTTGACTACGGCGCCAGGCTCTGCTGCACGAGGCGGTAGAACGCCGAGGTCCAGGTCGTGCTGATGGCCAGGTCCCGCCAGTTGGTGAACGTCGCGGAGACGGGCACGATCGATGTCCAGTTCGGGTTGACCATGCTGTCGGAGCGCTGAACCCAGGCCGTCCATGCGGGGGAGGCATTGCTGACGGACACAGAGGGCATCCCCTCGACGATCTCGATCGCCACCAGGGTGGCCGATCCGGCCGCCCCAGGCCCCGCGATCACCACCTCGTAGGAAGGGTAGACCGTGCCGGCCGTGACCTGAACCTCGACGTAGTAGGTACCGGCATTGAGTGAGCGTGTGATCAGGAAGTTGTCCCCATCGCCCCCGCCTGTGTTGCTGGCGACGGACGCGTAGTCCGAATCGTACAGGGCCCCGCGGAAGTAGGCGGTGCCACTGACTCCTCTCGAGTAGATGGTGTAGGTCCCGCTCGTTGCGGCGACGAACCGGACGAAGTCGCGATCGCCCTCCTGGTCGACGAGCCCCGGGGTGATGCTGTTGACCTCCGCCGCCGAGGCCGACCAGCAGCTGAAACCGTGTTCATCGGTCGTGGTCGGCGCGCCCGGCCCCTCGATATGGATGTCGTAGGTGGGGAAGACCAACCCGGCGGTCACTCGGACCTCCAGGTAGTAGGTGCCGGGCCCGAGCGTCCTTTCGATCCGGAAGTTGTCCCCCTCCCCGTCCCCGGTGTCGCTCACGATGCTGTTGTACGCGGCATCGTAGATCCTGCCGCTGAAGTAGGGCGTGCCGCTGACCCCGCGCGAGAAGATGACGTACTTGGCGGTGGACGCTATGGTGAACGTCAGGAAGTCCCGATCCCCTTCCTCGTTCAATGTCCCTCCAGTAACCGAGCCCACGGCGGTGGTCGTGGCGGACCAGCAGCTGAACCCGTGTTCATCAGTCGCGGTGGGCGACCCGGGACCCTCGATGTGGATGTCGTACGTGGGAAAGACCGTCCCCGCGGTCGTTCGGACCTCCAGACAGTACGTGCCGGGACTGAGCGTTCTCTCGATCCGGAAGTTGTCGCCTTCGCCGCCGCCTGTGTCGTTGTCCAGCGTGTTGTACGCGGCATCGTAGAGCCGGGCGCTGAAGAAGACAGTGCCGCTGACCCCGCGCGAGAAGATGACGTATTTCGCGGTGGAGGAGATGGTGAACGTCAGAAAGTCGCGGTCGCCCTCCTGGTCGATGACCCCGCTCTTGACCGTGCCCACGGAGGTGGTGGCGGCCGACCAGCAGCTGTAGCCCCCTTCGTCGGTCGCCGTCGGCGCCCCGGGTCCCTCGACATGGATGTCGTATTCCGGAGAGACGACCCCGGCCGTCGTCTGGACCTCCAGATAGTACGTTCCCGGGCTGAGCGTCCGCTCGATGCGGAAGTTGTCGCCCTCGCCGCCGCCCGTGTCGTTCGCCAGGCTGCTATAGCTTGCATCATACAGTCTTGCGGTGAAGAAGGCGGTCCCACTCACGCCACGCGAAAAAAGGACATACCGGGCGCTGTCGGCGACGACGAACTTGAAGTAGTCGCTGTCGGCCAGGCTCTCGATGACGCCGTGGGTGATGCTGCCTACGGCGATCGTTGTGGCGTTGTTGAAGTTGGTCCCGTGGTCATCGGCATGGACGGAGGCGGGGCGGGCAGACCAAGTCAGGAGAGCGGCGGCCGCGAGACTGCACCGGAAGGTGGAGCGCCCGAACGGTGACCTCATGGCCGGGCGCGTGGAACGTTGATCGCTTTGTGTCTTCATGGCGACCTCCGTGGCAGTCGATATCGAGGCCCCATATACGCTCACGACGGTGCCGGGGCAACCCGTTTTCAAGCCCATTTCCAGGCCGGCGATCCCACGGTGGGCCGGGCGGCGAGCGCGGACATGAACACGGGCCACTCCGGGGGCAAAAGAGGGCTATTGAGCTTGCAGGGAGCGTGCCCGGGGTGTCCAATGCGTAGCAAGGAGCAGGGCAATGACTTCAAGACATCCGTGGGGGCGGTGTCTGCGGTGGGTTGGCGCGGCGGGCGTTGCGGCCGGGGCGCTGGCGGTCATCGCCGGCAAGCCGCAACCCGCGGTCGACGTGGACGAATACCAGGCGATCATGGCCGATGAGGCCGGCGCGCCCGCGGTCCTGCAGCAGCGCTTCGAGGAACAGCGGTGGCTTTCGCTTCCGCTATTGCCGCCCGGCCCGGAGATCTCGCTGACCCTGCCGCTCGGCGGCCGCGTCGTGCCCTTCGACTGGAAGCGGTTCCCCAAGGAGTTCGTGGCGGGGCTCGAAGGACGCTGGGAGAACAGCGTGCCGGTCTACGACCTGACCCTCGCGGAAGACCCGCTCA
>CAYODK010000029.1:0-39313 GCA_964402695.1 uncultured Verrucomicrobiota bacterium
CGCCGGCGATGGGAATCAGCACCCTCTTCATGGGTCAGTCCTCCATCAGCCCCTGCAGGACGGAAGCCGCGCGTCGGACCGTGGCGGGATCCAGCGGGGCGTCCGTCGATTCCGCCAGGACACGGGGCAGCGCCGGCTGGCGGCAGACGACGACCCCGGCCACGCCCTCCGATTCCGCGCGCAGCGCCGCGCGAGGCAGGGACAATACGGGTTGTACGCGCACCTCCACGCCGGACGAGCGGAGATGCTCGCGAAGCGCGGATGCGGCCGTCCGGACCCGGTCCACCGGGTTCCGGTCGGGGCGGCAGCCGTCGTACAGCAGTTGATCGTCCGAGATCGACGCCTGCCCCGACCAGTTGAGCGTCTCCACGACGAACACACCGCGCGGCGACACCACCGCGTGGTCGATGTCCCCGGACGCCATGCCGCCGTCGGGGATGGCCATTCCGTGGAAGACGTGCGTGTCCGCGGGGAGGGAGGACAGGATGCGGGCGGTCTCCTCCTCGCCCCGCGCCCCGCGGAGGTAATCCAGATGGCGCCTTCGCATGTGGAGCGCGAGGGCCGCGAGGCTGGTCGCAAGGAGGACCAGTCCGAAGCCCGCCCACCGCGCCGGGATGTCCGGATGGGGCAGGGCGGTCCGCAGCAGCCACCCCGCCGCCAGCGCGCCCGCCAGGAAAGGGGCGGCCATGCGCAGCGCTCCACGCTGGCGGGGGTTCGCGCCCGGGCTTCCATGAACCGTTGCGCCGCCGGCATCAGGGGCAGGGGGGGCGTTGCTCATGCGTGAATCCTAGCCCCATCGCCGCAACGGCGGCAAGCCCCTGCGCAAACAGGCAGGGCCGGCCCGGAGGCCGGCCCTGGATCCGTCCGCTGCGCGTCCCGGGCTACTCGCCCAGTTGCCAGATCACGTAGCGGCGGACGGTGATCGCCCCGCCGGCCTCCTTGGCCTTGGAGTCCAGCAGTTGGGTGATCGTCACGTTGCCGTCCTTGACGAACGGCTGCTCCACGAAGCACACGGTCGAGAAGTACTTCCCGATCTTCCCGTCCACGATCTTCTCGACGATGTTCGCCGGCTTGTTCTGCACCTGCTTCGCGTAGATCGCGCGCTCGGAGGCCAGCACGTCCTGCGGGACCGCGGTCCGGTCCAGGTAGGGAGGCCGGCAGGCGGCCAGGTGGAGCGTGAGGTCGCGGGCCAGCTCCTGCACGGCCGGATTGGCCGCGGCCGCATCGTCCGCGCAGCCGATCTCGACCATGACGCCGAGCTTGCTGCCGAGGTGCACGTAGGTCGCGATCAGGCCGGGTCCCTGCGCCACGAACTTGACGTTGCGCCGGACCACGACGTTCTCGCCGGTCTTCTGGATCGTCGCGTTGACCGTCTCGGCCACCGCCGGGGCGAGCTCCCCGTCGAGGGCCTGGGCCTTCGCCAGAAGGTCCGCCACGAACGACTTGAAGATGTCGTTCCGCGCGACGAAGTCCGTCTCGCAGTTGACCTCGATCATGACGCCCGACCGGCCGTCCGCGGAGGCCTGCGCCGCGACGACGCCGCAGTTCGCCGCGCGGCTCGCCTTCTTCGTGGCGACCGCCAGCCCGCGCTCGCGCAGCAGCTGGACGGCCTTCGCCTTGTCGCCGCCGGCATCGAGAAGCGCCTTCTTGCACTCCATCATGCCGACGTTGGTCTCGTCGCGCAGTTCCTTGACCAGGGATGCTGAAATCTCTGCCATATCGTCAAACTCCTCTCGGGTTGTCCAGACCGGGGGGCTCAGCCCTCGGCGGCGGGGTTCGCAGCGTCGGCCGCGGGCGCCTCCGCTGCGGGGGTTGCCTCGGCGGCCGCGGCCGGCTCGGCGGGCTTGGCCGCCTTCGCCTTGGCGATCGCCTCGAGCCTCGCCTTCTTCGCTTCGCGCTCGCGAGCCCGGCGCTCGTCCTCGGCGGCCTTCTGCTTCGCCCGCTCCTCGGCCTCTTCGATCGCGCGCTTGCGCGCCGCCTCGGCCGCGGTCTTGGCGTACTCGTCCGCGGCGTCGCGGATCGAGGATGCCAGATCCTCCAGGATGACCTGGATCGACCGGATGGCGTCGTCGTTGGCCGGGATCGGGTAGGCGATCGGGTCGGGGTTCGTGTTGGTGTCGACGAGGGCGACCACGGGGATGTTGAGGCGGGATGCCTCGGACACGGCGATCTCGTCGCGGCAGATGTCCACCACGAACAACGCGCCGGGGAGCTGGTCCATCTCGGCCACGCCGCTCAGGTTCTTCTGCAGCTTCACGAGCTCGTGACGGAGCGTGGCGACCTCCTTCTTCGGGAGCTTCTCCATCGTCCCGTCCTTCTCCATGGACTCGAGCTTGCGCATGCGCGCCACGCTCTGGCGGATCGTCCGGTTGTTCGTCAGCATGCCGCCGAGCCACCGGTTGACCACGTAGGGCTGGCGGAGGGTCTCCGCCGCCTTGCGGACCTGCTCCTGGGCCTGCTTCTTCGTGCCGACGAAGAGGATCTGCCGGCCCGAGGACACCGTGCGCTGGAGGAATTCCTTCGCCTCCTTGAGGCGCGCCAGCGTCTTGGCCAGGTCGATGATGTAGATGCCGTTCCGCTCGCCGAAGATGAAGGGCTTCATCTTCGGGTTCCAACGCCGGGTCTGGTGGCCGAAATGAACACCAGCTTCCAGCAGCACCTTGACGTCCACCTCGCGGCGAACGACAGGAGTCGTCGTTTCCATGCCTTCCTCCGTCTATTGAGCCCGCATCACGCGGGCTAATCCGCTTGCCCCCCTGGAGGAATCCGGGGGGACTCGCTTCCATTCCGCGCCGCCGGGTACGCCCGGCCGCTTCGACGCGGAACTAATGGCCCGACAGTATGCCGTCCCCGGCCGCGCAAGACAAGGCAAATGTCGCAGGCAAGAGCCGCGCGTGGTCGCGGCGCACCACGGTGAACAGGGGGACAGAGCGACCAGGGGCGGGACAGACCTGCGGGGACAAGAAACGCAGCCTCGTGCGGGGGCAGAGAGCGCAACCTTCGAACGCAGGGATCTACCCGGCAATCAGTTGCTCTACGAACAACCTCGCGCGGCGGGCCTCGGCAAGCAGGGAGGCCGGGGTGCCGGGCTTGAGGCATTCGACGACGAGCGATCCGCCCGTGAGCCCCCCCTTGCGCAGGGCGGCAAGGACCGCCGGGAAGTCGACCTTGCCGTCGCCCGGCGTCAGGGCGACGTCCTTCGGCGGCTGCCAGTCCTTGATGCACCAACCGGTGACCCGGCCGGCGAGCGGGGCGGTGTCGTCCACGGGGCTTCGGGCACCGTCGGAGTAGTAAAGGATGTTGCCGGCATCGTACCACGCGCGGAAGTTCGGGTGGTTGACGCCGCGGAGGATGTCGCGCAGTTGCGGACCGGTCGCATTGAGACCGCCGTGGGGCTTGAGGACGAGTTCGACGCTCTTCTCCGCAGCGTACGCGCAGCACTCCGCGACGCACTTGTAGTAGGCCTCCTGCAGCTCGGCCTTCCCGTTCCCGCCCAGAAGCAGGCTGGGGCAGCCGCAGAGGGCGCAGAGATCGACAAGGTGGCGAAGGCCGGCGACCCCGTCCGCGACGGACTTCTCGGCGCGGAAGCCGCCGCCGTAGACGGACGGAATGGCGAGCCCGCGCTTCCTTGCCTCGTCGCCGGCGCGAACGGCGTCCTCCGGCGTCGAGTCCACGCACAGGACAAGCCTGGACTTGGTGTTCGTCGTCATCAGGCCGGCGTGCCTGAACCCGGCCTCGGCGATGGCATCCAAGGCGACGGGGTAGTCCATCTTGTCCCATGGGCGCGTGTAGCATCCGATGCGCCATGGGGAGGACGCGGCCGGGGCGTCCCCGCACAGGGCGGTTGCGGCGGCTGCCACGGTGGCGTGCCTCAGGAACTCGCGGCGTGCGATCATGATGTCTCTCCCGTCGTGCGCGACGCCAGCCGGCGCGCCACCGGGCGAAGTCTGCCATGGCAGCGCCCGTTGCGCACGCGGGAAAGCAGGCGCATATTCGATCCGCGACCGGTTTGCGCACCCGGGGGTGGCGGGCGTAGACTCCCAACAGACAGATGGCGCCGAAGGGGCGGTCGTCGTACAGCGGAGACACGGCGATGAATGCAGCGAAGACGGCGGCGGCGGTTGTGGTGCTGGGCGCGGCGACCACCGTGCTCGCCCAGACGGCCAACATCTACCTGGACGTGAAGCGGCAGTCCAGTTCCAAGGGCGCCTCGACGCGATACCAGGGCTACTACATGGCCGACAAGGACTATGCACGCACGGTCGACCTTGCCGTGACCGTCAAGAACATGAACCAGCAGCCGGTGACGTTCGACCTCGAGTACTACTTCATAGCCAAGACCGCGAACGGCAACCTGAAGTGGAGCTACGACGGCGGGACTCAGATGCTCGCGCTTGCGAAGGCGGCCCACACCAACATGGTGATCACATCGAAGGAACTGCAATCCTCGAAGACCGAGAGTTACTACTACAAGACGGAAACCGGCAGCAAGTACGAGGGCTACATCTTCCGCGCCCTGGTGGCTGGCAAGGTCGTGTCGGTCAACGCCTCGTCGCGCCAGCTTGAAGCGACGGCCCGCAACGAGAAGGAACTCGCGTCGCTGATTGAAGCGGCCGAGGAAGGCCGCAAGCAGATCCGCGACGCCTCCGGTGCGATCCTGCGGTAACCCTCCGGAACGCCCTCGTTTCTAGGCCCCCGGCTGCGGCGACACGTAGCGGCGCTCGATGGAGGCGTTGATGCCGGTGAGGATCTCGTAGGGGATCGTGCGGCAGAGGGTGGCGAGTTCGTCGGCCCAGATCTCCTGGTTGCCCTGTCGGCCGATGAGGACGACTTCATCCCCGGGCTTCGCCGCTGCATACAAGCCGGCGTCGACGGTGATCCAGTTCATGCTAACGCGGCCGACGACGCGGCAGCGGCGTGCGCCGATCAGCACGTGGCTCCGATTGCTGAGCGTGCGAAGGTAGCCGTCGGCGTAGCCCGCGGCGACGACCGCAAGCGTCGTGGAGGCGGGGGTCGTGTAGGTGCCGTAGTAGCCCACGGCCGTGCCCGCGGGGACGCGGCGGACCTGGACGACGCGGGTCTTCCATTGCAGCACGGGGCGTGTCTGGATGCGGCCCGCGGCATCCGGGGCGCCGTAGCCGTAGGCGAGGATCCCGGGACGCACTCCGTCGAGGTCCCACTCGGGATGGAGAAGCGTCGCACGGCTGCTGGACGCGTGGCGGAAGAGGCGCCGCCCCGCGGACCGTTCCGCGGCCTCGACGACGCGGGAGAAACGCTCGGCCTGAACGCGCGCCGGATCTTCGGGCCCGCTCTCGACGCGCGCGAAGTGGGTGCAGATGCCCTCGACGCGCAGACCCTCCTCCTGGAACAGCGGAAGGATGGCCTCGGCCGCGCCATCCCACGGGAAGCCAAGGCGACCCATCCCCGTGTCGATCTTGAGGTGGATGGCCAGCCGCAGCTTCCGCCGGCGGGCCTCGGCGGCCAGGGCGCGCCCGTGGTCGGGGTCGACGACAACCGGGATCACGCGCAGCCGCGCAAGCGCCGCCACCTCGGACGGGTCCGCGGGTCCCAGCAGGACGATGCGGGCGCGCGGCGCCGCCTTGCGAACGAGGGCGGCCTCATGGAGGTAGGCGACGGCGAACCACCGTACCCCGGCGATGGAGGCGAGCCGCGCCACGGGCGCCGCGCCGTGGCCGTACGCGTTGGCCTTCACGACCAGCATCGGCTCGGTCGTCTTCGGGAGGGCGGCGCGCAAGGCGTCGAGGTTCGCGCGGAGGCCCCCGGGATCGATCTCCACCCACGAGGGGCCCATCGATCACCTCCGGGCGACGCGTCCGGCCCCGTTGCACGACTTGCAGAGGGAGTGGCCCACGCCCCGGCACGCCTCGCAGGGCATCCCCTTCGCCTTGCCCGATCCGGCGCACCGGGTGCATTCGACAATGCCGTCGCCGTGGCATTTCGTGCAGGCGGGGGCGTCCCCCGTCCCCTTGCACGTCTTGCAGACCTGCTCGCCGTGCCCCTTGCATGCCTCGCACTCGAGGAACCCCCTGCCCTTGCACACCGAGCAGGTGCGCTTTCCGGTGCTGTTGCAGGCGGCGCACCGGCTCTGCACGCTCGTCGCCCCGCGCGTGCCGGTCGTGCGCCCCTTGCCGTCGCATTCGGGACAGATCTCGATGCCGGACGCGCATTCCGTGTTGGTGCAGGGCATGACGCCGGCCCCGTTGCAATCCTCGCAGGCGATGGCGCCGAACCCCCAGCACTGGGAGCAGGGCGTCCCCGCGGCCTTTCGGGCGGTCGACTGCTCCCGGGGCGAGAGGGAGGCGTAGAGCCCCGCCGGAAGCCAGAGCCCGCGCGATTCCTCGAGCCCGCGCTGCTTCTGCTCGGCGGCGAACTGCTGGAGCGCTCGGGCCTCTTCGCGGGCGAGTTGGTCGTCCTGCGCGCGCGCGGGCACACGGCCGGTGCCGCTGCAGACGGTGCACTTCCCCCCGATCACGGTCTGTTCGATGACGTCCCCCTTGAGCGAGAGGGACTTCATCTGCCGCGCCCCGGTGCCCTTGCACACGTGGCAGGGCTGGTCAAGCGCGGTCAGCCGTTTCCGGCACTCGCGGATGAGCGTGTCGAGCGCGGCCCCCGCCGCCGCCCCGTCGCGACCCTTGAGGGCGGCCATCGCAGCGGCATTGCGGGCGAACAGGATGGCGCCCCAGAACGAACCCTGCCCGGCCAGGCGCTTCGCCGTGTCGATCTGGTCGGCCAGCACGGCCTCCGGCACCTGGGTGGAGGCCGGGACGGAAGGCTCCTTGTCGTTCACCGTCTCCGCCGGGCCCGGGGGAGGGGGCTCCGCCCCCGGAGGGGGGGGCAGGACCGCCTTGCAGTGCGAGCACTGGGTCTCCGTCCCCAGCGCCTCGTGCCCGCAGGCCGCGCAGACACGAACCGCCGCCGCCGCATCGAGACACGGCGCGACCGCCAGCAGCGTGAAAAGCCCGCCCCGAAGGGTCCGGGCCACGAAATCTCGCCGGGTCGATGGAGTCGGCATGGGGCGATCTCCGGGAATTGATGTTCCGAACTGAAAATAGTATACTGACGCCGTACGTTATCCTCAAGGGCAACTGCATGAAGCGTGACGTCCAGCGCCGCGGCCAGGCCACGACCGAGTTCGTGACCATGCTGGGCCTGCTGATGCTGGTCCTGGTGATGCTGGCGCTGTTGCTGTACACGTTCCGGGAATACGGCGGCCGGGTCATGGACCTGGTCGGTTCGGAGTATCCCTGAGCCGGAAAAAGGTTGCGTGCGAGGCGGATGGGGCTATGCTGGAGCAGGAGCCCGGAAGGGCCCCGGAGGACGACCATGAAGAGCCGGATCAAGAGCAAGAGCGGGCAGGCGCTGACGGAGTACATCATCATCGTCGTGATCGTGGCCCTGGCCGCCATCGCGATCGTCGCGATCTTCAGCGATACGATTCGCGAGAAGTTCGGCGGCGCGGTCGAGGAACTGGGCGGCGACACGGCGGCGAAGGATGCTGCGCTGGATGTCGATTCGCACCAGTATCTGAAGGACTTGGATCGCGACGGCGCGAACTGACCGCCGGGTCCGTCCGACCCCTCCGGGGGAAGCAGCCCGTGAAGCGAAACCGCGGCAGCCGGGCGGGGCAGTCGTTGATCGAGTCGATGATCGTCGTGACGATCACCTGCCTGATCTTCTTCGGACTGTTCCAGGTCTCGCAGCTCTACGCTGCGAAGGCCGTTCTTACCTACACGGCGAGCGCGGCCGCCCGTTCCCGGATGGTCGGGTTCAACGAGTTCATGGTCTACAAGGTCACCCGCGCGGCCGCCATCCCCAACGCGGGACCCATCGAGAACCCCGCCGTCGCCCGGGGCGGGCAACTCGCGACGATGGTCCAGAACGACAGCCCGGGCCGGCTGTGGAGCTATGCGATGGGCATCGGGCAGCCGGTCTCCCCGCAGTACCAGGTCGAGCAGTCCCGCATCCCGCTCTATCTCGGCGCGACGCGGTGGGGCGACCTTCCGGCGATCCTGGAGTACGAGAACTGGGACGACATCCACTACGCGGAGGGCGGAGGTTCGGACGATCTCATCCTCGCGCGCGCCCGCCAGGACTACGAGCTGACCTGGCCGTTCGTCCGGGCGTTCTACGCGGGATCCCGGGTCGATCTCGACAGCAGCGGCGACAGCTCCTTCCTGATCCGGGAGAAGCACTACCCCCTTTACCTTGAGGAGACGCCCTAGGCCCGCCCGCGCGGGCGGCCGGTGCGACACCATCGTGAAGGCGTACCTCCAGCGACCGGGCCGGCGCCGGGCGGGACAGACGATGATCTTCCTGCTCATGATCTGCGTGATCCTCGCGCTGGTCGTGCTGTGGAACTTCGACCTGCACAAGATCATCACCGTCAAGCTGCGCGCCCAAAACGGCGGCGACGCCGCCGCGCTGGCCGCCGCCCGCTGGCAGGGGATCACACTGAACCTTGTCGGCCATCTCAACGTGCTGCAGGCCGTGGCGATCAGCGACGGCCTGGCGCGGGGCCAGACCGATTTCCCCGAGGCGCGCGCGATCGCCGACCTCGCCTCGCGGCTGTGTTACGTCGGCCCCGTCACCGCGCTGGCGGCGGCGCAGCTGGGCGCGAAGAACAACGGGATCTACAACAACAGCGCCTACGGGCAGGCGGTGGCCTCGCACGGCGCGTACGTGATGAGCCAGTACCCGGACCAGTTCCCGGTGCAGCCCTATACGAATTCTCCCTCGCCGCCGACCGCGTGGGACGACTACGGCACGATGCTCCTGGCGGTGGCCGGGCAGGGGCTCGCGGCGATGCCCGACAATGCCCGGTTCTACGTCGACTACTCCGGCGATCACCTGCTGCTCGATCCGAGCTTCTACGACGCGGTCGCCTCGTCGGACTGGTGCTGGTTCTACCACCATGCCTACCAGACGCTGCAGGACTACACGAGCTACCGGGACTGGCCCCCGCTGCCGATCATCCGCGACCCCGAGCCGATCAACTCGGAGTTCTTCGGCCTCGGCCTGATGAAGCTCGCGTACCTCGATTCGTTGCCGATGGTCACGCCCGGCATGCGCGCCGGCGATGTCGACGCGGTGATCTCCCTGATGGAGCAGATCGCGGGGGAGCCGATCACGTCGGCGGTCGCCCAGGTCAGCGCCCAGTGGTACTGCTACGGGCCGGACCGCTGGAGCGCGTGGACCGGCCTGATCCCGGATGGCTTCCCCTTCCGGGGGACCGTCCGGCCCGAGTACAACTACATCGGGGCCGACGCGGCCGTGCGGATTGAAACCGAGACCGACCGGGCGACGCCCGGCGCCGGCCGGCGGTGGGTCACGTGGAGCGCGGCCGCGAAGCCGTTCGGATTCCTCGAGGGGCCGGAGCTTCCCAATCGCTACGGTCTCGTGCTGCCCGCGTTCCACGAGATCCGGCTGATCCCCGTCGACACGGCCACCGGCGGCGGCGGCGGCAGCCGGCCGGGGTGGTCGACCCACATCCACGACCACCTCCCGCCGTATACCGCTCAGGGTCTCGCGGGGCTGACCCCGGGCTGCTGGTACTGCGAACAGCTGACGACCTGGGAGAATGCATCCTTCCGGCAGACCGGCATCAACTGGCTGGCCTCCTACAGCGACCGGTGCCACCAGCCCGGAGGCGGCGGCGGCGGCCGCGGTTCGGGCGGAACGCGGCGGGGCCACTGAGGACATGCCATGAACCGGACCATCTCCAGGTGCGCCAGGCGGGCGAAGGGCGGGCAGGCCCTGATCGAGATGACCGTCGCGCTCGTGGCCATCCTCGCCATCCTGGCCGCCCTGCTGCAGATCGGCCTGCTGTCGCGCGTGCATCTGGACACGATGGGCGAGGCTCGCGGCAACGCGGCACAGTACGCGATCAGCGACACGTACCAGTCGATGCTGCCCAGCGCGGACATGATCCAGGCATGGAGCGAGGGGGACGACGACCGCCGCTACTCGCGCGACGACGAGGCCGCCCTCGGCAGCAGCCAGTTCCTGCGCCAGAACGTGATCCCGGTGTCCCGGCCCGCCGAACTCCAGCGCCTCGTTCCCGGCAATCGCTTCTTCAGCCTGCAGAACAACGACCCGGCCGTCGAGGAGTTCGAGTTCGTCCGTGGCGCGGCGGAAAGCCGGCCGGTTCCCCTGCTGCCGGTGGTCCGGCATCTGCTCTACAACGCCGAGACCATCCGCCTCGAGGCGCAGTCGGTCACGGTCTGGACCAAGGGGATCGACTGACGCCGTGCGGGTTCCCTTCCCTGCGCGCTGGGCCGCCGTGATGTGCCTCGCCGGCGCTGTCGCGGTCGATGCCCGCGTTTCCTGGCTCCACGAAGGGCTCCACGGGGCCACCTCCCCGGGACGGCCGGGCTGGAACATCGCCTACGCCGCTCCGCTTCGGATCAACGAGGGGGCCGCCGACCTCGACGTCGTGGGCTGCCAGCTTGCGGCGGCGGACGCGATGCGCATGCTGGCCGAGACCTACCGCGGGGCGGGTGCGTCCGTCCTGTCCGGCCACGGCGCGGAGGTCGGTTGGGGTATCGCCGTCGCGGGGAACCGCGTCGTCCGATGGCTCGTCTTCGGCGCCGGTCGCGCGCGCGAATGCATGGTCGTGCGCGTGACCCAGACGAAGGCGGACTTCCTCGCCTCCGGCCGCCGCCCGACCCGCAGCTTGCTCAGCCGCGTGCCGGAGCTGCCCGGTAGCGAACCCCGGCTTTTCGTCGCCGACGAGGAGGCCCGCGCCGCGGTCGAGGTGTCGGACGCGCGCATGCCCCCGTCCGCCGTCATGCAGCGGATGGAGGCGCAGTTGATCGGCGATGGCTGGACCCCGGCCATCCCGGTCGAGCCCGGCGCGGGGGTTCCCGTTCTCTACCGCAAAGGACGCGAGGTGTGCATCGTCTCGGCTTCTCCCGGTCCCGAGGGCTCCTCCGTCACGCGACTTCACAAGGTTCTTGGCGGTCGGGACGGCCTGTGAACGCTCCCTCGCGGACATCGGGAGCCGGGGTTCCGGCATCGGACGGCATCGACTCCCGGATGGCTTGAAACCTCGGGTGGGAACCCCGAAGCTCCCCCCATGAAACCGACTCCCGAACTCAGGAAGCGCGCCGCGAAGGTCCTCTCGCTCCTCCGCAAGGCCTACCCCGATGCCGAGTGCGAACTCCATGGCTGGACGACGCCGTTCGAACTTGCGGTCGCTGCGATTCTCTCGGCCCAGTGCACGGACAAGCGGGTCAACATGGTGACCCCGCCGCTCTTCGCGAAGTACCGGAGCCCGGCCGACTGGGCGGCGACGCCGCAGGGGACGCTGGAGACGGAGATCCGGTCCACGGGCTTCTTCCGGAACAAGGCGACGAACATCCGGGCCCTGGCGAAGGAGGTGGCGGAACGGTTCGGCGGGACGCTGCCGGCCGACTTCGATGTGCTCGTCACCCTGCCCGGCATCGGCCGCAAGACAGCGAACCTCCTGATCGCGACGGCCTTCGGGGGGCAGGGGATCATCGTCGACACCCACTGCAGCCGTGTCGCCGGCCGGTTGGGATTCACGGACCAGAAGGACCCCGTAAAGATCGAGTACGACCTGCGCGCGATAGTGCCGGAGAAGGACTGGACTGCCTGGTCCCACGGCATGGTCTTCCACGGCCGCCGCTGCTGCGACGCCCGCAAACCCGCCTGCCCCCGCTGCCCCGTCGCCCCCCTCTGCCCCTCCGCCCAGTGACCGGCCCGGGTTGGCTGTTGGTTGTTGGACGTTGGCTGTTGGATGTTGCGCCCGCCGTTCGATGGTCGGTGTTCGATGTTGGATGTTCGACGTTCGCGCGAAGCGCGTTTCCGCTTGCCGCCCGCCTTTCTTCTGCTACCTTATGCGCGCTCTGCTGCGACCCCATCGTCCAGCGGTCAGGACATCAGGTTTTCATCCTGGAAACACGGGTTCGATTCCCGTTGGGGTCGCCAACTTCACAACACACTAATGATCAGTATTTAAGCATGAATCCGGCTATGCTCTGCCGCGTGGTTTTAGTCGCCAAGTCTTGACCAAAGGTCGAAAATTGATACGGTGGTTGATACGGGTAGTGACGGCGGCGGCCGGGCGACACCCACGAGGGGACACGAAGTCGCAAGGGGCAACGATCGGAGGATGAAGGTCATGGCACAGGTCATTCGACGAAAGGGTTCCAAGTTCTGGTACGCCCGCTTCGAGCACGCGGGCAAGCCGTACCTCATCAGTACGAAGAAGACCCTTCGCAGGGAGGCGCTCGACGTCT
This sequence comes from uncultured Verrucomicrobiota bacterium, assembly GCA_964402695.1. Lineage (GTDB taxonomy): Bacteria > Verrucomicrobiota > Kiritimatiellia > PWTM01 > PWTM01 > VGWF01. The sequence goes on from CAYODK010000029.1 coordinate 12,282, forward strand.
TGGCCCAGAAGCGGCAGGAGATCTTCGGGAACCGAACCTCCGAAGACGCTGCGCGCACTCTACTCAAGACCATGGGTGTCGAGATCGCTCCCGAGGAAGACGCCCTGAAGCACCTGACGACCACCCTGATCGCCCGGGCTGACCCGGATGAGGCCATCGCGGCTGTCGCGGGTCGAATCCGTGCGTTGGCAGAGGCCTGCTCCAAGAAGCCTTCCGACTTCGCCGCACTGGTCGAAAGCCGCAGGCGATGGGCTCGTACGATCATCGGCGCTCAGGGGACCGCCATCTCCCTGGACGAGGCGTGGGCTGCCTGGGGCAACGCACCGCGCCGTCGCAGTGCGGGAGAGTCGACTCTGGAGACCGCCTATCTGCCCGTATGGACGCGCTTCAAGAAGTGGGCCGAGGGCAGAGGGGTGCGACATCTTCACGATCTCACACCGGCGGATGCTGCAGCGTACTTCTCGCACCTCCAAGAGGAGAGCCTCTCCGCAAAGACCATCCGCAACCATCGGGGCTTCCTGATCGCCATGTGGAATGCGTTGAAGACCCAAGCGGGATTGGCCGACAACCCTTGGGCGACGCTGCCGGCGCCGGACGCTGCGCCATCCATTCGCCGTGCGCTCTCGACGAACGAGCTCAAGCGGCTGTTTGCTGCTTCGGCCGATCCCGAGGATCAAGTCGCGATCGCGCTGGGCCTCTTCGCGGCGCTGCGTCTCGGAGATGTGGCCAACCTCGCGTGGTCTTCGGTCCGCATCGACGAAGGGCTGATTGAAGTTCGTCCGCACAAGACGGCCAAGTATGGACGCGATGTCCGAATCCCGATCCATCCCGTCCTTCGCGATCTCCTCCTCAAGATGCGTTCATCTGCACCTGCCGTCGAGTGGGTCTGCCCGCGCCTGCATGGCCTCTACGCAGAGGCACGGTATCTCGCCAGCAAGCGGATTCTCGACCTGTTTCATCTGGCCAAGATCCAGACGCATGGCGAGAAGACCGATCGCCGAATCAAGGTCCCGTCGCTCGGCGCTTTCCACGCCCTCCGCCACAGCTTCATCAGCTTCGCCGCCCGCGCCGGCGTCCCGCAGCTCGCCGTGCGCGCGATCGTCGGCCACTCCAACGCCGCTACCACGCGACTCTACGAGCATGTCGACGAACCGACCCTTCAGAAGGCCGTCAGGGCGATACCGGCAATCGGCGTCGCCCAGAAAGCACCGTCGCGAACGAGGAATGTTGCAGGCTCACCTCGCGTGCCGTGAGGCGCGGTGGAGCCCCGCAAAAATAATTCGGAATTGCGCTTGCGTTCGTGCGCAGGCCAGTGTTGAATGCACCTCGTTAGGGCTGTAGCCCAAGCACGATAGCCGAAGTTTAGATCAGCGTTAGGTTCTGCAGGTTCCGCCAGCGGTTGACGGTCCCGCCTGCGCTCTCCGGTTATCCAGTTTAGCCGACATGAGAGCTGAAACTCCGACGCCGGTTCGCGCGTTTTCTTCCAGCATCGATCTCATCGACGGCGTGGGCGTGCACGGCGCGACCCAGTTCCCCGCCTTTAAGCGCGAGGGGGAAGCCATGCCGCGGGCGAACTACGGCGCGATCAAGGATGTCTGCACATCGGTGCGTATCGCACTTCGCATGCGCCCCGCCGACGCCACGCTGGCGATCCTGGCCATCGACCGCGACTCGGACAGGCAGCAGCGGTTCATCGACGTGCTCCACAAGGTCGATGTTCTTCCGGAGGCGATCGATTTTCGGTGGACCTATGCAAACCCGAGCCTCGCTCGGGGAGAAAAGGACGACCGACCGATCAGTACTCTGGGACCGCACATCTCCTACACTCTCGGGCTCATGGCTGGCAGGGCCGAGGTACAGGGCGTCAAGGCCGAGGTCGTCCTGTTCTGTGGCATCTTCGATGTGGCGCATAGTCTCCTGGATTTCTGCCAGAATCGCGGAGGACGTGCCGTCGTGGTTTTTCCGAGGAGCCTGCTGGACCACCGTTGGGCATGGGTTGGGCTCGGGAATGCCGCATGTCCGATCGAGTTCGTGGATTTTGAACCTGAGTTTTCCAAGGTTTTTGGGATCCCGTTTCCGTCGGGATGGAAGAAGGGAGGCGCCTCGGGGCTGGCCGGCATCTAGTTTTCATTCCTGCGTATAAATTATTATTTAGCAGATATATATGACAATCCCAGCTCTCATGTTGAGGGCGGGACTCCCCCACCGCATGGGTCGTCGGTGGGGGCGAGATCGAGGCTCGCTATTGGCCTACGGGCCAGGAGGTTAGTATGGGTAAGAAGTGCAAGGTCGGCGGGGGCATTACGCCCAGCCGTGTTCGTGGGACGAAGGACGAGATCCTGCTCAAGGTTCTCGAGGCCGATGAGATCGAGTTGGCCGCAGTACGCCGGGCGCTCACCGACTCGCCCGAGGCGATGAAGAAGGACAGCGCTCCGCTCTTCGTCACGATCAAAGAAGCCGCCGCCCGTTGCGGGTTCTCTAGGAAGACGATCTATAACCTGATCAAGGCAGGGCGTCTTCAACCCGTCGAAATCAAGCCGGGCATGCGCCGCATCCGCACCATGGATCTCGACCGCCTCGCGGCGACGAAGGAGGTGCTGTCGTGAGCGCCAACTCGAACCGCGAGGCCGATCACGTCGACAGCGTCGAGTACTGCGGTGCGCCCAAGGTGGGGCGGCGGACTGTGCAGCGGGCGATGCGGCGGTTCCGGCTGCGTAACGAAATTATCGACGGGTTGTCGGTCATTGCCGATCGATGGGCCACGATGCCGCCGACGGTGCTCGCGCGGATCGTTCAGGCGGGCGTGGCAGACATTCTGAACCACATCAAGCAGCACCATCTGCTGCACTGCGATCACGAGGTCAAGCCGGACTACGCGTTCGACTCAGTCTCCTTCTTCTGGGACGCCGGAGTGGAAGGAGGCGAGGACGACGTCGCCGTCCTTGGCCGGTTCGATCCTCGGGCGCGGGCGATGTACGACCTGCTGATGGAGACGAGAACCGATCTGAACCTGATGGCAGATCGAATTCGGTCCGTTCCCGGCACCTCGTGGATCGACGCGCGCGAGCTGCTGCTTCGTCTCAGCCAGATCGTGTTCGATGCCTACCGCTGGGATTCCTCCAACGAGCCTCTGCGGCGCTTCGACTCGCCCCTGATCGAGCCGAGCAGCCCGACCGGGGGTGGCCTGTGACCCCCGGCGCCGATCGCGAGTCGCCCGGTTCGCTGGACCGCGCCGCCAATGCCGAGTCCGCCGCTGACGCACTCGCGCGTCAGCCGGCGATTGGGCTGGGGCTGGGAGCGGCGGAGGTCGTCGCGCTTGCCTCCCGCTCTGGATATGGGGCCGGCTCGACACGGGGAGAAACGCCGCCCGCGGCCCCCTCCATCGATGGGGGTTCTGTTGTGGACGCCACTAGGGCGATGTTGAATGGCGGGGCGGCGGTTGCCGCCGCCCCGCCCACCAGCATGGCGGAGCTCACCTCCCCCAGCCGGGCTACGCAGCGCCACGTCGTTCGCCTTGCGCTGGAGAAGGTGAGGCAGAAGGCCCTGTTCTTCCGGCGCAAGGACGACTCCTCCTACAAATCGTGTCGTGTCGTGGATAAGGGAACTCGGGAAGTTCTGCCCCTCCGGCTCGACAGTTTCAGAAGCTGGCTCGAGAAGACGACGGGCGTGCAGCGCTGGGAGCCGGACTTCCGTCGCATCGAATGCGCGGTCGAGCACGAGGCCCTCTGCAACGGGACGTCCTTCGAACCCGCGTCCTACTGGACGAATCGCGGTCACGCGGTCTACGTGTCGAGCGGGAGATGCCGGATGGTCCGGATCCGGCCCGGGCAGGTCGACGAAATGAAGAACGGGGATGATGACGTCATCTTCGATGGAGCAGTGCTCGGGGAGTGGAAGCTCCTGCCGGTGGGACAGGAGAAGGATCCGTTTACCTCGTGCGGTGTCTGGTCGGGGATGGGTACGAAGGCGCAGGACAAGCTGCTGTTCCAGGCGTGGGCGATGGGGCTGCCGCTCGATACGGCGTGGAAGCCTCCATTGCTTCTCTACGGAGAGCCCGGGGCGGGCAAGACGAGGCCGCTGGAAATGCTGGCGGCGCTCTACGGGCTTCCCAATCCCTTGGTCGATATCAACCGAACCGGTCGCGGTGACTTCTGGATCAGCGTCAACCACGGCGGGCTTGTGGTGCTCGACAACGCCGACACTCCGATTGCGTGGATGCCGGACGCGATCGCGACTGCAGCCACCGGCGGTTGCGACCAGCGCCGCAGGCTGTATACGAACTCGGCGACGGTCCGCCTCGCGGGCAACGCGTGGATCGGGATCACGGCGGTCACCCCGTGGTTCCTTGCTGATCCGGGACTCGATGATCGAGTCATCAGCATCGAACTCGCCTCGCGACCTGCTGGAAGCACCTTGGCTCCGGAACGTATTCAGGAGGAGGTCATGCGGAACCGCGACGCCGGGATGAGCTTCATGGTTCGCACGCTCGCCGCGGTTCTGGCCGATCGAGTTCCCGCGCCTGATGTCTCGATCCTCAACAAACGCTTTCCGGGTTTCGCCGCGACGGCCGTCAAGATCGGGCGCGCGATCCAATGTGAAGCCGATGTAGTTGCGGCTCTTCGTGCTGTGGAGGAGCGGAAGCCCTTGCTCTGCGTCCAGAATGACGAAGTCGGAACCGCGCTTCTTCGGCTCATGCACGACCGCTCGGGCGCCTTCGAGGGTCATGCCACTCAACTGTTTGCCGCTCTTCAGGCCGTCGACGGGACGATCGCGCCGCCTCGCTGGAACGCGATGAAGCTGGGACGCTGGCTGGTGAAGATGACGCCGCATCTCAAGCAGGTCTTCGATTGGCAGGTCGCGGACGATCCGAAGCGCGGAAACGTCTACCGAATCGCGGTCCGCATCAGCATGGTTCAGGCTGTCGCGGGTTCTCCGGCAGCGGGTTCAACGTCTTCGCCGACAGTGGGGGGGATTGGGGATTTCGAGCCGGCTGAAGTCCCTGGCACGGAAGATCTGAAAAGAGCGAAGGACGTTGCCAAACCCCCCAAAGTCCCCAGGTTGACGAAGAAGACCTCGGACCCCACGACGAGGAGGAAGCGCGCCAAGCCGAAGGGCTGTGACCGGCGGAAGAAGAACCCTCGCGCCACGATTCGATGAGGTGCCGCCGTGATCATCTCCGATTTCGTTCGCGCGGAGTGCGCAAACTTCCAGTCCAACGGATCGTGCTCGGGAGTGTGGATCAATGACGATCTGACCATCACGAGGTGTGATCCAAAACCGCGCTGCCTCGTGCTCGAAGGGCGTGCATGCCCCTATCTGGAAACGATGGTCCTGCCCATCGCTCGAAGCGCTCGGGATGCCCGGCGGGCTACGGAATTTCAGCAGGCGGCCTCGGCCTATCACCGCGGGGTTGAGGTGAGCCGAGCGTCCCGGGGAAAGGAGGCCGCGCCTATTCCGCGGAAGTGATCGGTGCGCCGGGAGGCCCTGTGCGATCCCGGTTGCCTGTCAGTTGTGTGGTGCCCGCCGCCAAAGTAGGTTGACGATAGTGGCGGCGGGCACCTCGTCTGAGGTGTCATCGGCATCGAGAATCGGGACCGGGGGCTTCCAGCTCCATCGGCAGTCAATACGCCCGAACGGTCCTCCCATCCCGCTTCTCGCCCCACCCACATCCCCCTCGCATCCCGTCATGGAATCGATACCATCCCGCCCATGACACCGGTCACCAACGCAGTCCCGGCGACAGACGCACTGACCGTCGGCTTCTTCAAAATCATCCTGCCTATCATGGTGTTCGTCGGCGTGGTCCGCGTACTGATGGTGATCCTCACGCCCTCCTGTAAGTCGCGCAGGCCACGGAAGAGGTGGTGAGGTGGGGTAGGCCGCGTCAGCTCAGGCGGCTCGGCAAACCCCCCGACGCTTGTCTTCCTAGGCCTCGGATGGCGAGACAGTGATATCCCCGTGAACCGATGATCCGCAGGACACGCAGAAGTTCTCCGTGCCATCCAGCCTGTACCCGCAGTTTCGGCAGAACAGGTCGCCCTCCTGTTCTCGGACATAGAGGCGATCCTGTGTGCTGCGTTCGAGAACCCTCTGGTACTCGCCGCTTTCAGTCCATCGAATGAGCTCCGCGGCACGCATGACGGTCCATGGATGGGTGCTGCCCATGATCGACAGGATCTTGATCGCCTTGTTCAGCTTCTCGTAGTCCAGGGACTCGAAGTGCTTGGCCTGGGCGACGAATGCATCGAGCCGCATCTCGTTGTAGTGACGAATCGGCATTCCAGCCCACTTCATCATGACCCGTGAGGCGGTCGCAACGTCCTGGCATGCGAGCAGGCCGGCCCTGTCCGCGGTGAACTCGGACATCCGTGACCACTGGAGAAGCGAAAGGTGCATGGGACTCGATATGAGCTTCCCGATGCCGAGAGTTGCTTGGCCGACCATATCGATGAGCACGGGGAGGAACTGGCCCACCTGGTGATACAACGTGTGACGGCTCTTGATGTGCCCGACCTCGTGTCCGATCAGGTAGAGAAGCTCGTCTTCGGTGAGGAGATCGATGGCTCCCGACGTCAGGACTACAATCGGATTCTCCACGCCGACGGTGAAGCCGTTGATGTGATACCCCCACTCAAGATACAGATCAGGTCGCGAGGGCAGATTGATCGTACGGCATACCTGGTCCAATGCGGCATAGATGGCCGGGTAGTTTTCAGCAGTGATACGCAGATTGCTTCCTGTGTACCGAACCGTGATGACCCGTTCTACGGCGAGCTTGTTCAACTGCTCGACGATCGTGTTCAAGCCCGTCGTGTTTCGCAGTGCATCGAGAGCCTTTGCGTCGAAGGGGTGCTCGTATTCGTACGGGTGAAGCCCCGGTAGTTCTCGCCGTTCAGTCATCGGATATGGCCCGTCATGAAGGGAACCACGCCCACCGACCGACAGGCTTCCCTGAGCGGAGAACCTTGCCGACCATGAAGGCGTCAGCCGTTGTGGCAAGAAGCAGGACGAAAGTGAGAACGGGCATGATCAGGCTCACGAACGATGAGACCATGAGGACTACACCCTTGCCCGCCTGCCCGTGAATGAGATGAGGGATCCCGGGCCAGATGAGGCAGAGCCACGCCACATGGGGAGAGACGGGGGGGTTCCTTGGAAAGATGAGGTCGGAGGAGCGTGTCTGATCCCGTGTGCCCGCTGTGGCCTGGGACGTGCGGGACAAGGGCGCGGAATCTGTATCCAGAGGCGCTCCGCATTTCGGGCAGAAGCGCGAATGGCCAGTCCTCGGGCTTCCGCACCGTGGGCACTTTGAGATTGGCGCCATGACTGGCGGTGCGACGAAGAGCGAGCCCAGCTCCGTCTGCTGAGCCGTCGTCCACGATGGGGTTCCTTCCTTCCACACCGGCGTGCTCGGCTGGAGGCGCCCGTCGTATGCCATCGAGCGAAGTACCGCCTCGTCCACCGGGCCCACCTGTTGCTGCCCGTCATGATAGAACCAGCGCATGGGTTCCTCCTGCTTCAGCTGGCTGCTTGCGCGCCGCCATGGCGTATGGGGTGATCGCCTCGCGATTGGCGGTAGTCATTGATTGCAGCTCCTGATCAGCAGGCACAGCGCGAGGGCAGCCATGCCCCCCAAGGAGGCAGGCCACGCCCCTGCCGACGAAGTACTGCCTGCAGGTGGAGAGAGCCGCGGATCATTCGGACTTGGTGGAGCAGAGTGACCGTAGATTTGCTTGCCAAGCGGCACAGTGTCAGGCGACGACGCTGATCCGACCGTGACGCGGCGCTGGTCGGAGGATGGGAAAGGCGGCGGTGTCAGAGGTGCTGTCTCCCACGCTGATGTGCCACTCGTGGTTCTCGCCGGAAAGGGAGGAGGGGCCAAGGGGGCCGATTCGAAATGCGCCGAGCCGTGCTGGGCGGAAGGCTCGGAGGGGAAGGGGGGTGGAACGAGGCCTCTTGTTGACGACAGTGGCACGCGTAGGCGCTGCCCGCATGCAGGGCAGAACAGGGCATCCCCCGCCATGTCATCCGGGGCTTCGAGATGCTGCTGGCAGTGCGGACAACTGAAGGCGATCATGGCGACATCTCCACTGTATCCATGCCCGTGACCCTGTCTGCACTCATCCGGCCTACTCCCAAATGGAGTAGATACCTCCGGCTGCCGTCTCGGGTCAAGGTCGAACAGAGTCAGAGTCGCTCGGCTTTCGATCCGCCCTGGTGACGTGGAAGCCAACGATGGCAGCCATCCGACCACGCGGAACGGAAGTTGTCTACGCCGGGTACCACTCCCACTTCTTCACAAGTCGGGATCGCAGGGCCTTGCCTACCTTGTACGAATCGACGAGTCCGGCAATGCTGGCGATGAACACGGCCCACCCCTCCACGAAGAACCATGCGGGCACCGAGCCATCCGGCGAGTCGGTGGAAACTAAGAACGACACGAGCATGTGAGTGAGATGAAGGGCCAAGAACATGAACCCCTTCCCCGTCTGCCCGAAGACGAAGTACGGGATGCTGGGGCTCAGGAGCACCCACCAGCAGTGGTACAGCGACTTTGGAGGTGTCGGCGCCCGGATGTAGTCGTCGGGAACCGGTTGTCCAGGCGAGTGGGGTGGTAGCGGCTGGGCAGGTCGACCAAACGGGGGCGTCGCCAGGGCGGGATTCATCGGTGGAGGAGTCAGTGAAGGCGGCATCATCGGGGGTGACGCAGGTACCGTCAAATAGGCGCCCAGCCTGGTTGTTCTTGCCTGGACCCATGCAGGCGTGCCCTCCTGCCAAACCATGGTGTCGGGGCGAATGCTCCCCTCCTGCACCAACGTGATCATGTCATCGTCCTGGTAGGGGCCGATCTGATCCGAGCCGTTATGGTAGAACCAGCGCATTGGTCGTCTCCTCCTTGGGCTGGGCTGTCCTGCACCTCATGAGCTTGCGCCTGGCAGAGGCCGCAGGCGCCGTACCACTCCATTTTGGAGTGGATATAGGCCCCGTCCTATTCTCCGTCAAGCCGGAATAGGATGAAGATCCACGACGATCGGTATCAGGAGTTCCTCCGCCGCCTGCGCAAGGCCAGGGTGGACGCGAAGCTGTCCCAGTCGGAGGCGGCCCGTCGCTTGGGAAAGACCCAGGCGTTCATCTGGAAGTCCGAGGTGGGGGAGCGCCGGGTGGATTTCGTCGAGGCCGCCCTCTTCGCCAAGCTGTACCGCAAGAAGCTGACGTACTTTATCCCGGCGCTGTCCGGGTCCTGAACCCGGATCTTCCGACCTCGCCTGACACGTAAGGAAGCGCCCACGAGGGGCGCCTCTTGGTCACGACCGGACGCATCTTGCCAGGTCGTGAAGTTTGATCCGGTACAGGCGGCACAGGTCGACTGTTTCCATGAAGTCGAGCCGGCGCTTGCACGTCTCGACCCGATGAAGCCAGCCTTGGGTGACGCCAAGCTGTCTCTCCACGTCCGATGGCTCCAGCCTGAGGTCGAGCCGTCTCTCTTTCAGGTGGTCGATCATGGCTGCGTAGGCAGGGTGGTGCGTTGCTCTGGGCATTGAACCTCCTGAGCGGGGGTGAAAGGGGCCCACTCATTAGGTTATAGCCTGATGGGAAGCAGGATTAAGTCGGCAGGCATGTCGCGAGGTGGAACGCGATGCTGCGGCGTCATGCGGACAATCCTGCCGCTTGTTACGCTGTTACGGATTCAGAGGGCCCAGAGGTGGGGTGGGCTAGGCCGCATCACCACCAGCGGCCTCAAGGATGGTCTTCACGATGTCGAGGAATGTCTCGATGTCGTTCGGCTTGAATCGGGCAACGCGGAAGTTCCAGCCTCCACCGCCTGTAGCCTCGGCCGTAGGGAGCCGGCCGAGCTTGCCGAAGAGTTGGTTCATCTCCTCGTAGGGCATCCCGAATCGCCCATCTGCGCAGTACGACCGTATGTTGGGCTCGACGTGCAGCTTCGCCTGGTCATGGAACCAGATGAATGGGACGAGCTTCCCGTCCCTGTTCCGAATACGCAGCCGCAGCGAGTTCGGTTCCGACTTTCCCGTCCCCGCCGCTGGCGACAGTTTCCATGCGAGCAACTTCGACACCAGTGCCTTGGCTGGCATGGTGTCCGGAAGGCCCATGTAGTACTCGACCACAGGAGCTACCGAGCGATGAACACGGACGGATGTTGCGCGATTCGATTCGAGGAGAGCCGCATGTTGCTCGGCGTAACGGGATATGGCAGCAAGGGTATCTGAAGGGGTGGTCGCTGTGCCTATAGTGCCCGCGTCGACTATGAACGCGTCGAGGCTCTCGCTGAACCTGAACGCGGCCACGACTACGGACATCTCAGGTGTCAGTTCAAGTGCAGGCGGCAGCGCGTCGGCGTACACGATGCCCAGGCCAAGCCTTCCTCGAGCAGCAAGGTCCCAAAGGGTCCACTGGGAATGGACGCCTGAATCGAACCATCCCTGAAGTCTTCGGACCGCATCCGTCGACTGGTGATGAAGCCGGGTCTGACACAGTTGGAGAACGGACGAAAGTGGTTGTGCTCCATGCGCAACGAGATGCTGGCAGATCTGCGACAGGTCGGCACCTGGGTCGACGCAGCGCCTCTTGCACTCCGTGATCAGTAGCCGTCCATCGTCGGAGAGCCAGAGGAGATCGATGCCGTTCTCGTCGGGATAGCCGTACAAGAGCGGTCGATAGACCTGCCCGTTGACCGGCATCGGGGTGTCCTTCCTGCAAATGGCACCTGTGAGAACACCTTCGTCGCCCTGGAGTGCAGCCGTCACTGCTTCATCGGGCGCAATGGCCTTCCATCCGCCATCAGCTAGTCGGAAACCGTGCAGTTCTCTCATATGGTCCTCTCAAGTACCGTCATGATATCATCGACCGTAGCCGAAGCTACACGGACGATACGTTGTAGTGCACGAGGAAACATGGGCTTCAAGATTCCAGGACCGAAGGCCGCGCAGTTGGGATCCTTCAAGGAGCGGTGCGAAGCATGGGTCGATGCCTTTGCACGGGACGACGAGGAAGCGTGCGGGCGGTTCCGCAAGGAGATCCGGGACCAGCCGGACTGCCTGCAACGACGCCTCGCCCTGGCCTACGTGGACAAGAAGGCAAAGCTGGGTGTGAAGCCCAAGCTGGAGCCCGAGCCCTTCATGCCGACGCCAGAGGAAACGATGCGCGTGGCGGTCTTCTGTAGTGGCGCGCGATCAATTGGACAACCGTCGACAGGCACAAGTGTCTTGTGCCCTCGCTCGTGCGCTGGGATACTGATATCGACGAGCATCGCAGGGGATCGGCAGAAGGTTGCGAATGAACTGGGGACTGCTGCGAGAGTACCTTTGTGAGATACCGGAAGACGGCGCTTCCGGGTTCGAGGGGCTTGTCGCCCGCATGCTTGCCCTCACACTGGGGCGGCAATTCGCGCTTGCCGGAAGGGGATTGCAGCCGGGTGGAGACGCGTCCAGCCACGACGGCACGGTTGTCATCCAAGCGAAGCGATACAAGCGCACATCGAGCCTGAATCACTCTGAGATCATCGGGGATATCGAGCGAGCCTTGACGACATATCCCGAACTGGACACGTATGTGCTTGCCGCGCCCCGGCCGATCCCCAACCAGCTGCGGCAGGCGCTGGCGGAAAGGGAACGGAGCACAGGGCTGGACATCATTGCCCTGGGACTGGACGACCAAGCTCCGGACTTGGGCGTGCTCTGCGTGAAGCACTGGCCTGCGTTGAAGTACGAAGCGGTCTTTCGGAACACGCCCGCCGCCCTGGCCGATGCGATCCAGAAGGCCCATGACGAGGGCTATTGTGACTCCGACTACGCAGCCCTTGATCATCAAATACGGGAGCAATGGAACACTCGAGATGAACTGTTCCGGCAGGCCCAGCGACGACTCGGTATTCGGTTCGGCACGGCGCCCGACGAGGGCACACGTGTGGCCTACGAAATCAATCTGCGAGCCGCCGTCCCGCGCCGCGTCCTTGTCAAACAAGTGGCAGATTGGTGGTCAAGTGCGGGATCGCCTGTCGGTGTCGTCGAAGGCCAAGAAGGGGTGGGCAAGTCATGGGGCGTGGCGTTGGCCGTGGTCGAGATTCAGCGGGCCGCTGAGGTTCCAGTGTTCTGGCTTGATTCGATTCAATGGGCAGAACGGGGTTGTCTCGCAGAGATCCTTGACGAAGCGGTCGCCACGGTTCGCTATGCCACTCGTGCTGTCAGGAAGCGGATCATAGGCAAGATCCTCTACCGGTTTAGTAAGCCTGTTCTCGTTGTGCTGGACGGAGCAAACGAAAGAGGGGCAGTTGAGAAGGTGGATCGGTTGCTTCTTGAAGTGATGACTCACGGGGAGTGCTCCAAGCATGTCCGTTTGCTCTTCACCACGCGCCCTCTACAAGGGGGGAGTCACATCTGGCGAGACTGCGCACTCATTGCGGCGGGCGCGTTCGACGACACGGAGATGAAGCAGGCGCTGGCGGAGTCGGCTGCGCTCAACTTGGCCGATGTTCCACTGCAACTGATCCCCACCTTGCGGTGGCCCCGGTATTTCGCGTGCTGTATGCGACTCATGAATCGGTTTGCCTCGATTCAGGCAGTCACACGGGAGCAGGTGCTATGGGAAGACCTCAAGGACAAGATTGAGAGCTTGGATGCGCAAGTGCGGGACCGTCTTGGCTTCCGACGGACAGATGACGCCGAGACTGTGCTTCAGGGCCTAGCAAAGGAGGCTCTGTCCCCCCTCTCGGGCACGCAGGGCGGCGGCATCTCTGGACACCGGCTGGAGGAGTGCTTTGGAGTCAGGTATGCAACCATCAGGGATGATCTGTTGGAACTTCGGATTGTAGCGAAAGCTACGCCAGAGCGGGCGGTAATCAGTGAAGGCCATATCACACTTGGTTGTGCGCTGCTGCTACAACGCCTGTCGCGGGACCGTCAGGATCTGCCAGTCGTCGAGCTGGCAGACTACCTGCGGAGCCAACTGGAGCCCATCGCCTCTGCAGACTGCAAGAGCGAGTCTCTCTTTGTCGCCCTGCAACTCAGTGCCGACCATGCGCCGTCGAGCTCGGAGGAATCGTCGCGTCGCGCGGCACTACTACTGGCGTGGTACCGATCCCACAATGCGAATGTGAACGCTGCTCGGATCGCCGCTTGGTGCGAGTGTGATCTGAACGCCTATCTGCAGTTTGTGGAGGCGCTCTACCACGACATGGACATCGGACTACAAGAGAGCTTGGTTATCGAGCCCTTGGCGCGGACATGGAGGCGCCTCTCAGATAACGGCGGGCTGCTAGGCGACTACCTGCAACGCTGGCTGCTCTTCACATGGCGGCACGACCAGCCGGCGGGTGCCGCTTCAAAGCCTGTAAACGGTCATGCGCTTCCGGTAGCTCGGACCAGAAACCAACTCCGTCTCTCTGCGGTCGCGATGTCGATCATTTCGCAACGTCCAGATATGGGTATGTTGCCGGCCCTGGCGCTGTCAGCTGCGACAATGAATGAATCCATGCAGTCAAACGACGGTCGCGAGTGGCCGGCCAAGTTCCTAGACAAGAACCTCACCATCCTGCTGCGTTGGGCCTATACGGACAAAGCAATAGCCGACTTGGAGCGCCTTGTGGCGGGCTCGGGCGCTGATCTGTTGCTAGCCGAAGGATGCAGGTACCTGGCCGCTTGTCTGAATCATCTTGTCGTGGCACCACCCCTTAGGTTTCCGGTCGGCCATGAATGGCGGGCTAGGGCTGAAACAGAGTTCCGTCTTGATGCGGCCGGCCGCGTCGCATTCGGACCGGGCAGTCCACCGGCAATCACAGCTCAAGCATGCTTCGGAACGCATGCTTGGGGTGTTGACGTATCAGGAGGGGGGGCTGAGGATGGCGAAGTGGATCCAGGGTCTCTCCCTGAACAAGCGTTCGCATCGTGGAAGCGCGACTACGAGAGGCTTGAGCGGTGGGTTGGATTCCCATTTCACGCGTTCGCCGGGGCTTCCTCGCTTGCGCGCTGGGCCGAGACGTGCCCTGGCGAGTTCGCGGACTACACCGCGAAGTACACCGCGGCGTTGAAGGAAGGCGCAACCAGTGCATTTCACTTGGGCGTCTTCACTCAGGCTGTGTACTGGATCGCGTGGAATCAGGCTCTTGCGACATGCGCGCCGGTTCCAGATGTCGTGGGCACATGGCCAGCGGTCCGCGTAGTCGACCAGTACGGTGTTGAATCAATGGTGGCGACGCTGTGGAAGTCACGCGGGATTGCGGGGCCTGAGGTTAAGAAGAAGCGGTACGATTACCTTCTGTCGTGCGAAGACGACGAGGCGCTCATGGAGTGCGCTATCGCTGCAATGACGGCAGGTACCGTCGGCGACCTCATGGATGTGTGCCGCGCGTTCCTGCGCGGTCCGGCTGCTTGCATCAGGAATCTCGCCGTGTCGCTTCTCCCGTGGCTGGGCACCGCTGATGCGATGCGAGATCTCGAAGATGTGCGGGCAAACGATGAGAGCGGATGGGTTCGGGAGCATGCGGCATGGGCTCTTGAAGTTGCTCATCAAGAGCGGAGTTGCCGCGTGTGGTATGCCCGTGTGCTCAAGGAACCATGCTTGATCAAGGTATCTGCGGGGCTACAGGCCATGGGGCCGGCGCTTCTTCCACCGTGTCGCTCTTGGCGCCGAATGTTGGAGGGAGAGGCGCTCTTCTGGGAGCAATGCGAAGACGTATCGAAGAAGGCGTTACTCTTGGCATTCTGGGATCATTGGGGCAGCCTGTCGAGTCATCGGAAGGGGATCCGTGCGTGTGGGCGAAAGCTCACCGACTGGTGTCGGGGCCAAGAACGAGATTCCTTCGTGAGCCCACGGATGTTCCCGTGGTGGCACGTGGGATAGCGCGTAGCGATCTCTGCTCGTCCAGAGCACTAACCGCGACCGTGCTCGTTCCGTAAGGCCTGAAGGTCGCGCAGGACATTCTCTAGTGCGGGGTCGGGTATTAGCCAGGAAGCGAAGTGGCACCTCAAGGCGACCTTGAAGAGGAGTGGAGCGACATCAAACCACGAGGGACTTCGATGCGAACCCAGTGGCCATAGCTTCTCCGGGACGATCGTGTTGCCGTGGAGGAAGTCGCACCGATGCTTGTAGAGCTCGCTGTAGAGCTCTCCGGCGAGAGAGGAAGCGATTCCACGTGACCGGCTCGACCGCCCCGGAGTTGTGGGCTTGCTTGCATGGACATGCGGAGCACATCTAAGTACCTTAGCACGATTCGGACGAATCCTCATTCACACATGGTCTTCGTTGTCCGGCGCTACGGGGTCCTGAACTGCGGGTCTCCGGCTTGACCAAGGGGGTAGTGAACACAGCCCTCCGTGATGGCGCTGCATATCGGCGAAGCCTGAAGCAGTCCCCGGCTACCTTGGTAATCCAAACGATATGGGAGTTTGCAGTTACCTGTCCACCCTGTCAGAAGCTGCATGAAGATGCCGATCGCCGTAGATGCCAGAACCCCATTGGGCCAGACAACTTGCGGCTGAGGTCCGGCATCTCCGTAGTGCTGGGCTTCTTGGCTCAGAGACCGCTCGGTCAGCACGCCCGCGCAGTGCAGGCACGGCTCTCCCGGTAGCGATAACACCACCTGCCCATAGATCTCAGGAGCCCCCCCGGAAGCAGCCACATTCATCCCGATATCGATGAGTGGAACGAAGTGCCTGCGACAGAAGGCTTCAAGATCCCGTCGCGATTGAAAACTGTCAAGGCATGCGAATACCGCATCGCAGGTCTTCAGATGCTCCATCTTCTGTTGCCATCGGTCAGGAGCAGAGTCAATGTGGCTGATCGGCTGTATGTTTCGGATCACGCGTTCGGCGATTCGGGTCTTATGCTGCCGCTTCCGCACGTCATGCAGTGTTGCACCGACAAGACGATTGATGTTCGTGGCTTCGACTTGATCGTCATCACACAATACGAACCTCCGCACGCCGATGTGGGCGAGCTGCTGAACAATGTGGGACCCGCCACCGCACAGTCCGACGACGCCGATTCTCGCGCTCGAGATGATGGAGTGGGCCCTTACGCCAAGGAATCGTTGTCGCGAGTGTCGGTGGATGGGTTCGATATCCTGCCACAAGCGTTGCCAAATCGTGGTGGGAATGTCCGGCCGACGGGGGACAAGCATGGGGTTGCCCACAACTCTGAGATCTCGGATTGCGGCCCGCCGTCCACTGGGGAAGTGGATTTCGCCGACCATACCTTCTTTCGACAGCACGACCCATCCATGAGGAACGCTGGGCAGCACGTTGTGGATACTCGCTGCGATCCCCGGCAAATCGCTCTTGTCGGTGGAGCTGGGCTCTGGTTGGCCGCTGTTGCCGTGGGTGTGAACATGCAGCAATGTGCATCCTTCTGCCAATGCGTGCTCCATGGCCGAGCGAATAGCCTGGCCACCGATGCGGGCCCCACACGTCCTGTCGCGCTCATAGTGGTCATCTTCAACCGGAAGGTAGGCGTAGCTGAATAGGGTGGGGCCATCCGTGGTTGTCGCATGCCTGCACGCGAGGAATCCGACTCGCTCTGCTGCGTGGGCATGCGATTTATGAAGGTCCGCTAGCGCGTGATCCAGCAAGCGGCGCGGTATCTTCAGAACTGCACTCATGGCTTGAGCGCTGTCAAGTGCGCAGCGACTTTACTCAGCAGTCGATCGTTGCCAGTTGGGATCTTCCACGAAAGGGACCACCACTCGCGGCCGAGAATAACGACGCTGCTCTTTGGATTCCAATTCTGGCCCTTGCCCTTGTGCGTCACTTTCTGGGCTAGGAAGAGGCGGGATGGGTATCCTTCCCGCTTTGTCGGGCAGAGGAGCACATCAAGAACGCGGGGTTCACATCCCTCCGGAAGCTCGCATTGTGGCAGTAGAATGTACTGAATGCCGGCCTCCTCGGCGACGGCAGCGCCGGGGAAACACGCCTTGAGTTCCCGGATCTGGTCCTCGGGGAAGGACACTATGATGCCCCTCCGGACGGCTGATGGCTGGCCAGGACCTCGCCGCCTTGAATATCAAGGTGAGCTTTGTCATCGAGCTCAATGAGCTTCCCGTCCTGCACAAGGCAGAGAACGTGATCCTTGGGTATCCCGGCCATGTTCTTGAGTTCCACGACAGGGTGATTGCCCTTGTGGACATCGTAGGCGGTTCCGTTGATCGTGATCTGGACGTGGTTCGGCTTGTTGACTTCTGCTTCCGGTTTCATGTTCTGCATCTCCTTAGATGTACGCGCCATTCTGGCGCCCGTTGCTGTACAACACCTCTTATAGGCACGGCTCAGTGCGAAGCCCAGCTTCCGACAGCCCAGCTTCCGAGAGTACCAGTCTGCTCGTCACCATGGCATGCTCGGAACCCCTTTCGTAAGGTTGGGCAGCATGTCCTTCGGCTAGATGCTCTCGGTATTCAGTGAACCCTATCGCGCGGCGGACACGGATCGGCCCCATGGCTGTCCTTGTCACGGATTTGACCGCCTCGGCCATGAATGACCAGTTCGCTGCCCTGGTTCTTGGCGATCTTCGTTCCTTCCCTGATCGCCGCCGCCTGCGTGCCGTGTTGCGACGTCACGCGGGTGCTGCCTGCGCTTCTGACTGCCCACTCCCCGTTATGGGGCACCACATGCTGATTCTTGCCCATGACCGATTGCCTTCCAGTTGGCGCCGGGGCATCATGCACCGGCCCTCTACTGAGTATATGCGGGCGTCGGGAGAGAATTTGGAAGGGGGTTCCAGATTTTCTCCGATACGCCGCATCTACAGATGGGACCAAGGATGGAACCGGTGAACGAGGACCCGATGTCCGACGATCTGATAGAGAGATTCCGGAAGCAGGACTGGAAGGTCTTGCTTCAGAGGCTCCTGAGCCACGCCGCGAAGCTCTTGAGCGGGCGGGGGCGGATGAGCATGGATGGCCACGAGGCGGAAGATGTTGTCCACAAGGCCATTGAGATGACGCTCGAGGGGAAGCGGAAGTGGAACCCTAGCCGGGTTCCTGACCTGGGTTACTTCCTGCAACGTGTCATCGACAGCTTGATCAGCGGGCACGGGACCTTGGGTGGTGGCCAGCTGCGCTCGCGTATCGACTATGTAGACCCCGCCGATCTGGTCTTGGACGAAGCGCCGGCTGCGCCTGAGATCGATCCAGCCGACGAGGAGGAGCGCGCACGGATGTTCGATGCCGTCCTCAAGGAGACAGGCGACGACCGGCAGTTCCATGACTACGTCGAGGCCATCTGGAGCGAAGTCTCCAAGCCCGCGGAGATCGCTGATCTTCTGGTCGTCAACGTGAGCGTGATCTACGAGTACAAACGGAAGCTTAGGAAGATCGTCAGCCGCATTCAGGCGAAGGCCTAGCGCGAAACGACGGGAGCTAGTCATGAACGATATAGCGGAGAAGGCCAAGGGATGGGCGCGGTTGCAGGCGCATCTCCTTGATGATTCCGAGACCCCCATCGAGCAGGTGCGGCAGGATCTGGTCGACCTTGGGGTGGACGTGGACGCTGCCGTCGGCCGCCTTGAAGAGACGATCCGGCTGGGGATCCAAGCTCGTATCGTCGAGGCGTCAAAGGCCGGCATCCAAGAGAGGCGGCTACGGCTTGAGAAGCTGCGGCAGAAGGTTGTCGATCTGCCCGCCGAACGGCTGCGCCTGCTCCGGGAGCAAGCCGAGGCAGGGCGCTTTGGCGCGGGCAGTCAGGACCTGGCGATAGCCTGCCGGAACAAGGATGAGGGGGCGCGTGCCTCCGATGAGGAGTTGCGCGTCCAGATGATCGATATCCTCGCCGCCTCGGACGCCAACCCCGACGATCTGGATGCATGACTCACTGGCAGACGGTCTGTGTCGGCACAAGGCGCGGGAGCTGCTGGAGAGGCTCATGGTCCGTGCCCCCGGGGAGATCGATGTCGAATCGCTGGCGTGGCTGGCCGGCAGCCTCCATATAGAGGAGGGCGGCCTGGACACTGCCGAGGGATCCCTTGTGGCTAGCGAGAAGGGTGGCGTCATCCGGGTGAACCATAGAAGCTCCCCGGGGCGCAAACGCTTCACTGTCGCCCATGAGATCGGCCATCGCGTAGTCCATGGTACGTCGATCCACAGTGACAGCTTGCGACAGTTGCGCCAATGGACTGGCGATACCCGTGAGCGCGAGGCGAATGTCTTCGCCGCGGAACTCCTGATGCCCACACATCTGTTCGCACCCCAAGTGCACCGCAGGGGGGCATCCATGGAGGGCATCCGGGACCTTGCCGCGCTGTTTCGTACGAGCCTGATGGCTACGGAAGTGAATTTCGTCCACCACACCCGTGAACCATGCGCGTTGGTGGTCTGTAGCAAGGACAAAGTGCTTTGGTCGGTCAAGAGCCGCGATTTCGGGTGGTTCATTGCCGGCGGAAGGCCACACGAGTTCACGACCGCCGCCGAGGTCTTGAATGGCAAGCGGGTTCCCACCGACAGGATGGATAAGACGCCGGCAGGAGCATGGCTTGAGGGCTTTGATCCGAACGACGATCAGTATCTCTACGAGGGATGCCGCGTACTCCGTGAACTGGGGCACACGGTCTCGCTGCTCTGGGTCGATGAGCCGCTGGGATAATCAACCTGCGATCAGGATCTGTGGCGAATCCGCAGTTGACGATCCGGATTACGAGCCTAGCATGCACCTTGGCGCGCTACGTTACTCGGGAGGGCGCCGTACGCGGGCTTGGCAGATGGCCCGACAGAGGGTTGTCAGATTCCCGGTGACGGATCTTGGGAGGGGCGGCTATGACCGTTGAAGGACGCAGGACCGTCGCTGCGCTAGGTGCGGCGCAGAGCTGATATCGATTAGGAGTAGCCACCGGCACAAGAGGCAGGATACACAGGGAGAGCATCATGCGCATCAACAGTCACGCCCACATCTTCAACCTCAAGTCCGTCTTCACCAAGGAAACCCTAAAGATCCTGCTCCGCCGCCTAGTCAATAGAACCCCCGAGCCCGTGTTGAAGGAACTGACCGTCCTGCTTGAACGGGCGCTCGATCGCTCCAGTACCGTCAGCTCGGACGACCTCATACGGGGCTTCCTTCGATCGCTGAAGGCGAGGGTCGGGGATCTGGAACTGCTGCCTGCGGCTGACAGGGTGAAGCTTCGACTCCTTACGGACACCACACTGGATGCAGCAACTCAGGTGCTGTTCGATGGCGTCGCCAAGCCGTTTCTTGCCCGGATGATTGAGCATTTCACGGCGGATGCGAACGACTTCGAGGAACAGCAGGGGATTCGGGACATCCTCGGCTTCCTGGCGATCGCGCTCCAGCCGGACATCTCCCATGTGGCACAGCAGCTGATGAATGAGTTGCCGGAGGCGGAGGACGCCGCGATCGCCCTGATGATGGACATCACAGACGAGGGTGTGCCTGACCGCCATTTCGAGCGGCATGTGGCAGACACGTCGAAGGCCGTGCTCGAACACCCGGGCCGGATCCTGCCGTTCGTCGCCGTGAATCCGAAGCGAGCCAGCTATCTGGAGATCATGAAGCGCGCGATCACCGAGCAGGGGTTCGTGGGCGTGAAGCTCTATCCGTCCCTCGGCTACGACATCTGGTCCGCAAAGATGAAGAGGGTGTATGAATGGTGCGAGGCCAAGGAAGTTCCCCTGCTGGTCCACTGCAACAAGACGGGGTTCTATGCGGCAAAGGAGGACATTCCACGTTCGGATCCTGAGCACTGGCGTGACGTTCTGAGTGAGTTCCCGGATCTGAAGGTCTGCTTTGGGCATTTCGGCGGAGACGACGTCATGGCAGAGACGAGACGCCTGCCAGAAGACTGTTGGACGGCGACGATATGCAAGCTCATGCGCCGGCACAAGGGGGTGTTCGCCGATGTGTCGTACCACACGGACTGCGCTCTGGAGGACGAAAAGGAACGGCTGTACTTCAAGAACCTGGTGACCCTCCTCGAAGACAATGTGATCGGCAAGCGGATCCTCTTCGGGACCGACTTCTGGCTGGTCAGGATGGCCGCGCGCGATCCGGCCATCTGGGGGTACTTTGGCCGGAGGATTCCGGCGTCCTGCTTTGACGCCATGACACTCTCGAACCCGGCGGCGTTCCTTGGCTTACCGATAGGCAAGCAGACCCCGTGCCAAGCCATCAAGCGCCACGCTGAGTTCGTGCTCGCGAATTCTCGGAAAGTGCTGCGTCCTCCGACCAGCTGGCTGCGGTCCTACATCGAGACATTCGCGCCAGGGACGGTCAAGTACTCGGGCAATGCGTTGGGTCGGGCATGGTCGAGGGAGAGCGAGGCACATGCCCGCGTGTTCCAGTGGGTGTATGCGAACCAGATGTACGAAGATGACAAGAAGCTGATGTTCGACGAGTGTGGACGCTTGCCCGTCAGCCGTTTGCAGTACTGGAACAAGGGGTTCGAGTCGGATGCGATCTTCGCGCAGAAATGTCGTTCGGTCGCCACGCGCTTGGCTCGGTACTTCCTGAGCAAGAGGGCGGTAATGCAGGGAGGGGTGAGTCAATCCGAGGCCATCGACCGAATGGCCGTCATGCTTGCGGAGGATAGCACGAAGCTCACGGATCTGGGTACCTTGGCTGACGAGTTGTACCATTTCAGAACCGAAGCGTGAGGAGTTCTCTCAATGAAAACACTGCGCATCCAGGCCCTGTCGCTTGCCACGGCGCTGTTGACGGTGGTGGCCTCCGGTAGCCATGCGGGTTCCTTCGACTACGGATTCAGCCCCAAGCTCCTGTCGAGCTCACAAGCCGACGACACCACCGTAGGGCTCGAATACTCCGTGGGAGGTCACCAGTCCGCCGGGTGGACACTGCCTGCCGGGATCGGAGACCTCGGGTTCGATGTCAGGGCCAAGTCAGAAGGCACGGTGGCTCTGGATGAAGACGTGAACCCGAACCCACTGGTCACTACGGCGAACCTGGACCTGCGGCTTACGACGGGATCCGCCGCACAGGATGACTTCAACGGCGACCCTGATGCGAACCCGGGCGGCGCGAAGGATAGGAACTACTTCGGCGACTTGACCCTGGGCTTGTCCGGTCGGCACGAGACGGACCAGGCTTTTGAAGAGCAGTCCGCGCTCGCCGGCATCGAGGCGGGCTACATCAATACCCGTGATGAGGGGCTCTGGCGTCTCGTGCCGACCCTGCTTGTGGCCTACGAGTGGGGCGATGCCTTCGAGTCCGAGACCCGGGATCGGATGGGCATCGAGGACTCAATATTCCGGCGTTGGCGGGTGGATGGTTCCCTCAAGGCCCGCTTTGGGCAGTACCTCTTCGCCGCCGGCATGTGGCGCACGCTCACCCTCCATCTTGAGGCCCAGTACTACCGCTGCGAGGGCCAGCCCGAGGCGCTGGCGTCAGCGGACCTGGACGATGCGCTCTACGCAGCCGCAGCCTTGTCGGTACGTCAGGACATGAACGCCGTCGGATTCAAGAGCCGCAGCTACTACGTCAAGTTGTCGAGCGGTCGCCCGCCACCCCTGGCCAATGGCGACGACGACATCGTGGTCTCTGTGGGCGTCAGAGTGAGCAACTGATCGGGCGAGAGCACCGGGCGCAGCATCAACTCCATGAGGGGGGCTGATTCCTCGTCCCCGAGGCTGGGCAGAGCGCCCGTAAGCGGCGGGCGTCGCGGGTGTGGTGCATGACCAATTGTGAGCGGCACGAGCCTCCTCCGGCACACGAAAACGCTTGTCGCATGCCGTTCGTGGGCGTAGCGTTCCTTCAATGAAGGTGGCAGCGAATGCTGAGATAGGAGGCGTATATGGCATCGCAACATGAGGTTCAGTGCATCAACAAGAGTGATCGGCAAAACCCGCACGAGCGCATCACGGCCATCGGCGGCTTGAACGCCAACGGAACGAGATGGAAGCTGGATCAGCCTGCGGCAATCCAAGGCATTGAGCAGGGCAAGTGGGCCTTCTACGTGAACAAGAACGGGAAGACTGTCCGGGTGGTCGTTGCCGTGAGTGCTCATGGTAATAAGTACCTCAAGACGGAGGCTGATGGCGAGGAGCCGAACAACCTATTGAGTCTGCCGGAGTGCCCCTGACGCTCGCCCTGGAGGCCGGCTGCAACTACCGGGTCCAGAGTTCGACGAACATGATCGACTGGAACGATGTGACGAACTTCCTGAGCAGTTCGGCCACGGCCGATTTCCTTGGTCAGACCGACACCAACGCGGCGCTGCGATTCTATCGCGTCGTGTCGCCGTAAGACCTCTCCACTGACAGGGTTTTCGCGTTCTGCTGTGTGCGGTCCGCTTGGGAAATGTGCAGGGCAGGCGGCAATGAAGCATCTGTCGCTCAATTGTGCATTGTTTAGAAAGACAGACACAGGCTGATCGGTTCCAGCCCCCGGTCGAGGCTCCCCGAAAAGAATAGTAGAAAACCAGTTGACGCGCCCCGGTCCGCGGGTTTAAGCATGACGTCGGCTGTGGGAAGGGAGTTCGGAGGGGAGGCGCGAGATGAAGGCAGTCAGGTGCCGTTCCAAGGGGGCGTGTTTTGCATTGCAGGGCACGAAGTGTGTCCACGGGCTGCGACGCCTTGTGCCCAGAGCCCCAGATCCAAGTTTCGCCCGTTCGCATTTGGGCTCGTTCACCGCGGCGGCCCTGCTCCTCACCGTGCTGGCGTTTGGCGCACACGGTGGGGCTCTGCCAGACACCGATCGCGACGGGATCCCCGATGCCTCCGATGCCGACCCGATCTCCCGCGCCGTGATCGCGTGGGGACAGCCGGAGCTGACCAAAGGCGATGCGATTGCGGGCGTCGGCCCGGCATGGTGGCGGGGCGGCGGGAAAGCGGGAGGTGAGTGGTCCGCCGACGGATGGGCCGTCTCGTCCAATGTCATTGCGGCGGCCGACCTCCTCATGTTCCTCGACCGGACGGCCCTGACCAACAACCTTCGCCTCGATGCGGAGTTCGCGGCATCCTCGGGGGCCGTCCTACAGGTTGACCTGCTGGCCGGCGATTTCACCGTGCTCCGCGCCGATATCCTCGGCAACCTGGCTACGATGGCTTCCTCCAGCTCCCTGAACCTGCCGTTGGCTGATGTTCCCCAGGCGAGCTTGGTGCGTATCCGGCGCTCCGCGGGGGAAGTGCTGGTGAAGAGCTGCATTCTCTATGTCGATGAAGACGGTGACGGTCTGGACGCCGCGGCCGAGAGGCAGTTCGGGACCTCGGACTTCAACCGGGACACCGACGGAGACGGACTGTCGGATGGGCGGGAGGTTGCCGAGTTGGGCACGCACCCGCTCAAGGTCGATACCGACGGTGATGGTCTGGCCGATGGACTTGAACTGGGACGCGGGACAGACGCCCGGGATCCGGGGTCCAAGGCGGTCGCCATCTACGTGCATTCGGACAGCGGTGATGATGCCTTCAACGGCCTGCTCCCCACGAAGGGTGCGGGGCTAGCTGGCCCGAAGAAGACGATTGCGGCCGCCATCAAGGCGGCGTTGGACGGCGATACGATTTGCCTGAATGGAGAGTCGGCCTTTCGGGAGAGCGGCTGGGATCTGGGAGGCAAGAACCTGGTCCTTCAGCCTTTTGGAACGAAGCAGGTGATAGCGGAGGAGAAACGATGAAGACGGAAGTGATGATTGCGGTCACCAGCTTGGCGATCGCCGGATGGGCCTCGGCCCAGACGAACGTCACGGAGCGCATTTCGCTGCTGCCGGCCGATGTGCAGGAGCAGGTCGCATCCGTGGCCAAGGTCATGGAGGACCAGGCTGCCCGAGAGAAGACCGTTGCCGAGGCGCCGGAGGTCGGGACGGTGGACGCAAAGATCGCCGAGGCCTCGGCGGCCATTTCCGGGCTGCAGGATGCGTTGGCGAGGAAGACCGCTGCGGCCGGAGATCGGGGGCGCTTGGTCAAGCTGCAGGAGGAAGTTCGCCTGCTACAGTATGAACGCCGTGTCGCCGCCGAACGGATCGAGGCGGGGGATGTTGGGGAGAAGGGGGGTCAGAAATGAAGGCTGTTGTCTCGGCAGCGATCCTGGTGGCCACGGTCATCACCGCGACGGCGGATCTCGCCATCACCGGCAGTGTGTCCGCCACGGTCAACTCCACGGCAGGGAAGCTCATGAGTGCGCCAGCCATGCGCGCGCCATATGCCTCGACCTTGGTGGTCGTCACCAACGCTAGTCTCTCGGATGACTGGAGCCATCTCAATGTGCTGGACATGAATGGGAGCGCCAATACGAACCGGACTTCCAACTCGGCCGGCAAGAACTCCTGCAACATGGGGATCGTGAAGCTCTGGAGCTCTTCGACGGTGGATCTTCAAACGTACGACAATGGCCCCATGCTTGCAATCGCGAATGTGGCTAACGGAGCGAAGCTGCGCACCGCGTCGACGTGGGACAACGTCCTTGTCGGGAGCATCAACGGCTATCAGGCGGCCGCGGGTAGCAACACCGAAGCCGTCATTCAGTACACCGGCACAAGCCTTGGCGTTCTTTCGGTCCAAAAGGGCTGTCGTGCGTACACCGACTACATCGAGGGAGCCATCGTGGCGAGTCGGCTGGATGAGTACAGCCGGTTGTACACGAAGAGCGGGTTCAAGCCCCTGTTCTGCGTTTCCTACTTGAACAACAGGGCGAATGCCCACATAGAAACAACTGGCGCGGCCGGCGCGATCCTGCACTGCCCGCGCGGCGAGAACAACCTCATCACGGGTAACGGCACGCTCTCGGTGGGCACCACGATCACCAATACCCACGCCTATGCGATGGCTTTTGGCGCGCGAATTCAGACGACTGAGACCAACGCCGTTCACGCCCGGAAGTTCATTGCGACGGAAGACATGACGGTGGCGGGCCGTCCGGTGGCCACATTGACCTTTGTCCCCGCACAGGGCGATCTCTCAATGGGATCCTACACGAACGGCCTGTAATCGAGCGCCACCAAGGGAGGCGGGTCATGATCCGAGCACAGGTGATCTTGAGGGGCGTCATCGTCGCAGCGCTTGGCGCTGTGCTTGGGGCCGCAGCGGCTAATGTTCCATACTGGTGGATTGAACGCGGCGTGATCGACACGAACGCCATCCCAAGAGACTTCACGGTCGCCAACCAAGGTCAGGCAAAGTGGATCGCGACAGAGGCGGCCGAAGAGTTCGAGGCGACGTTGATTCCGGGCGGAGCGGGGTCCAACGTCACCGCTCTCGTCGCTTCGTTCAGCGCCACAAACAACTACCTGCCCCTCAATGCGGGCCAGTTGAAGGCCCTCGCCGAACCGTTCTATGCGCGTCTGGTCGAGGTCGGATGGACCGGGGCATTCCCCTCCGGCATGTCGGGCATCCGACCGTGGACCGCTTCGGCGAACGATGACGCGAACTACGCAATCGTCAATGTCGGGCAGTTGAAGTATGCGTTTTCCTTCGATCCCGAGGCGTGCATGGACAGCGATGGAGACGGCCTGTCCGACCGCGAGGAGCGGATTCTGGGAACGGACCCGAACGATGCTGACACGGACGACGATGGTATGCCCGATGGGTGGGAGGCTAGCCATCAACTCAATCCGTTGGAGAACGATGCTGCCGGTAATGCCGACGGTGACGACATGACCAACTTCGAGGAATACGTGGCTGGACGAGATCCAATGCGAAGCGGGACGGTTCCGTCCTCTGGACTCGGATTGATCGTGTGCACACCATGGACTCAGGGGGGTATCCAATGAGAGTTGCCATGGCAACAAATGGGTCAAGAGGGTTTTGGCGAGTGCTCGCTGTGGCTGCACTCTCGCTGTGCCTTCAGTCCAGCGCACGGGCAGATGCAGTGGACCTGTCGTACACGAATTGGCCCGCCGACAGCGAGTGGGTGGCTCTTACCAACCATATCGGCTGGTGCTGGCGGCAGATGATGTCAAGGTACAGCCTGGCAGGGCTCAGCACGAGCGGCATCCCGGCTCCAACGCTCACAGATCCCGTTTCCGACTACACGAACCTCGCAACGCGGATCGATGGCATCGCGCCCTACTACGTCGATCTTACTAAACCTCTCATATTTGTCCCGACATCAAGCGGCGTAGGCGGTTGAGGG
>CAYODK010000030.1:0-13348 GCA_964402695.1 uncultured Verrucomicrobiota bacterium
CCCTCGGCCTCGGGCTGGAACAGCCGTCGACCTACACCTGCTACCCGCAGGCGATGAACCACATCCTGATGTCCGTGTGGTCCCCGAACCTGCTGCGCGTGCACCTCCACACCGGCCGCGAGGTCTTCCGCACCGCGGCGCGCAACAGCATCATCGGCCGGTTCGCGAACTACCCGGGCTACTACCTGACCACGTTCACGGACGTCGTCCACGGGCCGCGCTACCCGTACGAGGGCCCCGACCTGACCTGCTTCTACTATCACCACCTGCCGGTCCAGTTCGGCTTCACGCTCGACTACCTCGTCACGCAGGCCCGGGTCGCATCGGGCGACCGCGTGCGTTTTCCGTGGTCGCGCCAGCGAAACTACGCGTGGTTCGACTTCCGCGTGCCGACGCCGGCGGCGGGTGAGATCTACGGCGAACCGGGCGCCAGGCTGTGGCTCGACCGCCGCATCGCCCGGCCGGACACGGTCCAGGCCGACTGGCTCGCCGCCCGCAGCCGCGACCGGTTCTTCCTGATGCTCGCCAGCCAGGCCGACGCCCCGCTGGAGGTGCGGCCGAATATCGACGCCGCCTTCGCCGGCCTGCGCGACGGCGGGGTGCGCCTCTACGAGGGCGCGAACGCCGTCCCCGCGACGCTGCCTGCCGTGCCGGACTCCGTGACGATCCCGCCGCGCGGCATGGTCACGCTGTCCATCCCCGCCGAACCGCGCGACGACCCGGTCCGCGGCACGCCGCTGGCCCGCGGACACTTCACCGCCCCGCTCGGCGCCTGGGGCACGCTGCATGCGTTCCGGATCCGCTCGCCGTTCGGCGGCGACTCGGTCTTCGTCACGCTGCCGGTCGACGCGGTTCCCGGCGCGGTCGCGACGCTGAGGCGCGGCGGGGGCGCCGCGGCCACCATGCTCCGCGACGACGCCTTCCCCTACGAGTTCAGCCTCGGTCCCCTCGCCCCGGACGAAACCGTGGACCTCGAGTTCGCCATCGACGCCGGCGCCGCCAAGCCCGCCGCCTCCGCGACGCTCTCGGTCCCAGGCGGGTGACCCGCCCGTCCGGCCGGCCGTGGCGCGGCCAAAGACCGGGGCGAGCCCAACGGTCGTGCGCCGCGGAACGGGTTGTGGCATGATGCAGGCCTTTCGAAAGGAACCCGCCATGGGCAGTCCGTCGCAGTTCGACAACGTGTCCGTCGTGTGCAAGGCCAACGTCTACTTCGACGGCAAGGTGGTCAGCCACAGCGTGCTGTTCCCCGACGGCACGAAGAAGACGGTCGGCCTGATCTTCCCCGGCGAGTTCACGTTCACCACCGGCTCCCCGGAGGTCATGGAGATCGTCGCCGGCACCTGCCGCGTGCGGCTGGCGGGCGCGGCGGACTGGACCCCCTGCGCGGCCGGCACGGCCTTCCGGGTGGCGGAGAGTTCGAGCTTCGAGATCGCGGTCGACTCGGGCATCGCCGAGTACGTTTGCTCCTTCGGTTGACCCTCGAATTGACGGCCTTCTCGGCCTCATGCATAGTGTCAACCTTATGCATGACGCGCAGAAGATGCCGCCGGATGTCGACGCGGGGCTTGCACTCGTCCGGCGGCTGATGGTCGATTCGCTGGGCGACACGGTCCTCGCGCGCCTGCAGTTCGATTTCTCCCGGTTCCTCGGCGGCGGGAAGATGCTGCGCGCCCGCGCAACGCTGCGGTTGGCGCCCGTCGCCCGCGTGCCGGCCGACGCCCTCCTCCGCGGCGCGGCGGCCGTGGAACTGGTCCACGGGGCGAGCCTCCTCCACGACGACGTCATCGACGGCGGACTCACGCGGCGCGGCGCCCCGGCCTTCTGGGCGCAGTACGGATCGCACGGCGCGATCCTGGCCGGGGACATCCTCCTCGGGAAGGCGCTGAACGTCCTGAGCCTGGCGCGCGAGCCGGACCTGATCGCCGATCTAGCTCAGGCGGTCGCCGAGGTCTGCTCGGCCGAGAGCGAACAGGAGCTTCTGCTGCGCGGCCATCCGGCGGACTGGGCCACCGCGTTGCGGCTGGCCCGCCAGAAGACCGGACCGCTCTTCGCGTTCGCCGCGCTGACCGCAGGCAACGGCGATCCCGCCCTGCGGGCCGCGCTCAAGGAGGCGGGCTACCTCGCCGGCACGGCGTACCAGCTTTCCGACGATGTCCTCGACGCGATCGGCGACTCCGCCGACGCCGGCAAGACCCTCGGCACCGACGTCGCCCGCTCGAAGGGGACGGCGGCCACCGCGCGCAACGGCGACACGGCCGACGCCGTCGCCGGGGTCGACGAGCTGTGCGCGGCCTCCCTGGCCCAGCTCGACCGCTGGCCCGACGTCCGCGCCGCCTGGGACGCCTACCTTGATCTCGACCTCCGCTCGGCGATGGCGAGAAACGTCCACGCGGCCCCCCCGGCCGCCGTGCCGTGAACCGTCCCGTCCATTCCCGGGCCGCCGCCCTGCTCCTGGCCGCCTCCGCGGCCGCCGCGGCCGACGCCCCCGCGTGGCGCGAGGACTTCCGCGAGCTGCCCAAGGGCGCCGAGACCAAGGGCAAGCCCGGCACACCCGCCGCGGTCTTCGAAGTGGCCGACGCAAAGGGCGCGGAGGACGGGCGCGCGCTTCGCATGACGGCCGACAAGGCGACGGCGTCGTTCTTCATCCCGGTCGACGGCGTCGACCTGCGCGCGACGCCGGTGCTCCGCTGGCGCTGGCGCGTGACGGAGTTTCCGGCCGGCGCCGACGGACGGGACGCGGCCAAGGACGACCAGGCGATCGGCATCTACCTCGGCACCGGCGGCCTGTTCGGCAAGACCAGCCTCGCGTGGCGGTGGGAAACCGACACCCCCGTCGCCGCCACCGGCACCGCCTCCTACGCGGCCGGCGTCGTGAAGGTCCACTGGATCGGACTTCGGAACAAGGCGAGCGGCGGGGACTTCGTCATCGAGGAACGCAACGTCGCGGACGACTGGAAGGCCCACGTCGGCGGCGACCTGCCGAAATCGTTCTCGCTGAGCGTGAGCTGCAACAGCCAGTACACCGGCACCCGGGCCGCCGCCGAGCTGGACTGGATCGAATTCCGGCCGGCGACGAACGCGCCACCGGCACCCTGAGGAACGTCCCATGCGGATCCGCTCCTCCACAGGAGCCGCCCTCTTCGCCGCATTGGCCGCCGCGTCGTCCGGCGGCGCCGGCGCTCGCGAACCGGCACCCGCACGCTACCACGTCGAACAGGGCCGGCTTGTCGACTCGGCCTCGGGGCGCCCGATCCCGGTGCGCGGCTTCAATTACATCCGCCTCCATTCCAGCCATGGCACCTTCGATCCGCGCCACTACGACCGGGCTGCGGCGGACGAGACGTTCGGCCGGCTGCGGACCGATGGTTTCAACACCGTGCGCGTCTTTGTCAACGGTCACGCGGGCCTCTCCGGCTCCGTGGCCCGCGCCGGGCAGACCGGCCTGTCGGCGCCCTATCTCGCCAACCTGGCGGACTTCCTCGTGCGCGCCGGGTCGAACGGAATCGCCGTGGTGCTTTCGATGGATTCCTTTCCGCGCGTGCCTCCATACTCGGATGGTCTGAAGGCGCCGCCACCTGAGTTCCATCCGGCCAACGCCGACCTGCTCTGCGCCGGCCGCGTCGCAGCCAAGGCGGACTACTTGCGCGATGTCGCGGCCGGATTGCGGGCCGCGGATCCCCGGGCGCCGGATGCCATCCTCGCGTGGGACCTCCAGAACGAGTTGTGCTACGCGGTCGCCCCGCCGTTCGCACAGACCACCGGCACGGTCACCGCGGCCAACGGCCGCACCTACCGGGTGCCGGAGCAGCGGCAGGCCCTCGCGGACGACTCGGCTGTCCACGTCATCGACACGTGGACGCAAGCCATCCGGGAGGCCCAGCCCGGCGCCGTTTCCTGGGCCGGCGTCTTCACTTTCAAGGCCGTCGGCCGGTCGGGGCCGGGCGATTTCCGTGTCGAGAAGGCCGGCTGGAAGAACCGCGTTCCCTTCCGTCCTGCGGCGATCCTCCGGTCCAAGGCCGACGTGCTCGACCTCCATTTCTACTGCGCCGACGCCGCCAGCTTCGCCGCCGATCTCGCGTCCGTCGAGTGGGATACCGTGCGGCGCCTGGCCCGCGAGCGGGGCGTGGCGGTGGTCGCGGGGGAGTTCGGAGCCTTCAAGTCGCGCTTCCCCGGGTCCGCTCCGGCCGCCGCATGGATGGCGGACCTCGTCCGACTCTTCGCCGACCGCGGCATCGACGGATGGCTGCACTGGACCTACGACACGCACGAACAGGACGCCGAACTCTGGCATGCCTGCGCCGACGGCGGGGCCATCTACCGCGCTCTGCGCGTCCATCGCTGAAGCCGTCCCCGACCGCACCGGTTCCTCAGTCGCGGTCCCGCTTTTCCCTTGTCCGACCCTCACGCCTGGCCCAGGATGGCAGGGTGCGGTACCGCAGCACAAGGAGACCACCCATGAAGACCGGATGCCGGATCGCCCTGCTCGCCGGACTCGCCGCGATCGCGGGGCTCGCGACGGGCGCGCCCGCGCCGAAGCCGAACGTCGTGCACGTCGTCATCGACGAACTCGGCTACTACGAATTGTCGTGCATGGGCCATCCGCACATGCGGACGCCGAACGTCGACCGGCTCGCGGCGGAGGGCACCCGGTTCACCCAGATCCTGGCCGGCGGCCCGGTGTGCGCGCCGACGCGCTGCGTGCTGATGACCGGGAAGCACCTCGGCCACGCCTCCGTCCGCACGAACGGCGGCGGTACGCCGATCCAGGCCGGCGAGGCGACGGTCGCCTCGGTGCTCAAGGCAGCGGGCTACGCGACCGGCGGCTTCGGCAAGTGGGGCTGCGGAAACCGGGGCACGACGGGCGTGCCGGAGCAGCACGGGTTCGACGTCTTCTTCGGCTACTACGACCAGGTCCACGCGCACACCTACTACCCGCCCTACCTGATCCGCAACAGCGAGGAGGTTCCGCTCGAAGGCAACCCGTCCGGCGGCCGCGAGGGAAAAACCTACTCGCAGTACCGGATCTTCGACGAGGCGATGGCCTTCCTGCGCGCGAACAAGGACCGACCGTTCTACCTCTACCTCCCCTTCACGCCGCCGCACGGCATGTTCGACATCCCGGAGGACGACCCCGCGTGGGCGCTGTACAAGGACAGGGACTGGCCCGGCGCCAACGACGGCCACGAACCGAAGGCCTACGCGGCGATGGTGGCGATGATCGACCGGCAGGTCGGCGAGATCATGGCCAAGCTCAAGGAGTTCGGGCTCGACGACCGCACGCTCGTCCTCTTCAGCGGCGACAACGGAGGCAACCCGTACTTCAAGGACGCGCAGCACCCGCGCGGCTTCCATGCGCCGAACGTCGATCCGAAGACCGGCGTTGAATTCCGCGGCGGGAAGGGCGACCTCTTCGAGGGCGGTCTGCGCGTCCCGTTCCTCGCGCGCTGGCCGGGCCGGATCGCGGCCGGCCGCGCGTGCGATCATCTTGGCTACTTCCCCGACGTGCTGCCGACACTCGCGGAACTCGCCGGGGCTGAATGTCCGAAGGGGATCGACGGGATCTCGTTCGTGCCGGCCCTGCTCGGCGAGAAGGCCGCGGGGAGGACGCAGACGAAGCACGAGTTCCTCTACTGGGAGTCGCCGGGCAACGTCGCGGTCCGCATGGGCGATTGGAAGGCCGTCCGCAGCCGGCATCGGGACGACTGGAAGCTCTTCGACCTCGCGAAGGACATCTCCGAAACGACCGACATCGCCGCCGCCCACCCGGACGTCCTCAAGCGCATGGCCGCCTTTGCCGAACAGGCCCACGCGCCCGAGAAGACCGGCGACATCCTTGACCAGGCCCTCTACGAGAAGGACCACCGCTCCCGCTTCGGCGACGCCACGCCCGCTCCGGCGGCCCGGAAGCCGGCGCGGAAGAAATCCGCGGCGAAGTAGCCGACCCGGCGAACGGGAAGCCCGTCCGGCATCGTCTTCCTCCGAGTCTCACGTTGGCGCCGCGCGGGGCTCCGTCCTGACCTTGGAAGCTCGCGCGAGGGGGTTTCCAAACCTTGGAAACCCGCGTGGTGTAGACTGTCCGCATGCCGAAGGATCCGTCAGGACCGACGCCCGGACCGATCGCCGTCCGCGTGCGGTCGAATGAGCGGCTCGACGAGGGACTGCACCTCGTCGCGCTCGACCGTCCCTTCTGCTTTCTCCCCGGACAGCATGTCGGCCTCACGCTGGACCCGACGGCGGAGCCGCGCCTCTACAGCCTCGCCAGCGGTCCTCGCGAGGACGCGATGGAGATCCTCTTCGACGTGCATCCGGGCGGGGCGCTCACGCCCCGGCTGGCCGCCACCCGGCCCGGCGACACCGTGTGGACGACCCCGCCCGGCGGGACGTTCGCGGGCGAAGCCGGGCCCGGACTCTGGATCGCCGGCGGCACCGGCATCGCGCCGTTCGTCTCGATGCGCCGCGCGGGGCTGGCGGCGGGAAAGACGCTGATCCACGGCGCGCGCTCGGCCGCGTCGTTCCACGGGGCGGCGGAGTTCGCGGCGGAGGCGGGTCTCGTCTATCGCCGCTGCTCGTCGCGCGCGGAGGGCCCGGGCATCGAACGCGGCCGCCTCCCGGACCTCGTCGCCCGGCTCGACCCCCTGCCGGACGGCCCCTGCCTTCTCTGCGGCCCGCCCGAGATGGTCGTCGCCGTCCGCGAGGCCCTCTTCGCCCGGGGCGTGCCCGCCGGCCGTGTCCGGGCCGAGGTCTACTTCTGAACCACTCCGCCGGGTGACCGCCGACGCCACTCCAGAAACTCCCCCGGCGTGCAGACCCGCATCCCTCTGGGCGGCGACTTCATCAGCGCCCCGAAGTCCTTCCGATCCAGGGTCAGCAGCACGTCGCACCGGTCGGCGACGGCGGACAGGATCACCGGAAGATCCTTGGCGGGCACCCGGTCCGACCATTCGCTCGGGAGGATCGGCGCGCCGGGGCCCACGCCGACTCGCGGCAGGATCCGCTCCGTCCAGTCACGCCCTGCCGGATCGCCGAGTTTCGGGAGGTTCCGGACCTCGGCGATGTTGTAGTCGGAGGTCCGCAGGGTCCACCGGTTGGATGCCGCCCACTCCAGGACCGCACGCGACGCGCCCGCGGCGGAACCCGATGCCGCCAGGAGGACGCTGGAATCAAGGAACACCCTCACGGCGAGCGTGATATCCGCTTGCGGAAGGCCTTCATGCTCGCCTCGTCCTCCCGGATCCACTCGCGGATCTGCGGTTCCGGGATGTCGCGAACCGGCAGGACCGTCGCCGGCTGCAGAAACACTCCGCCATCCCGCTCCTCCACAAGGAGCAGCGGCGGGTTCATCCGGTCGACGCCCAGGCGTCGCCGAATCTCCGGGGGCAGCGTGATCCCGCCCCGGCGGGTCATCGTGAGGGTCGTCATGCTGCAATGCTGCTATGCCGCATTGCGGTTGTCAAGCGGCGACGACCGCCCAGATCCTCGGCTGCACACGAAGTCCCAGAGCACGACCCGTGAGACGTACGGATGGCTGCGGCCGCCCCGGTGCGCTCGCGCCGCGGAGCGGGGCGGGCTACAGTGGGCGCATGGAACCGTCCGGAAAGACGCCGCTGCTGGGCCTGACGCTCGACGGGCTGCGCGCGGTCGCGGCGGAGGCGGGGCTGCCGGCCTTCGGGGCGAAGCAGATTGCCGACTGGCTTTACCGCAAGCACGCGACGGACATCGCCGCGATGACCAACCTCTCCGCCAAGGCGCGGGCGACCCTGGCGGAGCGGCACGAGGTCGGCGCGGCGCCGCCGGCCCGCGTGCAGGAGTCCTCCGACGGGACAAAGAAGTACCTCTACCCCACCCTGCGCGGCCGCTTCATCGAGACGGCGTGGATCCCCGAGCCGGACCGCAGCACGCTCTGCGTGTCGACGCAGGTCGGCTGCAAGATGGGCTGCCTCTTCTGCATGACGGCGAAGCAGGGCTTCCAGGGTCACCTCTCGGCCGGCGAGATCTTCAACCAGTACGGCAGCCTGCCCGAGCGCGAGCGCGTGACGAACCTTGTCTACATGGGCATGGGCGAGCCGCTGGACAACCTCGACGCGGTGCTCGCGAGCCTCGAGATCCTGACCGCACCCTGGGGCTGCGCGATGAGCCCGCGCCGGATCACCGTCTCGACCGTCGGGCTCGTGCCCGCGATGAAGCGATTCCTCGCCGAGAGCCAGTGCCACCTGGCGGTCAGCCTGCACACCCCCTTCGAGGAGGAGCGCCGGCGGCTGATGCCGATCGAACACGTCCACCCGCTGCCGGAGGTGATCGCGACGCTGCGCGCGCACGACTTCGGCCTCCAGCGGCGCGTCTCCTTCGAGTACATCCTCTTCCAGGGCCTCAACGACTCGCCGCGGCACGTGAAGGAGTTGGCGAGGCTGCTCAACGGCCTGCGCTGCCGGATCAACCTGATGCGATTCCACCCGATCCCCGGCGTGCCGCTTGAGGGATCCGACGAGGACACGGTCCAGGCCTTCCAGGAGGGGTTGAACGCGAAGGGCATCCTCGCGACGGTCCGCCGTTCGCGGGGGCTCGACATCGCCGCCGCCTGCGGCCTGCTGTCGACGAAGGCCCTGCAGGCGGTTCCACCGCCCGAATACTGACGGGCGATCGCGCTCAGCGACGGCGGCGGAGCCGGAGGATGAGCAGCCCGGCGGCCAGCAGCGCGGGGGTCATCGGCTCGGGGATCTGCACGAGCATGAAGCCGTTCACGGCGGTCTCGCGGTCCGTGTTGCCCGCCGCATTGGCATCGTCGAACAGGAACACGACGTCGTTGGCGCCATCGGCCCAGAAGAGGTAGGTCGCACGGGCGACGCTCGTCGGGGCGAGGCCGCCCGTGGTCGCCAGATCGTCGACCAGCAGCCGGTCGCCGCCCAGCGCATCGCTGACGAAGATGTCGATCAGATTCCCCGCCGCCCCGCCGCCGCCGTCGTGGTGCCAGCTCGTCATCTCGTACTGGCCGGCCTCCAGCCCCTGCAGCGTGAGCCGGACCCCGCCGTTCTGGTTCTTCACATGATCCTCGATCAGGTCCCCGATCACGCCCGCGGTCGCATCGCCGCGATCGCGGAAGTCGATCGTGTTGGCGGTGTTCTCGGAATCGACGACAACCGTCACGGAACCGCCGACGCCGATGGGCGTCGCGAAGGCCTCGGAAACGGGGCCGTCGATGTTCGGCGAGGCCTGCCCGAGCGTCCCCCGGGTAAACTCGTAGTAACCGGCCTGGACGTCCTGCGGCACGTTCGCGCCAAAATCCACCTGCAACGGGGCGTTGAGCATCTGGGCCGGCGCCAGCGCGGTGTCGCTGATGCGCAGTTCGTCGAGCAGGCCGCTGCCGGTGATGAGCGAGGCGCCGCCGTCCATATCCGTCCCCACCTTGAGATCGCCCGCGCCGGTCCAGACGAGCCCCATCCCGGGGGTCGCGGTCCCCTGCACGCCGATGCGCGTCCCGTTCGACCAGACCCCCCCGAGGCCCGTCACGGCGTCGTAGGTCCACGCGATGTGCGTCCAGGGCGTGTCGAGGTTGAGGCCGGTGTTGATGGTCACCGCCTGCGACCCGCCCAGGCCGTCGTCCACGTAATAGGTCACGTCCACGCTGTTGAAGTCGGTGATGCGGAACCCGGCGGAGCTGCCGTCGGTCCGGGAGACGAGGTCGCCCGCCCCCTCCACGCTGCGGGCCCAGAACTCCACGGTGATCGAACCGACGTTGAGCGCTGCGTAGGACGGGACGGTCCCATTGATGTTCGCGAGGCCGTCGACGGCCCCTGCGTTGAACGCCCCGATGCCCGGCACGTACAGGACCGCCGGGTCGGCAATCACGGCGGCGCTCGAGGACGCCATCGCACTGCCGACCGCCTCGTTCGGCGCCGAAAGCCCGTTCGCACTTCCGTCGAGATCGGTCTCGAACCGCCAGTAGCCCACCGTCTGTGCGCCGGCCCGCGGACCGGCGAAGGCCAGGACCACCAGCCCGACCGTCATCCACCAGCCCACCCGCGCATGCATCGTCGCCGTCATAGCCTTATTCATACGCGCCAAGGCGGATCCGGCAAGGCCTTTCTTTGAACCCGGATCATCGGCGCAGCACGCCGCACGCGAGCAAGACCCGTCTCAAGTACGCATCGATGCGGCCGCGACGGAGCGCGGCCCTCCAGATCCCTTCCGATGGGGATACGAGAGGATGTGCCTGGGGGGCGCCGCGGCGCCTGCCCTGCGGGATTGCCTTCGGCCACGGATCCCGATATGGATAGGCACATGAGCACACTGCCGATCGCACGCGTGGCGGCCCTTGCGGTCGCCGGTCTGATCTCCGTCCCCGTCCTCGCGGCGGATGCGCCGCGGGTTCCGATGTTCGACGGGAAATCGCTCGACGGATGGACGGTCCGCACCTGCGACGCCGTCGTCGACGGGGGCGAGATCCTGATCAAGGACGGCAACGGCCTCATCCAGACGGCGAGGAAGTACGCGGACTTCGTGATGGAGTTCGAGTGGAAGGCGCTGAAGGACGACAAGTGGGACAGCGGGGTCTACTTCCGGTACGACAGCGTCCCCGAGGGCAAGCCGTGGCCGCCCCGCTACCAGGTGAACCTGCGCAAGGGCCAGGAGGGCAACGTCGGCGGGCTGACCGGCGCGGCGAGCACGGGCCTGGTCAAGGACGGCCAATGGAACGCCTTCAAGCTGACCGTCCGCGGCGCCGCGGTCTCGCTCGAGATCAACGGCAAGCCCGCGTGGAGCGCGGAGGGACTTCAGGGTCCCCGCGAAGGCTTCATCTCGCTCCAGGCCGAGGTCCCCGGCGGCGGCCAGTTCCGATTCCGGAACCTGTTCATCACGGAACTGAAGTAGCCCGAGGCCGCCCTGGCCGACGCGGCCGCGGACGTGACCGGTCCGCTCGCGTCCGACCGACCCCGCGTTCAGCCGGGTTCGCCGAAGACGATCGGCACCAGCTGCCGCGCCCCGCGGACCAGCGGGAGGTGCCCCACGTGGCGCAGCCCGTGCATCCGGGCCTGGGGGAAGATGGCCTGGTATTCGCGGATCGACTCGCGGACCGCGGCGAACGTGTTCTCCCCGCTGGCGATGTCGATCGGCATCGTCAGTCCGGCGAACTGGCCGGCCCGGCCCACGCGATGGAAGAGGGCGAGCCACTCCTGCGTCGTCTCGTGGTCGATGCGCCCGAACGCGCCCATGAAGTCGTCGTCGGTGGACTGTCGGCGCCGCAGGACCCAGGTCGTGATCCGCCGGCCCAGGGGGCTGGCGAACGTGGTCCGGTAGGCGTGGCGTCCGAACGCGCCGGCGACAAAGAGGCGGAAATACCAGGGCAGGAAGGCGAACGGCTCGATCATCACGATCCGGCGCACCCGATCCGGGACCCGCTGCGCGAGCAGCAGGGCGATCACCGCGCCGCTGCAGAAGCCGACCAGCGTCACGTCGCGAAGCTCCCGCGCACGGATCTCGCCGAGGATCTCGTCCAGGATCGTCCCCATCTCCCATCGCGGGGGCTTCGGAGACCGGCCGTAGCCGGGCAGGTCGGCGCTGAGAAGGAGCACGTCCGGGGGCAGCCGGGCGGCCAGCGGCGCGAACTCGCGGTGATCCCCGCCCCATCCGTGGAAGGCCAGGAAGGTCCTTGAGCCGTTGCCGTACGGTTCAAGGTGCATGGGCGAGGATCCTCGCGGCCGTCATCGCGCCGCCGAGCGCGACCATGGGGAGGCCGGTTCCCGGCGTGGTGCTGGCGCCGACGTAGTAGAGGCCGCGGATGCGGCGGTCGTGGTTCGGCGATCGGAACGGACCGAGTTGGAAGAGCGAGTGGGCGGCCCCGAAGGCGGAGCCGTCGTACAGGCCGAACATCCGGCCCCAGGTCTCCGGCGTCCAGACTCGCTCGAACTCGATGCGGGCGGGGTCGATCTCGATGCCGTGGGCGCGGAGGCGCTCGAGGACATGGGCGCGGACGCCCGCCACGGCGGCCGGCCAGTCGATCGCCCCGAGTTCGCGCAGGCGGGGGGTCGGGACGAGCACGAAGGCGGCCGTCGATCCCGCCGGCGCCAGCGACGGGTCGGTGTCCGACGGGACGCTGACGTAGAACGGAAGGTTGCGGGGGATGCGCCTCCGCCGCAGCAGATCCTCGAAAGCGTCCCGGCAGTCGCGGGGCAGGAAGATCGTGTGGTGCCGGAGCCCCTCCACGCGGCCGCGGAGTCCCCAGTAGAACGTGATCACGCCCGGCGTCATCACGGGGGGGCGGACGGCCGCCCCCTCGCCCAGCAGTTCCGCGCGCGTGGTCGGAACGTCCACGTTGGAGACGACCAGCGTCCCGTCGACGCGGCTTCCGTCGGCCATCTCGAGGCCGGCGACGGCCCCGTCCCGAACGAGGATGCGGCGGACCCGGCTGCGCGTGAGGATGCGGATGCCGAGGTCGCCGGCGAGGCGGGCGATCGCCTCGACGAGCCCGTAGATCCCGCCCTCCGGCAGCCAGAGCCCGTAGGCCAGTTCGCCGTAGGGGAGGATGGAGAAGAGGCCCGGCAGCGTCCACGGCGATCCGCCGAGATACATTGCGTAGGAGCCCAGCGCCTCGCGGATGTGCGGGCTCCGGAAGAAGCGGCCGAGTTCGCCATCGAGCGACCGCCACACGGCGGACTTCATCAGTTCGCGCGGCGACAGGGCGGCCATCCACGCGACCGGGTTGTCCACGTTCCGCAGGACCAGCTTGCGGAACGAGAAGTCGTACTTCCTCTCCGCATCGGCGAGGAACGCCATGAGACCGGCCGAGGAGCCGGGTTCCACCCGTTCGCACTCGGCGCGCAGGAAGCCCAGGTTGCCCGACAGGGCGAAGGTGGTGCCGTCGGCCCAGAGGAACCGGATCGAGGGATCGACCGGCAGGAGCCGGACGTAGTCGCCCATCGACCGGCCCGCCGCGCGGAAGAGGTCCTCGAAGACCCACGGGTAGTTCAGCAGCGAGGGGCCGGTGTCGAACCGGAAGCCGCCCTCCTCGATGAGGTTGGCGCGCCCGCCGACGCGGTCGTTGGCCTCATGGACGGTCACCTCGAAGCCGGCGCGCCGGAGATGGATCGCCGCGCTGAGACCGCCGAGCCCGCCCCCGACGACGATCGCGCGCCGGCCGGCCCCGCCCCCGTCCGTTGGAAGGTGGTCCTTCATTCGACGAGGTAGGCGAGCGGGATGCGCCAGTACTTGCTGGGCGGGAGCGGCCGCAGCTTCTCGCGCAGCGGCACGCTCTCGCGGTGGTCGATGCCCCGCTCGCTGCGAAGGATGCGCTGGTTCAGGAGTCCGTACACATCGATGCACGCCCGGATCGCGATCCGGCTGTCCGGCGCGAACGCCT
>CAYODK010000030.1:13358-26065 GCA_964402695.1 uncultured Verrucomicrobiota bacterium
CTCGAGGTTGCGGGCCGACCTCTCGTAGTAGCGGGCGGCCTCGGCGGCCAGCGCCCGGACGACCCGGGCGAACGCGGCCCGGCACGCGGGATCCCGCGCATCCGCCCCGGCGAGGCCCTCCGCTCGGAGCAGATCCTGCGGCAGGTACATGCGGCCCCGCGCCTGGTCCTCGCCCACGTCGCGCAGGAAGTTGGTCAACTGAAGGCCGATCCCGAGATCGCGCGCGCACTCGAGCGCCTGCGGGAAGCGGTCGGGAGAGGCGGCGCCGTACACGTGGGCGAGGAAGTACCCGACCACGATGGCGCTGCCGTAGATGTAGGCGTCGATCAAGTCGGCCAGCGACTCGAACGGCCGGGGCCGGACGTCCAGCCGCATGGCAGACAGGAAGGACCGGTAGTGCTCGGGCGGAATGCCGCTCTCGCGAACGACCTCGCGGAAACCGGCAAGGAAACAGGGCACGCCGCGCTCCATCGACTCGCGGAGCGAAGCGCACCCCAGGGCAGTCTCGTAGGCGGCGGCCCACGCGTCGAGCCGCCCGGCGCGCTCCGCGGCCGGGAGCGGGAAGGTGTCGACGACCTCGTCGGGGTAGCGGACCGTGGCGTAGATGACCTCCACGCGATCGCGCTTGGCGCGGGGAAGGAACCGGCTGACGATGAAGAAGCTGGTCGTATAGGTCCGCATGACGCGGCGGGAAGCGCGGACGACGGTCTCCCACGAACCGGCCGGGGTCGCCGCCGAAAGCGCCCGCCGCCGCACCGTCGTCTCGAAATCGGTCCAGGCGGCCACGGTCCACACCCTCGGCGGCGCAGGGGACGGCCGCTCCGGGGCGGACCCCGGCACGGGCGCACGCCCCCCGCCCCGCCCGGGGGCCGGCGTCCGTCCGATCATGGCCGGCGAATCCGACATACCGTGGTTTTGCGCTCCCTGCGTCCGGGCTTCCCTGTCCGAATGGAGATACTTATACTCCATCAATGCGCCATTTCATCGTCTTGTTTCTGTTCGCGGGCATCGTGCGCGCCGGGGCCACCGCCCGCGTCGACGTCCGTGCGGCGGGTTTCGAACTCCAGGACCAGCATGGACGAACCCACCAGGTCGGCTTCCCCAAGGAGCGCGTGACGGTGCTGACGTTCGCCGACCGCGCCGGCTCCGACCAGCTCGAGCCGTGGGTGCGGCCGCTGTACGAGCGCTACCGGGATGCCATCGACATCCACGGCGTGGCGAAGGTCGCGGGCGTCCCCTCCCCGCTGCGCCCGATGCTTCGCGCGCTGTTCCGGCAGAGCCTCGCGTATCCCGTGATGATGGACTGGACCGGCGAGGTCTCCACGAGCTACCGGTACGAGGCCCGCGTCGCCAACCTCGTCGTCGTCAGCCCGGCCGGCACCGTCGCCTACCGGTTCAACGGTCCGGCGAGCCCGGAGGAACTGCAGCGGTGCTTTGCCGCGATCGACGCGCTTCGGCCCTCCCCAGGGCCGCGTGCAGAATGACCAGCGCCAGGCCGACCCCGCCCGCCAGCCACAGCCGGGTTCCCAGCGCGATCACCGTGAAGAAGAGGACCACGCTCAGTCCGAGCCGGGCGGTCCACGCCTGCGGGGCCGCGCGCCGCGCGGGCAGCGAGAAGAGCGCCAGGCTGACGATGAACCACCCCGCGAAGTTGCTCCAGGGGATGCCGTAGTACGGCCCGGTTCCCTCCCACGTCCAGTAGTCCAGCACGTTGACGGCCAGCGGGTCGATCACCAGGTCGATCGCGGTCATCCAGGCGGCCGCCGCGACCGGCCGGACCGGCATCTGCCGCAGGTAGGCGAACAGCACGAGCCACGCCGCCGCCATCACGACGGGCACGCCCGCCACGTGCGGGAACAGGGTCGCGGTGTAGCGGTAGCGGCCGAAGGGGATCCCCCACGCCACGCCGGCGGCCTCCGCCGCGAACCCGATCGCCGCGGCGGCCAGCAGGATCCAGCGCTCGCCGGCCGGGGCCACGGCGAGCGTCAGGACCGCCGCGAGGGCGAGAAACGACGGGGCCGTCCAGGCCGCGTCCGCCGGCGGCCCGCCGAGGAACAGGTACGAGATCACGCCGCCCGCCCACAGCAGGGCGTACAGGCCGGCGAGCCCGGCAAGAACCGCGCTAGAGGCCTTCATGACGCCGGATGAGATCGCTCGTGATCGCCGCGGACATCAGGACGGTCGGGGTGCCGCCGCCCGGATGCGTGCTGCCGCCCACGTGGTACAGGCCGGGCACGCGCCGGTCCCGGTTGGGGGGGCGCAGGAACGCGCCGCGCCAGCCGTGGGACGCCCGCCCGTAGATCGCGCCCCCGGGCATGTCGTACTGCGCGGCCATCCGGCGCGGCGTCCAGACGGCGGAATCGACGACGTCGGCTTCGAAGTCCGGCCAGCCGCCCTTTCGAAGTCGCGACAGCACGCGGGCCCGCGCGGAGGCGATCGCGGTCGCATCCCAGGCATCCGCGTCATTCGCCGGCGCGTTGGCCATGACGAACATCACCTCGCCTCCGCCGGGGGTCATCGTCCGGTCGGTGCGGCCGGGCAGGTTGACGTACACGGTGGGGTCGTCGGGGAACCGCCGCTCGTCGAAGAGCTGCCGGAACTCCTCCGCGTAATCGGCGGAGAAGAACACGCTGTGATGCGGACGGCCGGACATCTCGTTCCGGAGGGCGAAGAGGAAGATGAGACCCGACAGCGACCGCTCGCGCTCCGGAAGGGCCCGGGCCTCCGGCCGGCCCAGCAGGCGTGGCGTGCACGAGGCGTCGCCGTTCATGATGACCACGTCCGCCTCGAGATGACGCCCATCCTCGAGGTCCACGCCGGAGGCCCGTCCGCCGCGACGCGTGATCGCGGTCACGCGGGCTCCCGTCAGGATCGCGGCCCCCGCCCGGGTGCACAGCCCGGCGATCGCCTCGACAAGCCGGTACAGCCCCCCGCGGATGTGCCAGCCGCCGTAGGCGTACTCGACGTAGGGGATGACCGACAGCGTCGCCGGCGTCCGCCACGGCGACGATCCGACGTACGTGATGTAGCGGTCGAGCATCTGGCGCAGGTGCGGGCTCCGGACGAAGTGGCGGACCGTGCGGTCGTAGGCGCCCCACCCGTGGCGCAGCGGCATGTGCCGCAGGCTCCCCAGCGCGGACGGATCGGGCCGGTCGAAGGGCGACCGCTTGAAGAAGGTGGCCCTGGACAGTTCGAACAGCCGGGCGCCGAGCGCCAGGAAGCCCAGGAAGCCGGACGCGTCGCCCCCTTCCAGGCGGCGGACCGTCGCCAGCCATTCGGGAAGATCGGCCGTGTGCGTGAAGTGCGTGCCGTCATCGAAGTGGTAATCGGCCAGCGGCTGCACGCTCACGGGCTCGACGTGGTCGCGCAACCGGGTTCCCGCAGCCTCGAACAGCTCCTCGAAGACCCAGGGCATCGTGATCAGCGAGGGGCCGGTGTCGAAGCGGTACCCCCGGGTCTCCCAGCGGTTCATCTTCCCGCCCGGCGACGAGGTCTGTTCGCACACCGTGACGGACCCGCCGCGCGCCGCGAGCCGGAGGGCGACCGCCAGCCCGCCCAGCCCGGCCCCGACGACGACGACCTTCCTCCGGCCCGCGCTCATGATCTCCTTCCGCGATAGGTCCGGCCCTTCCACTCGATCCCCGCGCCGATGCGGCACTTGTACCACGACGTGACGGCCACGCCCAGAAGCGCGCATTCGGCCAGGGGGTGCAGGAGGACCGACCATGCCGGGTACCGGAACCGGCGGGCCTGGGCCGCGCGGCCGAGGAGGGCGGCCGCCGCCGCGCCCCAGGCCGGCCGGGGATCGCCCCCCGCGAGGGTCATCACCGGCGCCGCGACGAAGGGCAGGACGAAGAACACCAGGTGGAAGGCCAGGAAGAGCCAGAAACTGACCTCGTGCCGGAACGCCGGGTAGACGTTCTTCT
The DNA here is from genome assembly GCA_964402695.1 of uncultured Verrucomicrobiota bacterium. Taxonomy (GTDB): domain Bacteria; phylum Verrucomicrobiota; class Kiritimatiellia; order PWTM01; family PWTM01; genus VGWF01. The sequence goes on from CAYODK010000030.1 coordinate 17,285, forward strand.
GGAATCCAGTCCAGATCGCGCCGAACGACTCGTACATCCGCACCGTCACCTCGCCCTGCCCGTCGAGGCAGAGGCCGCGCCGGCCCGTCGCACGCCAGGCGCGCGCCAGCGCCGTGTCCTCGAACAGCTCCCCCCGCACCATCGCGTGCCCGCCGCTCCGTTCGTAGTCCTCGCGCCGCACCAGGATGCAGGCGCCGTGGGCCAGCCCCAGCGCGGGGATCCGCATCGTGAGCGACAGCGCCGCCGGGAAGAGCGAGAAGACCACGTGGTTCAGCATCGGCATGAAGACATTCTCCCAGAACCCGCCCGTCTCGATCCCCGGCCAGCAGGAGAGAAAGGTCGCGCCGCGCGCCGCGGCCTCGGCGGCGATCCGGCCGACCGCGCCCGGCCGCACGTGCGCGTCGGCGTCGAGAAACAGCAGCCAGTCCCCCCGCGCCCGGGCCGCGAGCTGCGCACAGGCGAACGGCTTCCCGCACCAGCCGTCCGGCAGGGGCTCCGGGGCGACGAGCCGCACGCGGCCGTCGCGCGCGGCGGCCGCGCCGACGATCGCGGCGGTCCGGTCCGTCGAGTGGTCGTCGTAGACGAGCACTTCGAGCACGGGGTCCGGCTGCGCAAGGACGCCGTCCAGCGCCGTCGCGATCGTGCGCTCCTCGTTCCGGGCCGGGATCAGGACCGAGACCGATCCGGGCGGCGGCCCGTTCCCCGCCGACACCCGGGGCCAGCCGCGCATGTTGTGCAGCATCAGGGCCAGGAGAAGGAGACTGATGACGAGAATCGCGACCATGTCCGTTCCGGCGCAATACAGCACATCGGGGGTTGTCATGAGAAGATCAAACCGCCATAGTCCGGCCGCATGTTCGACGTTGCCACCTACATGGAGGAACGGCGGGCGCGGGTCGATCACGCGCTGGACCGCCATCTTCCGCCCGCGTCGGAACGCCCGGTGCGGCTGCACGAGGCCATGCGGTACAGCATCTTCTGCGGCGGCAAACGGATCCGGCCGATCCTGTGCCTGACCGCCGCCGAGGCCGCCGGAGGAAGCGGCGAAGACGCGATGACCGCGGCGGTCGCCCTCGAATGTCTCCACACCTACACGCTGATCCATGACGACCTGCCCGCCATGGACAACGACGACCTGCGCCGGGGCAAACCGACCTCCCACAAGGTCTTCGGCGAGGCCAACGCCATTCTGGCCGGGGACAGCCTCCTGACGCTCGCCTTCGAACTGCTCGCCCGGACCCCGGAGGCCGGACGCCTCGCGATCGAGCTGGCCACGGCCGCCGGCAGCCGCGGCGTGGCGGGGGGACAGTTCGAGGACCTGGCCTCGGAAGGCCGCGCGCCGGACGCGGAGCAACTGCGCTTCATCCACATCCACAAGACGGCGAAGCTCCTCCAGGCCGCCTGCCGCATGGGCGCGATCGCCGCCGGCGCCGGCGATCCGGCCCTCGATGCGCTGGGCCGCTACGGGCTCGACATCGGCCTGGCCTTCCAGGTCGCCGACGACATCCTCAACGCCACCTCCACGCCGGACGCCCTCGGCAAGGCGGTGGGCAGCGATGCGGCCCGCGGGAAGATGACCTACGTGGCCCTCTACGGCATCGACCAGGCCGCCCGCGAGGCGGAACGGCTTGCGGACCGTGCCATCGACGCCTTGCAGGGACTGCCCGGCCCCGTCGAGCCGCTGGCCGCCATCGCGCGCTTCATCGTCGAACGGAAATCCTGACCTCCGGCCACGCCCCCGCCGGATCGCGGACCCTCCCGCCGCGCGGCCCGCGCTCCGGTTCGGGGACGGCGGGTGCGATCTGGATTCTCCACGCGCCGATGCGGTCCTCCGGTGCGCCCGAATGTGCTTGAGATCCCCCCCCTTCGTCCCTATGCTGCCGGGGTTTTTGAAAGGGCATCCATGAGTGACATGAACGCTTCGGATTCCGCCTCCCATGGCCCGGGACTCACCACCCTGGTCATCATCGCCCTGTCCGCGGTCGCCATCGTCGTCGGCGCCGTCGCGCTGGTCGCCGGCCTCAACGCGCGCAAGGCGGTCGATGCGCTGCGCGCCGACCTTGCGGCGCAGGGCGCCACGGTTGCCACGACCGATCAGAACCTGCGCAACCTGACCGGGCAGATCGACCGCCTGTTCCGCCAGGTCGGCGACCAGTTCACCGCGGTCAGCGAGCGGATGAACACGATGGCCGGAAAACTCGCGACGCTGACGGCGCCGCCGAAGCCCCCCGCCCCCGCCACCGGTCTTGCACCGGCCGGCGCGGCGCCGGTTGCAGGCGTCCAGCAGGCAACCCCGCCCGCGGCCGCCGCCGCTCCGTCGGGCAAGACGCACAAGGTCGAGGCCGGCGACAACTTCGGCAAGATCGCCAGGAAGTACGGCGTGACCGTCGCGGCGCTCGAGAAGGCCAATCCCGACGTCAACCCCTCGAAGCTCAAGATCGGCCAGCAGCTCAAGCTGCCCTGAAAGCCGCCGCCGTCCGCGTGACGGGACGGAGCGTGTGTGGTACGTTGATGCCATGAGGATCGCTCCCTTCATCCTGGCCCTGGCGCTTGCCTGCGGGGCGGCCGGGTGCGCGACGACGGTGGAGAGCCGCATCCGGGCGAATCCCGGCCTGTTCTCGACGTTTCCCTCCGACGTCCAGGAGAAGATCCGCCAGGGACGCATCGAACTCGGGTTCACGGAGGACATGGTCCGCATCGTGCTCGGGACTCCGGAACGCGTGACCATGCGCGTGACGGAGGGCGGGACGTCCACGGTCTGGGTCTACACGACGCACGACCCCGAGACCTACACCGACATGGTGCCCTACACCTACTACGCCCGCGGCAAGGGCGGCCGGCTGTACGCGCATCCCGACGTCGGGTGGGCCGGGTATACCTACTGGCGCGAGCGGGAAGCCGAGCGCATCGAGTTCCGGGACGGCAAGGTCGTCGGCATCGAGACCTCGGGCCGGCGCTGACGTCCCATCCTCCGATCACCCCTTCACGACGCCGAGCGGCCGCAGCCGGACGACCGGCTCGACGAGGTCGCGCTGCGCGGCCATCACCGCCTCGATCGGCTTGTACGCCGCGGGGGCCTCCTCGAGATCGAACTTCCCGGCCAGGTCGCGGTGACGGCCGTCCATGCCCAGCTGCCGCCATCCGTCGAACACGATGCCCCGCATCGCCGCGTCGCACTCCTCGCGGCGGAGGGTCCTGCACGCCTCGAGCCGCCCCATCACCCGTCCCGCGCCGTGCGAGCAGGACTCGAACGACTCGGGGTTGCCGAGACCGCGGACAACGAACGACGGCGCTCCCATGCTGCCCGGAATGATCCCCGGCTCATCCCGACGGGCCGAGGTGGCGCCCTTCCGGTGGACCCACACGGGCCGGCCGAAGTGGGTCTCGCGGGCGGCGTAGTTGTGGTGGATGTTGATCTCCCGCTCGAATCGCACCCCGGGGATGTGCGCGGCGACGGCCTCCTCGAACCGCATCATCATGCGGCGGCGGTTCTCCCGCGCATACCGGAGAGCGAAGCCCATGTCCCGGATGTAGGCCAGCCCCTCCTCCGATTCCGACGGCAGGTAGGCGAGATCGCGGTCCGGCAGGTCGACCTTCATGCCCTCGTTGAGACGCCGGGCGACCGCATGGTGGTGGTTGGCGATCCGGAGCCCGAGGTTGCGGGAGCCTGAATGGACCATGAACCAGAGGCGGCCGTCGTCCCCGGCCTGGAGTTCCAGGAAATGATTGCCGCCGCCGAGCGTGCCCAGGTTGCGGGTGGCCAGGTCCCAAGTGCGCGGGTCGCGCCAGCCCGGCGACGCGTCGCAGTCGTCGAATCCGCTCCATGGCTGCGGCTGCCGGTGCGCGTGCCCCTCGCCCACGGGCACGGACCGCTTGAGGTCGCGCAGGATGCCACGGACGAGGTCCGTGGTCGCCGCGGCGGCGGGCGCGCTCGTCTGCACGGCGACCATGCCGCACCCGATGTCGACGCCCACGGCGTTGGGAATCACGGCGTCGCGGCACGCGACCACGCCCCCGATCGGCATGCCGAAGCCGACGTGGCAGTCGGGCATCAGCGCCACGTGCCGCCAGACGGCCGGGTGGTTCGCCAGGTTGGCCGCCTGGCGCGCCGCCTTGGTCTCCAGGTCGTCGCACCACGACCGGATCGGCAGCCGTCCCCACGTCTCGTTGATCCAGTTCACGGCCCGATGTTACGCGCACGCGGCGGGCGGCGGAAGCCCCCGCCGGCCGCCATTCGCCGCCGCGACGGCGGCGTTGCGCTGCAGGCGGGCGAGACCGGTTCGGGCGAGGACGGTGCCGTGGTAGCGCGCACGGAACCCGGCCTCGTCGAGGGCGAGGATGTCGTCCAGCCGCGGGGCGTGGCGATCGGCGTCGAAGCGAAGGTACGGCGCGCCCGCCGGACGCGACTTCGCGCGCACCCAGGGGCACGGCTCCTGGCAGGCGTCGCAGCCGGCGATCCAGCGGCCCATGCGCGGCTGCACGTCCGCCGGGATCGCACCGCGGCATTCGAGCGTCAGCCACGAGATGCAGCGGCGCGCATCGACGACGCGATCCGGCCCGATCGCGCCGGTCGGGCACGCGGACACGCAACGCCGGCAGCGGCCGCACCCCGCGCCGGCCGGAAGGGACGGGGACGCCGGCTCCGCCCGCCACGGCAGCGCCAGGCCGCCGAGATGGACACAGGACCCGAACCCCGGGGCGATCCACTGCGAATGACGGCCGATGAAGCCCAGGCCGGCGCGCTCGGCGAGATCGCGCTCCAGAACCGCGGAGGTGTCGACGAACGCCCGCGGCGCGCGCGCCAGCCCGGCGGCCCGGCGGATCGTCTCCGCCAGCGCCCGCAGCCGCGCCCCGAGGACGTCGTGGTAGTCCGGCCCCCAGGCATAGCGCGCCATGCGGCCGCGCGCAGGGTCCTGCCAGACCGCCACGGGCGGATCTTCGGTGAAGTAGGAAAGTCCAGCCACGAGATAGGCCTGGGTCTCCGGCCAGGCGATCGCCGGATCGATGCGCCGCTCCGCCGACCGTTCCATCCAGGCCATGTCCGCATGGCGTCCCGCCGAGAGCCATTCACGAAGCGCATCCTCCCGCGGCGAGGGGCCGGCGGGCGCAACGGCGGCGAGATCGAACCCCGCCTCCATCGCCATCGCGTGAAGATCGCCCGCCCCGGGATGCCTGTCCATGTTCGGTGCTCCGGACGAAGAGGATCGTAGCATGCTTTGCGCGCGGCGCGGGGAAGGATAGGATGCGGGGGACAGGCGGAGCCAGGCGGGATCGGGAGCGGGGAGTCGGGAACCGGTGCACGGTCGGGCGCCGATCCCGCGGGGCGGCCTGTCCCCGGTCTTGAGGAACCCGTTTCGCGTCAGGAGCCAGAATCGAATGAAGATCGCATGGATCGCCGGACTTCTCGTCGCCGCCGCCTCGGCCGCGGCGGAACCGAAGGTGCTGGAGCTTCCGTTCCTGAAGGCCGACCGCGGGACGCGCGAGGTCCGCATCGAGGCGCGGGCCTGCGGCGTCGACGCGAAGACCCAGGCGGAGTTCTTCCTCATCGCGACGAACAGCGGACACGACTACGAGTCCATCGCGGTCGTCAAGGCGCGCCCCAGCCACGTCCACCAGGCGCTGGAGTTCATCGGCCTTCCCGCCGGGAAGCCGGTCGACCCGAAGGCCCTCCGGTTCTGGCCGCGCGGCGAGCGGGTGATCGGCGAGATCGAGTGGCGCGAGGGCGGGACCGGCACGCCGCGCCGCGTGCGCCTCGAATCCACGCTGATCGACACCCGGACGGGCAGGCCGCTTCCGGAGGACGGGCTGGTCTTCACCGGCTCCGCGCGCGTCCCCGACGCGGCCGGCACCGGCGTCGTCTACGCGGCGGACGAGTTCGAGCCCAACTCCGTCGCCTCGGCGTTCAACCTCGAGACGACGGTCCTCGACATTCCCCGCAGGGGCGGACAGAACGCGCTCTTCGACTACCAGGTCGTCAACCCGGCGCACGTGCTGCCGAAGGACCTCCCCGTGACCGTCGTCCTGCGTCCCGAGCCGCGACCGGACGCGACGCCGCGCGTGGCGGACCTGGACCTCGTCCTCGCCCCCCCCGCGGCGGCGGGCCAGGGGCTCCGGTTCACGCTTCGCGATCCGAAGGGCGCGGCCCGTGTCGACGGGGGGACGGCGGATGACGTCGCGCGTGCGCTGGACGGTCTGCTCGCCGCCGCCCGCGATCCGCACCTGACCGTCCGCGTCGCCCCCGACGTCGCCGTCGGCCTCCTGGCCCCGGTCGGCGGGGCGGTCGCGGCGTTCACCGAGCGCCACGGCGCACGCGTCGAGTCGCCGCCCGAGGGGCAGCTCTACTACCGCGCCTTCTCCCCCGACCCGTCGTTCCGCAGCCGCGCCGAGCGGCCGTCCCAGCCCTGGGAACTCCGCTTCTCCGCACGAGGGCCCGGAGCCTGGACCGCGCGGCTGGCGAAGGTCGAGAACACCCGCACGGTGCTGACCGACGAACCGACGTTCCGGGTGGAGGAGTTCCCCGCCGACACGCCCGCGGCGCTTCGCAAGGCGCTCGACGACCACGGTCCCGGCCTGCCGGTGGTGCTCGTGTTCGCCCCCCCCGCGATGACCTATGGCGACCTCATGACGTTCCTGGGGCCGGTCGTGAAGACGCACCCGGTCGTGCATCTCTTCACGGAGTAGGAACGGAGTTTCAGGTTCCAGGTTCCAAGTTTCAAGTTGCGGGCCGCACGTTGAGTACCCCGGATCCTCTGGCCGCGTCTCCCGCCACTCGCCCTTCGCGCGCCCCGCCTCCGTCTCCCGACTCCCGGATCCCTCCTCCCGTTCGCCCCGCCACGGCCACCTACGCGGTGCGCGTGCTGGGCTGCAAGGTGAACCAGTACGAGGCGCAGCAGATCGCGCGCGTGCTGGAGCGGCGCGGACTGCGCGCGGCGGCGGACGACGACGCGGCGGACGTCACGGTGATCCATACGTGCGCCGTCACGGCGGAGGCGCTTCGGCAGTCGAACCGGACGGTCCGGCGCGCGCGCGTGGGAGGCGGCCGGATCGTCATCGCCACCGGGTGTGCCGGCGCGAGGGACCTGCTGGACGCCACCGCGGAACCCGACGCGGTCGTCGCGGCCGGACCGCGGTGGGCGGAGGATCTTGCGGACGCCCTCGACCGGCTCGTGCCCTGGGACGGCGGGGGTGACGCGGCGCCCGGCGGCCCGCCGGTGGATCGGTTCGGCGGCCACACGCGCGCCTTCCTGAAGATCCAGGACGGCTGCGACCTCCGGTGTTCCTACTGCATCGTGCCCTCGCTGCGCGGCCCGTCGCGGGACAAACCCCTCGCGGATCTCGTCGCCGAGGCCCGCGGCATGGTGCGGGCGGGGCATGTCGAGATCGTCGTCACGGGCGTCAGCGTGGGATTGTGGGGCCGCGGCCGCGGCGGTCTCGCGGCGGCGCTGGAGGCCCTCGCCCGCGTGGAGGGTCTCGAACGGATCCGGCTCTCCAGCCTGCATCCGGCCGAACTGTCGGCGGACCTGCTCCGCGTGCTCGCCGCCTCGCCGCGCTTCATGCCGCACATCCACCTGCCGCTGCAATCGGGGTCCGACGCGGTCCTGGCCCGGATGAGCCGGGGATACGACCGCTCGGGCTTCCTCGCCGCGGTCGACCGCGCCCGTGCGGCGCTCGACCGGCCGGCGTTCACGTCGGACGTCCTCGTCGGGTTTCCCGGCGAAACAGAGACCGACTTCGAGGCGACGCTCGACGTCTGCCGCGCCGCGGGCTTCTCGCGCATCCACGTCTTCCCCTACTCGCCCCGCCCCGGCACTCCCGCGGCGGACGCGGCCGGCCGCGTGCCGGCCGCCGTGGCGCGGGCCCGGACGCGGCGGCTGCGGTCGCTGGGCGACGAACTCCGCGCCGCCTTCCACCGCCGGTTCCTCGGGGAGACGGTGCCGGTTCTCTGCGAAACCCGCGATGCCGGGGGGCGCTGGAACGGATACGACGGCCGCTACGTCCCCGTCCGCGTCGCCGGGCCGGCCGGCTGGCAGGGGCGGGTGGTCTCCGTTCGCCTCGACGCCCTCGCCGACGACCATGTCGCCGGCACCGCGGTCGGCCCGGCTTTCGGGCTTGGATCGTCCCGCGGCACCCGCTAGGCTGGCCGGCACCAAAGGCCGATGGCCGGGAGTGCGACATGAGCGCGACCATGGAACAGCTCTACCAGCAGCGTCTCCGCCGATACCTGACGGCGATGCGGAACGAGAAGCCCGACCGGGTGCCCGTGCGGCCCTTCGCCGCCGAGATGACCGCCACGCACTGCGGCTACACCTGCCAGCAGGTCACCCACGACTACCGGATGGCGTTCGATGCGATCATCCGCTGCTGCAAGGACTACGACTGGGACGCGACCGTGGCGAACATGGTCTACGTCTGGACCGGCCTGACCCAGGCGCTGGGCCTGAAGTACTACGGCATCCCGGGCCTCGAGGTGCCCCCCGACAACGGCTTCCAGTACCGCGAGCCGTCCGAGGACGACGCCTTCATGCACGCCGACGAATACGACGCGCTGATCGCCGACCCGACCGGCTTCCTCTACGAGACCTGGCTGCCGCGCATCTCGACCGAGATCGCCGCGCCCGGCGCCCCGAACTCGACGCGAAGCACCCTGGCCCTCGTGAAGGGCTCGATGGCGATGCTGGCCTACTTCATGGACTTCGGCCCGCAGGTGCAGCGCATGCGGCAGGAGTGCGGCACCGTGTCGGCGATCGCGGGGATCCTGAAGGCCCCGATGGACATCCTCGC
>CAYODK010000030.1:26075-38686 GCA_964402695.1 uncultured Verrucomicrobiota bacterium
AGGTGAAGGCCGCCTGCGAGGCGCTGCTGCCCCACCTCTTCCACGTCGCCAACACGACGGCCGATCCCGCGAAGCAGGTGCCGATCGGCTACTGGATGCACCGCGGCTGCATCCCGTTCGTGTCGCGCGAGAACTTCGAGGAGATCTACTGGCCGACGATCCGGCCGATCATCACCGAGCTCTGGCGGAACGGACACCAGACGCTCTTCTACGCCGAAGGCAACTGGGACCACCACCTCGACCGCTTCGCGGAGCTGCCCGAGCGCAGCATCGTCTACCACGTCGACCGCGGCGACATCTTCCTCGCGCACAAGAAGCTCCACCACAAGTTCTGCCTGAGCGGCGGCATTCCGAACTTCCTGCTGGCCTTCCGCGGCCCGGCCGAGGTGCGCGACACCGTTCGCAGGATCATCGAGGGGGTCGCCGGGAACGGCGGCTACATCGTCGACGCCAGCGCCATCATGCAGAACGAGATCCGCCCGGAGAACGTGAAGGCGATGACCGACGCCGCCCGCGAGTTCGGCACCTACTCCGGCGCGCCGACCGGCGGGGACATCCTCGCCCCGGCCGACGGCGCCGCGCAGCCGCCGCATGACCCGGCGATCGACCACCCCACCCGCGTCCCGCCGGGCATCGTGCGCTCGTGGGACGACCAGGCGCCCTTCTCGTCCCCGGTCAGCGGCGACCCGGAAATCGTCCGCCGGATCTGGAACAACTGCGAGGGTCTGGGCAACATGTTCATCTGGCAGGTGCTGCTGTCGTTCTGATCCGCGGCGGGGAAAAAGGCGAAGAAGTGGGAAACTCCAAACTCCAAGGAAGTGAGAAGAAAGAAGTGGAAAGGGATGACGTCCTTCCGTCTTCTGTAGCCGCGACCGGCCTGTCCCGCCGGAGCATCGGCGCGAAGGCGGAGGGTCGCGGCCGGCCGGGCCGCCGCGCCTTGGCGTTCCTGGGCTCGATTCTCCTGACGGGGCTCCCCGCCGGCGGCGCCGCCCTGCCCGACACCGCGCCGGCGCTCGGCGCGATCTACACGGGATCGTCGGGCTGCCGCGACTGCCACGCGAAGTTCTATGAACTCTGGGAGACCTCGCACCACGGCCGCGCGATGCAGCCGGTCTTCGCCGTCCTCGCGCGCGGCGAACTGCCGCCGCACGAGGCGCCGCTGACGGTCGGACCGCACACCTACCGGATGCTGATCGAGGGCAACTCCGCGCGCATGACCGAGGAGGGACCGGAGGGCTCGAAGAGCTATCCCGTTCTCTACACGCTCGGAGGGAAGAATATCTTCTACTTCCTGACGCTGCTCGACGGCGGGCGCCTGCAGGTGATGCCGCTGGCCTACGACGTCGTCATCAGGAAGTGGATCGACACGACGGGCAGCATGGTCCGCCACGCGGAGGGTCTCAACGACGAGGCCCTCTACTGGAAGGAGCGGCCGCTGACGTTCAACACGTCGTGCTTCGACTGCCACGTCAGCCAGCTCTCCCGCGGCTACGACCCCGCCTCGAACACCTACCGCACCACGTGGAACGAGCCGGGCATCAACTGCGAGGTCTGCCACGGCCCCGGCTCCGAGCACGCGCGGATCTTCCGCGAGGCCCAGGAGAAGAAGCAGCCGCCGCCGAAGGAACTGCACCTGATCCGCATGGCCAACCTGACGCCGCAGCAGCGCAACGACACCTGCGCGCCCTGCCACGCGAAGATGCGGCCGCTCACGCCCGGCTTCATCCCGGGCCAGCGGTTCTTCGACCACTACGACCTCGTCACCTACGAGCACGCCGACTACTACCCCGACGGCCGCGACCTCGGCGAGAACTACACGATGACGTCGTGGCTGATGAACGTCTGCAACCGCGGGGGGACGTTCGACTGCATCCACTGCCACACGTCCAGCGGCCGGAACCGGTTCGCCGGCGAGAAGGCCAACCAGGCCTGCCTCCCCTGCCACAAGGAGCGCGTCGAGACCGCCCCCGCCCACACGCACCACCCGGCCGGCAGCAAGGGCAGCCTGTGCGTCTCGTGCCACATGCCGATGACCGTCTTCGCCCAGATGCGCCGCAGCGACCACTCGTTCCGCCCGCCCGCCCCCGCCGCGACGATCGCCTACGGCGCGCCCAACGCCTGCACCCTCTGCCACAGCAACCAGACGCCGCAATGGGCCGACGCCAAGGTGCGGGCGTGGCGGACGCGCAACTACCAGGCGCCGATCCTCGAAATCGGCCGTCTCGTCCAGGCGGCGCGGTCGAACGAGTGGGCGAAGCTGGACGGCATGCTGGAGTACCTGACGCGGTCCAACCGCGAGCAGGTCGTCTCGGCATCGCTCCTGCGGCTGATGGCCAACTGCCCCGATCCGCGGATCTGGCCCGCGGCGCGCGAGCGCATCGGGAGGGACGCCTCCCCGCTGGTCCGCGGCGCCGCCGCCGAACTGCTGGCCTACCACCGCGCCGACCGCGCCAATCTCGACGCCCTGCTGGCGGGCTGCCGCGACGACTACCGCCTCGTGCGGATCCGCTCGGCGATCGCGCTTTCCGGCGCACCGCTCGACGGCATCGCCCCCGAGGCCCGCGCGGCCTTCGACAGGGCCCTCGCCGAGTACCGCGCCTCGCTCGACTGCCGTCCCGACGACTGGTCGTCGCACTACAACATCGGCAACCTCCACCTCGACTCCGGCGAACCGGCGCGCGCCGTTCCCGCCTTCGAGACCGCCGCGCGGCTGGCGCCGGAGCAGCTGATGCCGTGGGTCAACGGCGCCATGGCCCACGCGAGGGCGGGCAACATGGCCGCAAGCGAGACGTGGCTGCGCAACGCGCTCCAGCGCGACCCGACGAACGCCGTCGCGAACTTCAACCTCGGCCTCGCCGTCGCGGAACGCGGCGACCTCGCCGAGGCGGAGCGGCTCCTCCGGCAGGCGGTGAAGGCCGACCCGCGGATGGCCGAGGCGGCCTTCAACCTCGGCGTGCTCGTCGGCCAGCGCGACCCGGCGGGCGCGGTCGAATGGACCGCGAAGGCCGCCGCCCTCCGCCCGCGCGACGGGCGCTACGCCTACACGCATGCCTTCTTCCTCCGCCAGGCCGGCCGCTCCGCCGAGGCCCGCGGCGTGCTGGAGGAGCAGATGAAGTCCTCGACGGTCAACCCCGAGGCGGCGGTCATGCTGGGCGAGTTGTACGAGAGCGGGGGACAGCGGGACGACGCGAAGCGCATCTACCAGCGTGCCCTGGAGGATCCCTCCCTGCCGGCCGACGCGGTCCGCTACCTGCGCCAGAAGCTGCGCGCGCTGACCGCCCCCGAATGAGGGGCGCGTCCGCGGGGCCGTCCGGGACCTGTCCCCCCGCCCTCTGACGTTTGCGTTCGCACCCCGGCGGCGTATCGGGTGTAACATTATCGAATGCGACCGCACTCGATAATGTTACACCTGATGGAGTTCGATCCCGTCCGAATCCTCGCAAAGGCCCCGCCATTCGCGACGCCGGCGGGGCCGGCGAGGCAGTTCTACGGCGCAATCGCCAGGCGGCGGATGACGACCTCGCCGCAGGCGTCGGGCTTGTCGCCCTTCGACGGGTTGGACTGCGTGTAGCAGCCGGCCTTGAAGTAGCACCCGGCCCTCGAGACCTTCCAGTCCAGCTTCCGCACGCCCTCGTGCCAGACGCCGACGCGCCCGCCGCCCGCCTCGATGCGCAGGTCGAACGGACGCCCCGTCTCGTACGCCCGGTCGAGCTCGACATCGCCCACGTCGTTGCGCTCCACGATCAGCCGGCGCCCCTCGAGACGGATCATCAGCAGGTCGTCCTTCGCGTCGTGGATCTGCGCACACACGACGTGAGGCCGCACCTCCGGCGTGCGCGTGACCGCCAGCCGCACCTCGAGCACGTGCGGAACGGGATCGTCCGTACTCCACGCGGCCTCGTCCCCGCCGCCGGGCTTCATCTCGCGCAGTTCGCACCGCGGGTAGCGCGACCCCTTCGTGGTCGCGCCGCCGCAGGGCGCGCGAAAGACGACGCCATCGCCCGCCTCGTTCACGAAGAAGAACCCGGGCGCCGCGAAGGTCTGCAGCCCGGCCTTCCCGACCTCGTCGGGGCGGCCGGGGCGGTCGGTGTCCACCGGAAGCGTAAGTTTCCAGTCCGCGAGATCCAGCACCCGCGCCGGAACCGCGTCCCCCGCGGGCCCTCGCGAGGCGAGAGCCGCGCATAGAAGGGCGATGCGCGCCGCGTTCACCGGGCCTTCTTCGCCGGCGCCTTCCGGTTCGGCGGGCCGACGGGCGGCGCGCCCGGGAGCTTGCCGCACGGACGGATCGCGGCGGCCAGTTCGGCATCGAACGCCGCCATGCGCGACGCGAGGCGGGCGACGATTTCGGGATGGTTCGTTGCGACGTTGAACCGCTCGCCGACGTCCGTCTCGAGGTTGAACAGCTCGTTCATCCCGCCGACGGAGCGCAGCTTCCACGGCCCCTCGCGCATGCCGTCCAGCTTGCCGAAGGCGGAGTAGTAGAAGAACTCCTCGCGCGGCGGTTTCGCGCCCGGGGTGCCGAGGACGAGACCGCTGGCGTCGCGGCCGTCGAGGACGCGGCCGGCCGGGGGCTCGAGGCCCGCGAGCTTCGCGATCGTCGGCAGGACGTCGATGGAGCCCCACAGCCCGCTGCACGTGCGGCCCGCGGGAACGCGCCCGGGCCAGCGGACGATGCAGGGCTCGCGCATGCCGCCCTCGTAGGTGGTGCCCTTGCCGTCGCGCAGCGGGCCGGCGCTGCCGCCGCGGTCGTTCATGATCAGCCACGGACCGTTGTCCGAGGTGAAGAGGACCATCGTCCGTTCGTCGAGCCCGAGATCGCGCAGCTCTTTCAGGAGTTCGCCGACGCTCCAGTCGATCGTCTGGACAACGTCGCCGTAGAGACCGCGCTTCGAGGTCCCCTCGAACGGAGGCGCGGAGAAGAGCGGGACGTGAGGGAAGGTATGAGGGAAGTAGAGAAAGAACGGCCGGTCCCGGTTGGCGCGGAGGAACTTCACGGCCTCCTCGGTGTAGCGCGGGGTGAGCGTCGCCTGGTCGACGCACGGGTCGATGACCTCGTCGTTCCGCATCAGGATCGCGCCCTTCCGCCCGTCGGGCGCGGGGGTCATCATGTCGTTGCTGTACGGGATGCCGAAGTAGGAATCGAAGCCGTGGTCCGTCGGAAGGAACGGCTTCACGTGACCCAGGTGCCACTTCCCGACACAGGCGGTCGCGTAGCCGGCCTTCCGAAGCATCGTCGCGATCGTGACCTCCGACGGGTTCAGACCGTGGCGGTGGGGCGGGAAGATCACGTGGTCCTCGAGGCCGATGCGCTTCGGGTAGCAGCCGGTCAGCAGGGCCGCGCGCGACGGCGAACACACGGGGCTGGCGACCATGAACGAGGTGAACTTCGTCCCCTCCGACGCCATGCGGTCGAGGTTCGGCGTGGCGATGGTGGGCGAGCCGTAGCAGCCGAGATCGCCGTAGCCGAGGTCGTCGCAGAAGATCACGACGAAGTTCGGCTTCTCCGGCGGGGCGGCGGGCGACAGACCGGCGGCGGCGACGGCAAACGCGGCCGCGGCGATGATTCCACGTCCCTTCATGGCGATCGTCCTTCCCCGACCCGCACCGCCGGGCGGCGCGGCGCCGTACGGGGCCTTCCTATCATCCGCCGCCGCGGGACGCAACGGCGGAAGCGTCGTGGATCCCGTCGGGGGCGAGCGTCAGGGTGCGCCCGGGGATGCGGTCGAGGAAGGCGCGGTCCTGGGAGACGATCAGCATCGCGCACGGCAGGGTGCGGACGAGGCCCGCGACGAGGCCGACGGCCTCGTCGTCGAGGCCCGCGGTCGGCTCGTCGAGCAGCAGCGCGTCCGGCTTCATCGAGAGGATCGAGGCCAGGGCGATGCGCTTCTTCTCGCCGACCGAGAGGTGGTGCGTCACGCGGTCCTCGAAGGCGGCCATGCCGACGGCGGCCAGCGCCTCCCGGGCGCGGGCGAGCGCCTCCGCGGGGCCGAGGCCGAGGTTGAGGGGGCCGAAGGCGACATCCTCGACGACGGTCGGGCAGAAGAGCTGGTCCTCCGAATCCTGGAACAGCAGCGCGGCGCGGCGGCGGACGGCGGCGAAATCGGTCTCGCCGCGGCACGGGCGGCCGAAGGCGACGACCTCGCCGGAGCGCGGCCGGAGCAGACCGACGAGGAGGTGGAGCAGCGTGGTCTTGCCGGCGCCGTTGCGCCCGGAAAGGACGACCTTCTCGCCCGCGCCGAGGGTCATCGAGACACCGCGGAACACGGTCGCGTCCGGCGAGTAGCCGAAGGACACGTCGCGCAGGGCCAGCAACGGGACGTCGTTCACGCGAGAGCCATCCACATCCAGCCGCCGGCCGCGACGAGCACGAACCCCAGGAACGCCCAGTCCGCCGGGCGCATCGCGAACGCGTGCAGCGTCCGGAAGCGTCCGTCAAACCCGCGGCACTTCATCGCCGCGAGGACGCGCTCGGCGCGGTCCAGGCTCCGGACCAGCAGCAGGCCCACCAGATACCCGAACGTCCGCAGCGTGTGAAGGTCGAACTTCGCGAGGAAGGCGCGGGCCTTCATCGCGCACCGCAGGCGCTCGTATTCGCCGTGGATCACGTCGGTGTAGCGGATGGCGAAGAGGAAGACGTGGACGAGCTTGTCCGGCAGTCCGAGATGCCGCAGCGCGTGTCCGAGATCGGCCGGCGGGACGGTTGCGACCAGCGCGGTGAAGAGGAGAACGATGGCGTTGGCCTTGAGCGTGATCGCGAGCGCCAGGCGGATTCCCTCCTCCGACGGTGACAGCCCGGCGAACGAGCCGGCGGCCGGGCCGGGCGTCGTCCACGGCAGGACGAGCCAGAGGAAGAGCACGAACAGGTTGAGGCGACCGAGCCGGCGGAGCAGCGCATCCTCCGGCAGACGCGCTGCGGCCGCGAGAGCGAGGCCCGCCAGAAGGGCCATCGCCGGCGCGGCCAGACCGGCGGACAGCGCGACGGGGACGGACAGCAGCGCGGCCGACGCCACGCGGACGCGGGGATCGAGCCGGTGCACGCGGGATCCGCCGCCGAGGAAGCCGAGGCAGCTCATGACCGAACCTCCGCACCGGCGGGATCCAGCGCCGAGGGCCGGACCTTGTGGAGGAGGAGCACGCAGAAGCCGGTGACCAACCCATCGGCGACCATGACCGGGACATGGGCCGCGAGGATCGCCCCGGCGATGCCGAGGAATCCACGACCGCCCAGCGCAAGGGCCAGCGTCAGCAGCACCCCGGCCAGCGCGACCGACATCGCCCCGGCCGCGCAACCGGCCGCGAAGACCGCGGCGGGCGTCCGCGCGCTGCGGAGCACGCGGCCGAGGGCCAGGTACGCGAGGAGCCCCGGCAGGGCCATGAGGAGCGTGTTCACGCCGAGCACCGTCAGCCCGCCGAACTGGAAAAGCATCGCCTGGAGGAGCAGCGCGACGGCCAGCGCCGGGAAGACGCTCCACCCGAGAAGCAGCCCGGCCAGTCCGTTCAGGATCAGGTGCACGTTCGACGGGCCGACCGGAACGTGGATCAGCGATGCGACGAAAAAGACGGCGGCCAGCATCGCGGTCCGGGGCGTCGCCTCGACCGACATCCGCCGCAGCCCGATCGCGACACCCGCGACGGCCAGCGCGGCTCCGCCGGCCAGCACGGGTCCCGTGAGGATGCCCTCCGAAACGTGCACGCCTAGCCCCGCCGGGTCCTCAGCCGCAGCCAGGCGGCCCAGCCGAAGACGCCGAAGATCATGGAGAGTCCCGTCACGACGCCCTGGGCCTTCGACATGCGTGCCGGAGGTGGCGCGGAGGTCGCGGCGGACGCTGCGACGCCGGACGTGACGAAATGCGGGGCGGCGTGGCCCATGCCGTCGTCGATCGACACCTTCCACACGCCCGCCGTGTCCGGCCGGAAGAGGAAGCAGCCGTTGCGGTCGGTGACGCCGGTCAGGACCGGCTTCCCTCCGCCGGGCGCGTACACCTGGACATCGGCGAACGAGACCGGCTCGTCGTCGTCGTACGCGACCCGCACCCCTTCGCCGCCGGAGACCGGGACCGTGACGAAACCGTGCGCCGGGGCGCGGCACGGCGCCAGCGCGATCCATGCGGCCGCGGCGAGAAGCGTGGAACGGCCGGCGATCACGGCGCGGCCCCCGCGTCGCGCACGTGGAACGTGAGCGTAAACGTCCTGCCCTGGTGCGACACGCCGAGAAGGTACCATCCGGGCGACCCGACCTTCAATTCGGCGGGACGGTCCTTCGCTGCGGACAGGAACGAGACCCCGCCCCTTTCGGGTGCCACGGTGATCCGGCCGGACGCCGGCGCGCCGTCGAGGCGGAGGTCCAGCGGGACCCGGTCGCCGGGCTTGAGTCCGGAGACGGCGCGGCGCGGGACGATCTCGATCCCCTTTCCATCCGCGTAGGCCGCGGGATCGTCCTTCCCGCCCGCGACGACCAGGCAGCGGCTCCGGTGCAGCGGCGCGTCCTGCATCGGCTTCTGCAGCGCGTACTCGGCCCGCCACGTTCCCGCCGTCGGAGTCGCGACGGCGCCCCACGCCGTTTCGCCGCGCGCCGGTTCATACGGCACGGGAGCGCCGGCCGGACCGGACATCGCGGTCCCGACCAGCAGTTTCTCCCCCAGTACGATCTCGCTCGCCGGAAACGAGTGCCCGCTGCCCAGGGTCAGGCGGACCTCCGCCCCGGCCTGCGGATACGCGGGCTCGGCGAGAATCCAGTGCTCGTGCGCGACCGCAGGGACGGACAGCAGCGTCCCTGCGGCGGCCGCCAGGATGATCGTTCTCACGTCGGGGGTCCCCGGGATCAGAACCGGTACATCAGCGTCACATTGGCGCGGAGCGTGTCGGCCCACGCCTCCTCCTCGTCCTGCTCCTGGCCGATCTCGATGCCCGTCTTCAGGATCGCGCCCTCGCCGATCGGGGCGTAGACCCCCGGCAGGACGCTCCACCGCGTGCCCTCGAAGTCCCCGAACACCTCGACCCCGGCGGCGATGCCATGGGCGTCGCCCGAGATCGGGTGCTTGGCGCCCACCGCCCACCCCCACTCGTCCTCGTCGCCCTCGACCTCGTAGGTGAAGTTGGCGACGACGCAGCCGTGCGTGCCGAACTCGCGGCTGAGGATCAGGGAGCCGATCAGGACGTCGTCCTCGCTGCCGAGCAGATCCTCCGAGCGGCCGAACGGGAGTTCCCAGGTCCCCCCCAGCGCCACCTGGACCGGCCACGACTCGGGCAACCGGTACTGGAGGCCCAGCGCGACGGCCTCCATGAACGGCGAGGGGCCGTCCGGCTCGAACTCGGCGCGGCGTTCCTCGACGACGTGGTCCGGGCCGAACTGCGCGAAATGGGTGTGGATGTCGGCCATCAGTTCGGCGGTGATGCCGTAGGAGAGCCCCGGGGTGAACTCCCAGTGGTCGAGCCGCGGGTTGTCGGAGTCGTCGACCATGTAGTCGTAGTGCAGATGGAGGACTTTCTCGCCGCGCATCGCGGTCGAGTAGCTCTCCATCTCGATGAACTCCATCGCGTGGTGGGCCTGCGCGCGCCCCGCCACCATCGCCGCGGCCACCGCCGCCACCGTCCGCCACACCCGCCTGTTCATTCGCCACCCCTTTCCCTTGTGCCATCGGCGATCCGGCCATCCCGGCCGGCACCGCTCGTAACACTCTTACAGAGTTCGTAATATTATGCAACCCCCATCGGCCGCGACGTCCACCGCCGCCCGCCCCCGCACGACCCTGCGTCCCGGCTGTCGCCCCGGGGGCCCGGGCCTCGAACGGACGGTTTACAGCGGGACGGCGGCGGGATACAGTGACGCCCCGAACGAACGTCATACTGGAAAGGGTGCGCATGACCCGAGCCCGGAAGCGATCCGCACTGAAATACCGCAGGATCCTGCTCAAGCTGAGCGGGGAGGCCTTCCAGAACCGCCGCGACGGGGGAAGCCTGGACTTCGACACCTTCCTCTCGATGGCCCAGCAGCTCAAGAAGGTGCGGGCGATGGGTGTGGAGGTCGCCATCGTCGTCGGCGGCGGCAACATCTTCCGCGGGCTGCCCGGCGAGCGGTGCGGCATCGACCGGACCACCGGCGATTCCATGGGCATGCTGGCCACGGTCATCAACAGCCTGGCCCTCCAGTCGGCGCTCGAGCGCGAGGGCCTCTACACGCGCGTGATGTCGGCGATCTCCATGCCGGCGGTGGCGGAGCCCTTCATCCGTCGGCGCGCGATCCGCCACCTCGAGAAGGGCCGGATCGTCATCTTCGGCGCCGGCACCGGCAATCCGTTCTTCACGACCGACACGGCGGCCGCGCTTCGCGCCAGCGAGATCGAGGCCGACGCGCTGCTCAAGGCCACGAAGGTCGACGGCATCTACACCGACGACCCCAACAAGAACCCGAAGGCGAGGCGCTACCTCTCGCTCACGTACCGCGAGGCGCTGGAGAAGCGGCTCAAGATCATGGACGCCGCCGCGTTCTCGCTGTGCTCGGAGAATCGCATCCCGATCGTGGTGTTCGACTTTTTCCGCAAGGACGAGATCCTGCGGGTGCTGACCGGCAAGCCCGCCGGAACGCTGGTCACGGACTGACCGCCCCGACGGGCGGAGGAGAGGAAGCCATGGAATCGATCGACGACGTCCTGCTCGAGAGCGACGACAAGATGACCAAGGCCGTGGAGTTCCTGCACAAGGAACTCTCCGGTCTCCGGACCGGCAAGGCCTCGCCGAGCCTTGTCGAGAACATCCAGGTGGACTATTACGGCGCCGCCACCCGTCTCCGGGAGATCGCCAACATCTCCACGCCCGAGGCCCGGCTGATCGTGATCAACCCCTACGACCCCACCTCGCTCGGGGCCATCGAGAAGGCGATCCTGGCCGCCAACATCGGCATCACCCCGATGAGCGACGGCCGCATCATCCGGATCCCCATCCCGGAACTCAGCGAGGAGCGCCGCCGGGAACTCGTGAAGGTGGCCAAGAAGCAGTCCGAGGAGTCGCGCGTCGCCATCCGCAACGTCCGTCGCGACGCCAACGAGGCGATCAAGGCCCTCAACAAGGCCGGGAAGGCCACCGACGACGAGCGCGATGCCGCGTGCGACGAGATCCAGAAGTACACCGACACCCATATCAAGAAGATCGACGACATGCTCGCGGCCAAGGAGAAGGACGTGATGGTCGTCTGAGCAGGCGCCGCCCGGAGCGGGAATCGACGGGCGGCGGGTGCGCGGCGGCGGGGAACGCGGCCGGCCCGGGGGCGCCGGCCGGGTGCGGAGAGGGATGTCGATGTACCAGGAGTTCTTTGGCCTGCGCGAGATGCCGTTCAACATCACGCCGGACCCGCGTTTCCTCTTCCTGGCGGAGAGCCACCGGGACGCCATCGACAGCGTCGTGTACGGGATCCAGGAGCGGAAGGGGTTCATCCAGATCGTGGGCGAGGTCGGCTGCGGCAAGACGACGGTCTGCCGGGCGGCCCTCCGGAGGGTCTCCGACCAGACCCAGACCGCGCTGATCCTCAACCCGACGATCTCGGCCACCGAGCTGATCCGCGCGATCCTGACCGACCTCGGCTGCACCCCCTGCAAGAACCAGCGTCTCGCCCTGATCGAACAGCTCAACGCGTTCCTGCTCGAACGCGCCGGCAGGGGAATGAACGTCGCGGTGATCATCGACGAGGCGCAGACCCTGTCGCCGGCCCTGATGGAGCACGTGCGCCTGCTGTCCAACCTGGAAACCGACCAGCACAAGCTGATGCAGATCGTGCTGGCCGGGCAGCCCGAACTGGACCGCCGCCTCGCCGAACCGGGCCTGCGCCAGCTGCGGCAACGCATGATGGTCCGGGCCGAACTCCTCCCCCTGGACCCGGCGGACACGGCCCGGTACATCGCGCACCGGCTCTCCGTGGCCGGCGCGGGGCCGGACGTCCGGTTCGACGACGAGGCCGCCCGGTTCATCCACCAGCGGTCCTGTGGAATCCCGAGGCTGATCAACAAGATCTCCGACCGGGCCATGCTCGCGGCCTTCGTCGGGAGACGGCGGGTCGTTGCCGGAGAGGACGCCGTTCGCGCATCGACCGAACTGGAGCACGTGCTGTGAGCATCATCCAAGACGCCCTTCGCCGCAAGGAATCCGCCGACCCCGGAGGCGCCCCGGCGGCCCAACCCGGCCCCGCCGACGCCCGCCCGACGGCGTTTCCGCCGCCGCCGCTGCCCGGTCCTCCTCCGCCGCTCCCCGGCCGGCGGCCCTCGCCGGTGCTCCTTGGGCTCCTGGCCGTCGTGCTCGTGGGAGCCGGGGGGTTCGCCGTGTACCGGTCGGGCCTGCTGGAACGACGGGCGGCGGGCCGTGGCGAACCGGCCGCGGCCGAGACGCCGCCCCCGCAACCCGCGGCGGTCGATCCGGCACCGTCGGGTCCGCCCGCGGCGGCCACGGGGGATGCCACACAGGGAGCGACAACCTCCGCCCCGCCGGCCGCGGGCGGCGGCACCGCGGCGGACGCGACGAGGCCGATGCCCCCGTCCGGGTCGGAGACCGGCTCGACCGCGCAGGCCGGATCCGTCTCCGCGGGGCCCACGAATGCCCCCCCCCCCGGCGCCCGTTCGCCCGCC
>CAYODK010000031.1:0-37964 GCA_964402695.1 uncultured Verrucomicrobiota bacterium
CTCCGCGCCGGGGTCCTGGCAGAAATGAACAGCCCTCGCCGGGCGCGACGTGTACGACGCCGTGCGGACGAGCGTGAATCCGAAGGTCATCGACTGTCCGGATCCCGCGAAGGGGACGACGATGCTCGACGCGGTCGCGAAGGACGGCATCCGGCTGCTGGTCAAGGCGCGCGTGACGGTGCGCGCCAACCTCGAGCGGCTCGTCGGCGGCGCGACGGAGGACACGATCATCGCCCGCGTCGGCCAGGGCATCGTCAGCGCGATCGGCTCGTCGGAGACCTACAAGAACGTCCTCGAGAACCCCGACCACATCAGCCGCAAGGTGCTCGACAGCGGCCTCGATTCGCAGACGGCGTTCGAGATCGTCTCGATCGACATCGCCGACGTCAGCGTGGCCGGCGTCAGCGGCGCGCGCGAGGTGTCGAACGTCGGCGCGCTGCTCGAGACCGAGCGCGCCGAGGCCGACAAGAAACTGCGCCAGGCCGAGGCCGAGGGCCGCCGGGCGACCGCCATCGCCGCCGAACAGGAGATGCGCGCCCGCGTCCAGGAGATGCAGGCGAAGGTCATCGAGGCGCAGGCCGAGATCCCGCTGGCGATCGCCCACGCCTTCCGCGAGGGCAAGCTCGGCATCATGGACTACTACCGGATGCAGAACGTCATGGCCGACACCGCGATGCGCGAATCGATCGCCGGCGGCGACGAGAGGTCCGCGCCCAAGGAGGGATGACGATCCGGGCGCGAGCCCGGGAGCCCCCGCATGAACGGAGCATGGATCCAGGCCGGCGGGTTCGAGAACGTCCTGCCGTTCATCATCCTGATCCTCTGGATCGTCGGCAAGGTGATGAACGCGCGGGCCGAGGCCCGGGCACGTCAGAAACCGCCCGGGGACGCCGGACCGCGCCCCGCGCGGCGAACGTCGCCGCCCGCCGTGCCCGAGGCCGGATCGGGCGAGGAGCAGTTGCGACGCTTCCTGGCCGAACTGACCGGGGTCGAACCGCCCCCGCCCGCGGAGGTCGAGCCCCCGGCCTACGAACCGCCGGCGCCGCTGCCGGACCTGCCGCCGCTGCCCGGGTTCCGTCCCGCGGGGCCGGCCCGCCCGCCGATGGTCTCTTCCGTGCCCGGACCGTCCGGATCCCCCGAGCCCTTCTCCCTGCGGCGGAGCGTCGCCGAGCGCAACCGCCGGCGGCGGATGCGTCCGCCCCCTCCGCCCCCGGTCCCCCTTCCGGTGGCCGCGCCCGTGCGACGCGCGGCCAACGCGGAGGCCGCCGCGTCCGCGGAGGCCATGACGGCGCCCCGCCCCCAGGCGCGCCCGTCCGTCATGCCCACCCCGGGTCTCCAGGGCATCACGATGGGCGGCCCGCACCTCGGCGCCATCGCCAGCGCGACGAGCGCCGGACGGCCCCATGCCGCATGGAACGCGCGCGCGCTCCTCGCCGGCCGCCGGCGGCTGCGCGAGGCGATGATCCTCCGGACGATCCTCGCCCCGCCGCGCGCGCTCGACCCGATGTGAGGTTGGAACGTTCTTTACTCGACCCCCGGGGCCGGACTATGATTATTTCGAAATCGGAATTACCGCCATGACGACTCCACCTGCAGCCCGCACGCGGCCGCGGACGGCGTCCGCCCTGCCCGCCCACCTGGCCGTGCCGGCCGAGTCGCTGGGGCGCGGGACCCCGGTGATCGTCCGCGTCCTCGGCGACGCCGCCTCCGTCGCGCGCGACATGGCCCGGGCGATGCGGAGGGAGATCCTCGACGCGCAGGCCGCCGGCCGCGAGGCCACGCTCATCGTGCCGGTCGGCCCCGTGGAGCCGCTGCCGCTGCTGGCAGACCTCATCAACCGGGATCGCATCAACTGCCGCGGCGTGGTCTTCATCAACATGGACGAGTACCTGACGGACGACGACCGTTACCTCCCGCAGGACCACCCGTTGAGCTTCCGCGGCTTCATGGCCCGCGAGTTTTACGGACGCCTCCGCCCCTCCCTCGCCCCGGCCCCGCGCAACCGCGTCTTCCCCGACCCGCGCGCCCCGGACGCGATCGGCCGCCTGATCGCGGACCGGGGCGGCGTCGACGCGTGCTTCGGCGGGATCGGCCTGACGGGTCACATCGCGTTCAACGAGCCGCCGGAGCCCGGGGAGTCCATGTCCGCCGCGGCCTTCGCGGCCCTGCCGACGCGCGTGCTCACGCTCGCGCGCGAGACCCGCGCGATCAACTCCGTGACGGTCGGCGGCGAGATCGCCGTCATCCCGCGCCGCGCCGTCACCGTCGGCATGAGGGAGTGCCTCGGCGCGCGGCGGCTCCGGCTCTACTGCAACCGCCCGTGGCAGAGCGCGGTGGTCCGACGCGCCCTGCACGGCCCGGTCTCCGCGGACTGCCCCGTGTCGCTGATGCGCCTGCATCCCGACGCGGAACTGGCGGTCGCGGAGTACGTCGCCCGCCCGCCGGACCTGAGGCTGCGCTGACATGAACCTCGACTTCCGCGGCGAGCGCGTGCTGGCCGTCACCGCCCATCCCGACGACGCCGAACTCCTCTGCGCCGGAACGCTTGCGCGGGCGCGGGCCGACGGCGCCGCGACCGGCATCGCGATCCTCTGCCGCGGCGACGGCGGCGTGCCGCCCCGCCCCCTCCGCGATCTCGCGGCCCTCCGCCGCCGCGAGGCGGCCGCGGCGGCCCGCCTGCTCGGCGCGACGCTCCATCCGGGCATCGTCGCGGACGGCACGCTCGCCGACACGGTCCCGGCGAGGCGGCGCCTGACCGAGATCCTGCGGTCGTTCCGCCCGACGCTCGTCCTCGCCCATTCGCCGGCGGACTACCACCCCGACCACCGGGCCGCGGGGGCCCTGGCGGAGGCGGCGTCCTGGTTCTGCGCGTCGCGCGGGCAGCGCACCCGATCCCCCGCCCTGCCGGCCGCGCCGGCGCTGTGGTGGATGGACTCGCTCGGCATGGCCGGCTTCGAGCCCGGCTTCTTCGTCGACGTCACGGGGCACCTGCCGCTGAAGGAGCGCATGCTGGCGTGTCACCGGAGCCAGGCGGCCCGGGCCGGAGACCGCGACTTCGCGCCGCTCGCCGACCTGATGCGGCGGCAGGCGGAAACGCGGGGCGCGCAGGCGGGCGTCGGGGCGGCGGAGGCCTTCCGGATCCATCCCGCCTTCAAGCGGGCGCGGGCGTGGTGAGCCTCAGAGGTCGAGGCCGAGCTTCTTCATCAGCCAGAAGTTCCGCGTCCACTTCTCCTGCACGAGCACCTGGAGGATGACCCGGACGGGCCGGTCGTAGATCGCCGCGAGTTCGGCCTCGGATGCGCGGCGGATGGCGCGCAGCATGCGCCCCTTGTGGCCGATCACGATCCCCTTCTGGCTGCCGCGCTCGACCCAGATCTCGGCCCGGACCACCCACGCGCCGTCCGGAGTCTCCTCGATCCCGGTCACGTGGACCGCGATCCGGTGCGGCAACTCCTTGTCGAGCCGGAGGAAGAGTTTCTCGCGGACGACGTCGCCCACGAAGAGCTTGCGCGGAAAATCGGTCAGCACGTCGTCGGGAAACAGCGGCGGATGCTCCGGCAGGGCCTCGAAGACCGCGGCGACGAGTTCGTCCAGCCCGCCGCGCGTCGCGGCCGACACGCGCAGCCACGTCGCGGCCCGCCTGCACCCCTTCTCCGCCTCCACCGAAGTCCAGAGTTCCACCAGCCTCTGCTCGTTGCGCGTGTCGAGGTCGGCCTTGTTCAGCGCGACGATCACCGGCGCGTTGCCGGTGCCGCCCACGATGCGCCGGATCCAGCCCTCGTCCTCCGCCCGCGGCGGCGACGACACGTCCAGGACCAGCAGCAGCGCGTCGGTGCCCTCGGCCGACTGGCGCGCGGCCTTGTTCATCCACTCGCCGAGGTCCGACTCCGCCTTGAGCACCCCGGGCGTGTCGAGGAAGACGACCTGTCCGCGCGGGTCGTTGAGGATGCCGCGGATCCGGTGCCGCGTCGTCTGGGCCACCGGCGAGACGATGCTGATCTTCTCGCCGAGGATGGCGTTCACGAGCGAGGACTTGCCGACGTTGGCGCGGCCGACGACGGCGACGATGCCGGCGCGGGCGCCGGGCGCGGGCGGAACGGCGGGCACGGGCGGGACGGGTTCGTCGGACACGGATCACGCTCCCCTTCGTTCGCGGCTCGCCTGCTCGAGGCGGCGGCGTTCGGCCGGCGTCAGGGCGCCGAGACCCTGCGACGCGACCTTGTCCAGCAACCGGTCGACCTCGGCGGCATCGACAGGAGGCTCCGCCGCCGGCGTGATCCACTCGCCGATCCGCCGGCGGATCCCCGGCGCGAACGGCGCCGCCATCCCGCCCCGGCCCGCCACGCGCGCGTACACGATGCCCGCCAGCCCTCCGGCGAGATGCGCGGAATGCGCGATGCCGCCCGAGGACCCGCCCTGCACCAGGTAGAGCAGCTCCACCACGACAATCGCCGAGACCATCTTCCACGCCGGCAGCGTGAAGAACGGGAACAGGACGAGGGCCATGCGCCGCTGCGGAAAGAGGGCCGCGAACGCCGCCATGACGCCGAATACGCCGCCCGAGGCGCCGACGCACACCGCGTGGGGGTCGAGCAGCACGAACCCGATCCCGCCGAGGACCCCGCTCACGAGGTAGAGCGTGAGGAAGTGCGGTGTCCCGAGGCGGCGCTCGACCTCGGGGCCCAGGAAGGCGAGCCCGAGCATGTTCATCAGGATGTGGCCGATGCCGCCGTGCAGCAGCATGTAGGTCAACGGCTGCCACACCATGCCCGCCCGAAGCCCGTCGCCGTGGAGCGCCAGGAGCCCCAGGATCGCCCCGGCCGTCCGGCTGCGCGCCAGCAGCAGCTGAACGAGGAACACGGCGCTCGTGAGCACGATGATCCCCTTCGACGCGGGCGCCCCGCGCGAGGATTCCCAGTTCCATGCCCTGTCGAACGCACTGTTCACAGGGGGACTATATCACACGCCGCCCCGGGCGCGCCCGGGGCGGCGAGTTCCAAGTTCCAAGTTTCAGGTTTCAAGTTCGGATCCACGGGCCTCGGACTTCGGACCTCGGATCTTGGGTCCCGTCTCCCCACTCCCGTCGCCCGTCGCCCGGCTTCCGGATCTCGGCCCTCCTCCCTTCGCCTCCGGTTGCCGCCCCCGGGGCTTTCGGGTACAACGGCCGGACGGCGGGGGGCGCCGCGGAAAGGCAGGCGGAGATGGCGGACAACCAGGTCGGTGCGCAGTGGTACTACGCGGAAGGCGGGACGTCCGTCGGCCCGATCGCGGAGGCCGATTTCGACGCGATGGCGGCGGACGGACGCATCGGGGCCGATGCGCTGGTCTGGCGCGAGGGCTTCGACGGCTGGAAGCCGCTTCGCGAGATCCGCGCCGCGGCGCCGGCCGCGCAGGGCGCGCCACCGGAGGCCTGTTCGCAATGCGGGCGTCCCTTCCCCGCGTCCGACCTGATCCGGTTCGGCGACGCCCATGTGTGCGCCGCCTGCAAGCCGGCCTTCGTCCAGCGGCTGCAGGAGGATGCCGAGGTGCCGCGCGCCCTCACGTATGGCGGGTTCTGGATCCGCGTGGCCGCGACCTTCATCGACAGCATCGTGGTCAGCATCGCGCAGTACGCGGTCTACATCCCGGTGATCCTGGTCGTCTTCCGGAGCACCGGATCCGAGGAGGATGCGTGGCAGATGATCGCCGCCCAGCTGGCCCTGGCCCTGTTCAGCATGGCGCTCACCGCGGGCTACGAGATCTGGATGGTCGGCCGCTACGGCGCGACGCTGGGCAAGATGGCCTGCCGCCTGCGCGTGGTCGCCGCCGACGGGGCCCGGATTTCGTACGGCCGCGCCACCGGGCGGCACTTCGCGAAGTACATCAGCTACTTCACGATGTACATCGGGTTCATCATCGCCGGATTCGACCGGGAGAAGCGCGGCCTCCACGACATGATCTGCAACACGCGGGTCGTCAAGGTCTGAGCGCGCGCGCATGGCGGCCGCCGCCCCAGAGTGCCCCGCGTGCGGCGCGTCGCTCCCCGTGCCCGGGCGTCGTCCGGGCGACCTTGTCCCCTGCCCCGGCTGCGCCGCGCCCACCGACCTGCGCGTGTTCCCCGCGCTCTACCGGCCGGTGGCGAACACGACGCCCGCCGCGCCGTCGCTGCCGGGCGACGCGACCTGCTTCCACCATCCGGACCGCGTCGCCGTGGTCGCGTGCGGGAGTTGCGGCCGCTTCCTGTGCGGCCTGTGCGACCTCGACCTCGGCGACCGCCACATCTGCGCGGCCTGCCTGCATGCGGAGCACGAGGGGGGCGATCCGTCGGGCCGGCGCGTGTCGCGTCTGCTCCAGTATGACAGCCTGTCCCTCGCCCTTGCGGTCGTCCCGATCCTGACGGTTATCTTCTGGTTCATGTCGTGCCTGACGGCTCCGGCGGCGCTGTTCCTGGTCTTCCGGTTCTGGCGCCGCCCGGTGAGCCTGCTGCCGCGGACGAAGATCCGCTTCGTTCTCGCGCTGATCCTCGCCACCGCAACCCTCGTCGGATGGATCGCGATCGTCTACGCGATCGCATCGGAATCGCTGACGGCCACCGCGACGGCCCAGGGCGGCCTGTCGTCGGGGGCGGCCCCGAAGTAACCCATGCCCCCGCCCCCCTCCATTCCCTACCGGCGCATGCAGGGCGGCCGCATGTCCGGCCCCTTCCGCGCAAGCTGCTGGCTGGCATCGGACCACCTGCTGTACGCCGAGACCTCGTGGTTCGTCGAGAGCTACCGGCGCTTCGGCCTTCGCGACATCGAGTCCCTGGTGATCCAGCGCAACGACCGGGCAAGGGTCTGGGGTCTGCTGGGGGGCGTGCTGCTTCTCGTGGGGGCGGCCATGGCGCTGCCTCCCTCCGCGGCCGCGCCCGTGCGCGTGCTCGGAATCCTCCTGGGCGTCCCGGGGCTGCTGGCGCTGGTTCTGAACGCGATGCGGGGCCCCTGCTGCACCGTGACGCTGCACACGCGCGTCAGCCGGCAGAGGCTGCGCGCATGGGGAAGACTCCGGACCGCCCGGCAGGCGGCCGGCGAACTGTCTGCGGCCATCGAGGCGGTCCAGGGACCGTTTGTCGAGGCGGACTTCGCCGCGGCGGCCCCCGGCGAACCGCCCGTCCGCGGCGCATCCGCGCCTCCTCCGCCCACCCCGCCGCCGACGGCGCCGGCACCGACGCCCGCAGCCGGGACCGGCCGGCGCCCGCACGGGGCGTGCGGGCTCGTCCTGCTGATCGAGGCGGCGGCCGCGGCCGCCGCGATCGGCGTGCGCGCGGCGCCGATGCTGATGGGGACACTGACGCTCTCGTTTCTCCTGTTCGGACTGTGCGTGATCCTGCTCGTCCGCGGGTCCGCGGCCCGCGTGCCGCGCGTCCTCCGGCTCTGGACCTGGTGGCTCTTCGCCTACATTGCCGTGCGCGGGGTCGTGGCCTACGTATGGGGCCTCGGCCGCTATCTCGCGGTCGCGGCGACGGGCGAACAGCCGAGCGACTGGGTGGTGCTGCTGTTCGACTCGTGGGCGGCCGACAGCCGGTTCCTCGCCGTATACTTCGGTGCCGTCAGTCTCGCCTCCACCGTCCTCGGAATCCTCGGCCTCCTCCTGGCCCGCAAAGGCGCGGAGCCGGACGCGCGGTAAGAGGCGGGTTGAGGGCGGGGAACCGGGAGACGGGAGTGGCGAGACGGGGGCGGAGGTCGGAGGTCAGAGGTCGGAGGCCAGGGCTGGACCGAGATCCGAGGTCCGAAGTCCGAGGGCCGTGGATCCGAACTTGAAACCTGAAACTTGGAACTTGAAACTCCTGGTTGTGGTCCAGTCCTGATTTGAAGTTGTCACTTTGGGTTGGGTGATTGATTGAGTGGTTTCCTGTTGTTTGCCCCTCCTCCGGAGGAGGGGCAAAAAGTTTTCCTTTACGCGGCGACCCCGTGTACGTCCGTCGGCGTTCGCAGGTTCAGCGAGCGGTGAGGCCGGCAGGTGTTGTACAGCCACGTCGCCTCGCCCACCGCCTTGCGGGCCGCCGCCAGATCGGGGAACTCACCCTTCAGATAGTACTCCTGCTTGAGGATCCCGTTGACCCGTTCGGCCATCGCGTTCTCCGCGCAGTGCTGCGTCTGCGTCATGCTGATCGCGATCCCCTCCGCCTGGAGCCGCTCGACATATTCATGGCTGCAGTACTGGCAGCCGCGGTCGGAATGGTGGATCAACGGCGCAGCCCCCGGCTTCTCCTTCAGCGCCATCTCCAGGGCCCGCAGGCTCTCGGCGGCCGTCAGGTCCTTGCCCACGTGATACCCCACGATCTTCCGCGAGTACATGTCGGTGACCAGGCTCAAGTAGCCGAACCCTTCCCTCGTGCGTAGATAGGTGATATCGCTCGCCCACGCATGGTTCGGCCCTTCGATCGCTACCCCGGCGATCCGGTTCGGAAACACCTCCAGACTGTGCCTGCTCCACGTCGTGCGCGGTGCCCGGGGAAGCGGCTCGATCAGCAGCCCTTCCTTCCGAAGCACTTCCATGAATCGATCCCGCCCCAGCCGCACGCCCGCCTCCTCCAGTTCGCCGGCCAACCGCCGGTGCAGCTTCAGGCCCCCCAGCCTCGGCTGTTGTGCCCGTTCCCGCATCACCAACTGCACCACCAGCCCCGCGTCCACGTCCCGCCGCACGCGCCTCCGCCGGCTCTTGTAGAAGTTCTGCCGGCTCATCCCCACCGCCCGGCACAGCACCGCCACCGGCACCTTCACCGGCCCCTCCTGTGCGCGGCAGACAGCGTCATGGCGTGCTTTTTTTTAAAGCCCTCCGCATCCTCGCCCATCCGCTCGCAGGCCACCTCCAGGTACGCCTTCTCCAAGCAGTAGTCGACGTGCAGATCCGCCACCGCCGCTTCCAACTCCCGAATCCGCCTCTTCGCCGCCTTCAACTCGTCCTGTTCCTTCATCGTCTTGACCTCAATCCTCTTCGGCAGCAGTTCCTCCCGCCCCAGTCCCCTCAGCCACCGATCGATCGTTCCAACCCCCCGTATCCCATAGGCCCGCCGAGCCGCCCCGATGGATGCGTGCTTCCCTCGCCCCAGTTCCTCGACCACTTGCCTCTTGAACGCCTCACTATATCTCACACTCTGTCCCGTCACCTCGCCTCCTCCCCCTCGCCAGGTGACAACCTATTCCAGGACGGGACCGGGCGTTGGATGTTGGATGTTGGATGTTGAGTCCGGGCTTCGGTGTTCGATGTTCGGTGTTCGGCGTTCGTTGTTCGCATCAACGCTTGCCCCTGCCGCGTCCGCGCCGTACCATCGCCCGGCATTGGAAGGCTCATGCACGGAACGGATCCAACGCGATGGCTGATGGCGGCGGCGCTTTGCGCGGTGCTGGCCGGCTGCGGGCGTCCGGGCGACCGGGAGTTCGCGGCGGGGGTGAAGGAACTCGAACGCGGCCGCCCGGTTCGGGCCAAGGATCTGTTCGACAAGGCGATCCAGCTCCGTCCCGGCCATCCCGCGAACGCGGAGGCCTACAACTACCTGGGTCTGGCCCGCCATGAGCTCGGGGAGGTGGATGCCGCAGCGCGGGCGTTCGAGGAGAGCCGCCGCCTCAATCCGCAGTTCGCCGCGCCCAGCTACAACCTGGGCTGCCTCCAGCGGCGCGCGTCCGACCCGCAGACGGCGCTGGCGTATTTCGCCGAGGCCTCCCGTCTCGATCCCCGGGATCCCCGGCCGCTGGAGATGATGGGGCGCATCCACGCCGGACAGAAGCGGTGGGACGAGGCCGCCGCCGCGTGGCAGGCCGCGCTGGAGCGCGACCGAGGATCCGCGCGCATCCTCGCCTCGCTGGCCGAGGTCGAACTGCAGCGGCACGGGCCGCGGGCCGCCGCGCTGTACCTGATGAAGTCCCTCGAGGCCGACAGGCGCTATGCGCCCGCATTGTACAACCTCTACGTGATCCATGCGTTCGCGATGGGCAACCCGGAGGAGGGGGAGCCCTACGCCCGACGCTTCCTCGAAGCGGCCGGGCCCGACGACACCCGTTCGCCGGGCGTCCGCGCATGGCTCGATGCGCGGAAGAAGTCCGCCGAGAAGCCGGCCGCGGCCGCTCCTCCCGCAGGCACCACGGCACCGCCGCCGGCGGCCACGGCATCCCCGCCCCGCCCCGTCGCCACCGCCGCCCCGCCCGTCGCGGCGGAGGGACCGGCGCCGTCGCCGGCGCGCCTGCTCGACGACGCGCGCCGCCAGTCGGGTCCGGGCAAGGCTGCGGCCGCCCTGGCGCTCTGCCTGCAGGCGGCGGATCTCGCGCAGCGGTCCGGCGACGCCGCGACAAGGGAGAAGGCCTTGCGCGCGGGCGTCGAACTCGCCCCTGATCTCGCCGACGCGCATCTCGCGCTCGGCCGGCTGCTGCTGGAGCGGAAGGAAGCCGAGGACGCCGTCCGCCTCCTCTCGCGGGCCGTCGCGCTCGCGCCGAACCACGCCGACGCCCATTTCGCGCTGGCGGAGGCGCTGATCGCCGACGACGACCATGACGCCGCGGTCCTCTCCCTGCGCAAGGTCCTGCAGCTCCGCCGTGACGACGCCGAGGCCCGGTGGAAGCTCGCCGCGCTCTACGACGCCTCCCTCGGGCTCAGGGCCGACGCCATCCGCGAGTACCGCGAGTTCGTCAACCAGTTCCCCCAGGACCCACGGGCGCTGAAGGCCGGCGAGCGCCTCCGCGCGCTGCAGCCCACGGCGGGCGCCACGGGCGCGCCGCCACCGGCCGTCGCGGCGGCCCCGGCCTCCGCGCCCGCACCCGCGGCCCCTGCGCCGGCCGCCGTCACGACCGCGGCGCCCGTCACGGCGTCGGCGCCGCCCTCGGGACCGCCGCCGGTCCTTCCGATCAGCACGGGCCGCCGCATCGAGTTCCGGGCGACCGGCCAGAGCGACATCCAGGGCGCCACCACCGCCTTCAACCGCGGCTACGGCTACCACCGCCGCGGCGACCTCGACCGCGCGATCTACGACTACCTGCGCGCCGTCGAGATGGACAACCGCTACGTGCTCGCGTTCTACAATCTCGGCGATGTGTACCGTCAGCGAGGCGATCTCGATCTCGCCCGCGACGCCTATTCACGCGCGCTGGAGATCAGCCCCGAGGACGGGGCGATCCGCTACAACCTCGCGCTCGTGCTGGACCTCCTCGGCGAGGCCACCCCAGCCCAGCAGCAGCTGAAGTTCATCCTGGCGCGGCAGCCCGACCACGCCGCCGCACACTACATGCTCGGCCTGATCTACACGCGCGACCCCAAGTCCGCCCCGGCCGCGAAGGCGCACCTCCAGAAGTTCCTCGAACTCCAGCCCTCCGACGCCAAGGCCGCCGGCGTCAAGCAGTGGATCGCCGAGCACCCCTGAAGAGAACACCGAAGTCAGGACTCAACAACCAACAACCAACAGCCAACGCCCAACATCCAACAACCAGGAGTTTCAAGTTCCAAGTTTCAGGTTTCAAGTTCGGATCCACGGCCCTCTGACCTCGGACTTCGGACCTCGGATCTCGGTCCTGACCTGACCTCCGACCTCTGACCTCCGACCTCGGATCTCGGCCCTCGGCCCTCGACCTCCGACCTCCGCCCTTCGCTCTTCGCTCCTACTCCCCCACCCGCTCCAGCACCCACCGGTACTCGCGGACGATGGACTCCGTGAGACCGATCGCCCGGATGCGCGGCGGCAGGGCGAGGAACGTGTAGGTCTCGATCTCGAACACCGGGGTCGCCGCGACCGCCGCCCGCCAGAACTCGGGCCCCAGTTCGTCCGCCGTCGAACGGAGCGGCGCCGCCGGGCGGTGAAAGAGCGGCACGTGGCAGTGGACGCGAACGTCGAGGGTCGGCGGCATCCGCGCGAGGTCGCGCAGCGCCGGGGAGAGGTCGGTCCACCGCACCCGTTCCCACGCGCCGTCGAGAGCCCGGGTCTGGTGCAGGTAGACCGGGTCGGCGAAGGCCCGGAGCCCCGCCCGGCCCGCGGCGGAGTTGCGGGCGGCGACCGCCGCGCTGACCTGGATCTTCGTGATCCGGATCCCTTCGCGCTCGAGCCGCCCGACGGCGGAGGCCGGGTCCTCGCCGCCCACGGCGCTGTGACAGGTGTCGAGGCATGCCCCCAGGTGCCGCCGTACGACGGCCTCGGCGCGGCGAAGGGACCAGCCCTGCGAGGCGCGCAGGTCCGCGCACACGTCGGGCAGCAGGCGCCGCCGGTGGAACTCCGCGAGACCGGCCGCGGTCTCGAGGAGACAGTCCGGTTCCGGCTCGAGCCCGACCTGGATCTCCCGCCCCGTCGTCGCGCGCAGCCGGTCGAGTCCGGCGCAGAGCCCCGCCCAGCGCCGCATCATGGCGCGCAGCGAGGCCCCGGCGCGGATCCACGGGCCGAAGGAGCCCGGCACGGTGCTGATGCTTCCCGACCCGCCGCGAGGAAGCCACGCGGACAGGATCCGCGCGAGGCGGAGCGTGTAGTCGAGGCGGGCCTGCGTCCGCCAGTCGGGCGCGTAGACCTTCTCCTTGACCCCGGCGCCGTGGAACCGGCCGTAGGGGAAACCGTTCACCGTCACCGCGTGCATGCCGAGCGCCTCGAACCGGCGGCGCACCGCGGCCAGGCGCGGCGGGGCGTCCAGGAACCGGGCCGCCCGGGCGGAGAGGCGGAGGCCGAGGCCGAACGGCCGATCCGGCGCCACGGCCGCTTTCACCGCGGCGGCCTGGGTCTCGATCGCCCGGAGGTTCTCCGGCCACGTCTCGCCCGGATGGACGTTCAGGCAGTAGACCAGCTCACGCTCTCCCGCTGTCCCGATCTTCATCCTGTGCCGACTGTAGCCGCGACCGGTGGTCGCGGCAATGCGCGCGCCATCCGTGGTCCCTCCCGCGGCCGGGCGCCCCGCGCATTTCCGGTGCACGGGGCGGTCGCCTATGGTACAATGTGCGGTCAAGGTGAAACCATGCGATTGAACGCCTCCAGAGCGGCCTGGCGGGTGGCCGCCGGGGTGGCGGCTGCTGTCCTCCGCGCCGACGCCCAGCTCTTCATTTCCGAGGTCTCGTCCGCCAACCAGGATGCCATCGAGGACCGCTATGGCGACGCGTCGGACTGGATCGAGATCTACAACCCCTCCACCCAGACGGTGAACCTGGCCGGCTGGCGGCTCTCGAACAACCCCGGCAATCCGCTCAAGTGGGTCTTCCCGTCGACCAACATGGCCCCGGGCGATTACGTTCTGGTCTTCGCCTCCGACCGGAACCGGGCGATCCCGGGCGAGGAACTGCACACCAACTTCAAGCTGAGCAAGGACGGCGAGTACCTCGCCCTGCTGGACGCCACGGGCGGCATCGCCCACGCCTACAGTCCCGCCCTGCCGCCGATGGTCTCCGACGTCTCCTACGGCCTCCGCCCCGGCAGCACCACCAACTACCTCGCCTCCACGAACACGCCCTACCGCTACGTCGTGCCGACGAACGCCGCCTACGAAGGGGCATGGCTCTGGTGGGGCTTCGA
This sequence comes from uncultured Verrucomicrobiota bacterium, assembly GCA_964402695.1. Classification (GTDB taxonomy): domain Bacteria; phylum Verrucomicrobiota; class Kiritimatiellia; order PWTM01; family PWTM01; genus VGWF01. Next base: position 13,487 of record CAYODK010000031.1, read on the forward strand.
CGACTCCACGTGGAGCAACGGCGTCGGCACCCTCGGGTACGACACGAAGGGCTTCTACACCCCGAGCATCGTGACGAGCGTTTCCAACCTGATGCACAACCAGCGGACCTCGGTCTACGTCCGCATGCCGGTCGTCGTCGACAAGCCCACGAGCATCCGGTCGCTGCGCATGCTGATCCGGATCGATGACGGCTTCGTCGCATGGCTCAACGGCACCGAGGTCGCGCGGACGAACGCATTGACCGGCGTCCCGGCCTGGAACTGGGCGGCGACCGCCGAGCGATCGGCGAGCCAGCAGTTGAGGATCCCCATCTCCCGTCCCTCCAAGCGGCTCGTCCAGGGAACCAACTGGTTCTGCATCCAGTTCATGAACCGGACGGCAGCGAACGACGACCTCTTCGGCCAGGTCTTCCTCGAGGCCTCCACCGACATTCCGTCGACGAACATGTCGGCCTATTCCTACTTCGCGCCGCCGTCGCCCGGCGAGGCCAATCCAACCGTCCGGATGATCAACGGCCCGCTGATCGAGTGGGCGACGGACTCCGCAATCGGCGTCCAGACGGGCGCCACGCTGGCCGTGACGGCGAAGGTCACGTCGACGTTCTTCCCGGTCCTCACGAACCAGGTCCAGGTCGTCTCCCGGGTCATGTTCGGGGCGACCAACGCGTACACCCTGGTGGATGACGGGACCGGGAACGATCCGGTCGCGGGCGACGGCATCTACCACGGCACGATCCCGACGACGGGCCTCGCCACGAACGAGATGATCCGCTGGCACTTCCTGGCGAGGGACGTCTCGAACAACCTGACGCGCCTGCCGCCCTTCTACGACACGGAGGACTCGCCCGAGTACTTCGGCGCCGTCGCGGTCGACCCGGCGCTCGTCTCGAACCTGCCCGTCTTCTGGTGGTATTCCGCCAACCCGGTCGGCGCGGAGAACGAGCTCGGCACGCGGTGTTCGGTCTACTTCCTGAGCAACTTCTACGACAACGTCTACATCGACCTCCACGGCCAGAGTTCGAGCGGGTTCCCGATCAAGAGCCACAACTTCGACTTCAACTCCGACATGTACTTCCTCTACGCGGTCGGCCAACGTCGCGTGCAGGACGTCGACCTGCTGTCCACGTGGGCCGACAAGTCGAAGTGCCGGGTCACGATGGCCTACGGATCGTTCGAGCGTTTCGGCCACCCCACGCATTTCGCCTTCCCGGTGCGCCTCCATCGCAACGGCGCGTTCCACGCGATCTACGACATGGTCGAGGACGCCGACGACCGCTACCTCAAGCGAAACGGCCTCAGCGAGGACGGCGCCCTCTACAAGATGTATAACAACATGCAGGTCAACACGACTCCCCCGACCTGGTTCCCCGGCACGCCGGGCGCGGGCACCGGCGCGGAGAAGAAGAACCGCCGCGACGAGGACAACGAAGACCTCAAGACGCTGATCCTCGCCATCGCAACGAACCAGCCCACGGCGAGCGTCCACCGCTACGTCTACGATCACGTCGACATCGTCCGGGCGGTGAACTACTTCGCGGTGATGGCGCCGATGAACGACCACGATCACCACGCGAAGAACTACTACCTCTATCGCGACACGACGGGGACGATGGAGTGGTCGCTGCTGCCGCAGGACGCGGACCTGACCTTTGGTCACGTCTGGAACCCCTCGAACAACTACTTCGATCTCCAGATCCAGACCAACCAGTCCTTCGTCCGCGGCGGCAACCGGATGTACGACGTCCTGTTCGGCATGCCCTCGGTCCGCCAGATGATCATGCGCCGCGTGCGCACGCTCGCCGACCGGACGGTCGCGCCGGGCCAGACGTTCTACCAGGACTGGATGGCGGCGTTGACGAACCAGATGACGGTCGACTTCGCCGACTACTACGCGAAATGGAGCCCAACCAACTGGGGCGGCGTGGCGAACTGGGAGACGATGGTCGAGGAGTGCAACCGGATCATCAACATCTACATCCCGGGCCGGTGGCTGTATCTCAACACGCACCCCGAGGTTCCGGCGGGCCAGCCCACCAACGCGGCGGTGGTCCTCGGCCGGCTCGACGCTTCGCCGGCCGGCGGCAACCAGGACCAGGAGTACATCGAGATCATCAACACCAACAGCTATGCGATCGACATCTCGGAGTGGTCGCTCAGCAACGGCGTGACGTTCTCGTTCCTCGGCGGCACGGTGATCCCCGCCGGCAGCAACCTGATCGTGTCGGCGAACTCGGCGGCGTTCCGGACCCGGGCGACGAGCCCGAAAAGCAACGAGATGTCGTTCGTCACGGGACCGTACGACGGGCATCTCTCGTCGTGGGGCGAGACGGTGGAGCTGTGGAACGCGAGCGGCGTACTGATGGCGTCGACGAACTACCCGTCGAACCCGTCCGCCTGGCAGCGCGATCTCCGCATCACGGAGATCATGCACGCGCCCTCCGACCCGCCGAAGACCGCGACGTGGCCGCAGGCCTACGACTACGAGTGGGTCGAACTGGCGAACCTGGGCACAAACGCGCTCGATCTCAACGGGGTCAGCCTGACGGCCGGCGTGACGTTCCGGTTCACCAACAGCCTCGTGATGCCCCCGGGCGGGCGCGTGGCGGTCGTGCGCAACCGGGCGGCGTTCGCGACGCGGTACGACACGAACGGCATCGTGGTGGCGGGCGATTTCACGGATCTTCTTGACGACGACGGCGAGACGCTGAAGCTGGAGGATCCGAACAACGAGACGATCGTCGAGTTCTCGTACAACGGCGACTGGGTCGCGCGTGCGGACGAGGAGGGATGGTCGCTGATCCAGACGAACTTCGCGGCGCCCCACGACGCCTGGGGCGGGAAGGCGAACTGGGCGGCGAACCCGATCTGGCAGGGCACGCCGGGCCGCGGCGATCCCGAGTGGCCGCCGGAGACGGTCGCGGTCAACGAGTGGCTGCCGCACAGCGACACGGGGGTCGACTGGATCGAGATCCACAACACGTCCTCCTCGCCCGTCGACATCTCCGGCTGGTGGCTCAGCGACGAACTGGGGGTTCCTCGCAAGTACGTGATCCCGGCGGGCGCGGTGTTGACCGGCGGCGGATTCCGGGTCTTCACGGAGACGAACTTCAACAACGCCGGCGATCCCGGCTGCATCGTCCCCTTCGCGCTGAGCGAACTCGGCGAGGAGATCCACCTCTCCGCGGTGACCGGCGGCGTCGCACTGACCTATCGTCATTCGCTTGGCTTCGAGGCGTCGGACCGCGACATCCCCTTCGGACGGCACCTCCGGTCCGACGGCAAGGTCGTGTATCCGGCGATGGCCTCGCCCACGCCCGGCGCGGCCAACGGCGATCCTCACAACGGCCCGGCGGTGTTCTCGGAGATCCTCTACAAGCCGGCGACCGGCGTCGTCGAGTTCGTCGAGCTCTACGCGACCACTTCCGGCATCGTCCGGCTGTACGATCCGGCGGCGCCGACGAACCTGTGGAAGCTCAGCGGCGGCATCACCTACACCTTCCCATCCGGCAGCGCGTTGACGGGCGGGCAGCATGCGGTCGTTGCGGGCGGCGACCCGGCGGCCTTCCGCGTCTCGAACGGCATCCCCGCCCACATCCAGGTGTTCGGTCCCTTCGAGGGGGCGCTGAACAGCGGCGGCGAACGGATCCGGCTGCGCAAGCCGGGATCGCCCGAGCCCGACGGCACGGTGCCGTACGTCCTTGTCGAGGAGGTCGAGTACGACGACGAGGCGCCGTGGCCGGTCGCAGGCGCGATGGACGGTCGGTCCATCGAGCGGGCCAACACCGCATGGTTCTCCAACGACCCCGCCCACTGGCGCGCGGGACTGCCCGGCGGCGGACCGGGGCTGGTGCTGAGCGACGGCGACTCCGACGGCGACGGCCTGCCCGACGAGTGGGAGATCGACGGGTTCGGCGACATCGGTCCGCCCGGCCCCGCCGGCGACCGCGACGGTGACGGGCGGCCGGACGCGGAGCAGTTCATCGACGGAAGCGGCGTCAGCAACGGGGTGCAGGCGATCGAGGTGTGTCTTTCGAATGCGATCCCGCCCATCGTATGGTTCGGAACGCGCGAGGCGCAGGGACCCGGCTACCAGGGCCGCGTCCGCCTGTACGCCTTCGAGTGGACCGACTCCCCCGCGACCGGAACCTGGACCGCGGTGAACGGATTCGGACGCGTGGAGGGCGAAGGGCAGACGGTGATCCACACCAACGGCCCGTCCGACCCGTTCCGCGCGTACCGCGTCCGCGCATGGATCGAGAACCGGCCGTGAGCCGGAAAGGAGACGAGATGACCGCACTGCGAACGATGGCCGCCCTCGCCCTGTCCGCCGCCCTGCCCTGCCTGGCCGCGCACGCGGCCGGGGAGGCGACACCGAACATCCTGATCATCGGCGACTCGATCTCGATGGGCTACACGCCTCCTCTGACGCGGCTGCTGGAGGGCCGCGCGGTCGTCGTCCACAACCCCGGCAACGCGGCGCACGCCCGCAACGGGGCGGAGAAGATCGACGCGTGGCTCGGGACCACGAAGTGGGACGTGATCCACTTCAACCACGGCCTGCACGACCTCAAGTACGTGACCGACCAGGGCAGCAACGCGAGCAGCCGCGCGGAGGGCCGCCGCCAGGTCGACATCCCCGAGTACGCCGCCTGCCTGGAGACGATGGTCCTGCGGATGAAGCAGACCGGCGCGAAGCTGATCTTCGCGACCACGACGCCCTTCCCCGAGGGCACGAAGCCGGTGCGCATCCCGGCCGACTGCGCCCTCTACAACGAGGCCGCCCTCGCGGTCATGAAGAAGCACGGCGTCGCGATCAACGACCTCTGCGCCTACGCCGCGCCGCATCTCGCCGAATGGCAGCGCCCGGTGAACGTCCACTTCCTGGACGAGGGCTCGAACCAGCTCGCGCTCGAGGTCGCCCGGCAGATCTGGAAGGCGCTCGGCCGCAACCCGGCGGACCTGCCCGTGAAGGTGCCCCCGGCGCCCGCTCCGGAGCGGCCCGCCAGGGCGAAGCCGGCGAAGAAATGACCGGCGCCACTCCCGCGATGCCCCGCCGTCCCCGTCCATCGCCGCGCGCGCCGTGCCTCGCGGCGGCCCTCGCGCTGGCCGCGGCCGCCGCGCCGGCGCAGTCGACGGTTTCCAACCTGATTGCCTCGTACGCGGCGGTGGACCGCGTCGAGTGCGACGTGCGGCGCGACACGGAGGCGGGGACGCGGCGCGGGCGGATGCTGAGCCGCGTCAGCTACGCCCGCCCGGACCGGCTGCACGTGGAAAACGTGGCCCCGCTGCGGCGGCGGATCGTCTCGGACGGGACCAATTTCTTCAGCCACGTCGACGGCGATTCCATGGGCTTCATGAGGCCCGTCGCCCTGCTCGACGAAGCCATGCGGCAGGGCCTGCTTGCGGTGCCGGGCACGGCGATGGAGCACCTGCTGAGGCTCCAGGGGCGTCCCGAGACGAACCTCCCTCCCGCGCCGGGCTTCGCGCGCTGCGTCCGCATTCTCGGCCCGCCGCCGCAGGCCGTGCTGGCCTTCGACGGCGACGGCCGGCTGGCCCGACTGGAGATCCTCGCCGGGACGAACGCGACGGAGGTCGTCGCCGCGTGGGACTACTCCGCCTTCATCCAGGCCGCCCCGGGCGCATGGGTTCCCACGGTTCACCGGGCCGTCCTGCAGATGGGGCCTGCCGGCGCCGCGCGCGAGACGGCCCGGTTCGAGAACTACCGGGTCGGGACGACGATCGATCCCGCCCGTTTCGATCCGGCGCCGTTCTTTCCCGGCGTGAAGTTCACCAACTCCCTCGACGCCATCTACCGGTAGCCGGTCGGGCGCGACACCACGTTGCACGGACGGGCGATCGGGCGTATCGTCCTGCGATGTCGGCGTGGAACGGGCCGCGGGTGGACCGCGGACGCGCCGCCGACCGAACGCGGGAGAGATCGAGCCTATGATGAAGAAGATTGCGATAGCGGTGATCGCTGCGACGATGATCGCCGGCACGATTCCGGCGACGGCTGCCAATCCGCAGCGAGGCGGCGCCATGGGGTTCCTCGCCGGATGCCTGTTCGGTGTTCGCGCGGCAGGGGACTACAACGACGGCAAGCAGATTCACTGGCGCGAATGGGTCATGCTGGTTCCCTTCGTGAACATCGCGTTCGCGGTGTGGAACGGCATCGACGGCGCCGGCGGGTGGACGACGAAGGACTTCGCCACCCAGTACGGCAGCCAGTACTACTGACCCGCGTCATGCGATGGTCGACCAGGGCCCCGGCGTTTGTCGCCGGGGCCTTTGTCGTTCTGGCCGGCGCGGCCGCCGCCGCGGAAGCCACGGCCCTGGCGCGGCAACTGATGGACGACGGATGCCGGGTCGAATGCCGCCGGGAGTGCGAACGAATCCTGGCCGCCGACCCGGGAAACGACGCGGCGGCGGCCCTGCTGGCCGAGGCCGGGCGCCCTGCGGCGCCGGCTGCGACGTCCGAACCGGGGGCGCGCGCAGGGTCCGTTCCGGGGCGTGCGTTGGTCCGGTTCTACCGCGCGGCGATCCGGCCCGCGATCGGGGCCCGCTGTTCGCTGGAGCCCAGTTGCTCCGAGTACTTCCTGCTCGTCAGCCGCCGTCACGGGATCCTCGGGTTCCCGATGATGGTGGACCGGCTCGTCCGCGAACCGTCGCTGGTCGGCTCCCATCCGATCCCCGCCCCCCCCGGCGGCACGGTCCGCGTGCCCGATCCGGTGTCCGATCATGACTTCTGGATGCAGCCCGACCGCACCGCATCCGGACCGCACCGCCATGCCCCCCCGTGACCCGAAGCCGCCGCATGAACCACGGACTCCACGAATGACATGGATGAAGCGCCCGGTCCGATTCCCGATCCTCCCGCCGTCCGTGCGATCCGCGCCGTCCCTCGCGCTCCTTCTCTGCGGGCTCCGGTGGGCCGCCGCCGAGCCCGCGCCGGGGCTCCGCCTGGCGATCGATCTCGCGGAACGCGGGGATTCGGGCGCGGCGGCCGTCGAGTTCCGCCGCCTCGCCCTCGACGCGGCAACCCCCGCGGACCGCGGCGCGTTCGAATGGGCCGCGGCGCGCGAGCACGCGCGGGACGGCCGGACCGACGTCTCGGAGCGGATGCTCGACCGGGCCGAGGATTCCGGGGCACCCAGGGCCCCCTGCCTGCTCCTTCGCGCCGGGAACGCAGGGGCGGCGGGCGACACCGCCGCCGCGGACTTCTTCTGGTCCGGATTCCGCGCGGCCGCGGACGATGACAACGCCCGCGCCTTCGGAGCCCGCAAGCTTGCGGCCGGCCACCTGGCGGCGGGGCGGACCGGCGAGGCGGCGGCGACGCTGCGTGCCTCTCCGCGTGACGAGTCCGCGGCCCTGGCGGCGGTCGAGGCGTTCCGCACCGCCCCGCGCCGGAGCCCCCGGATCGGCGGTCTTCTCGGCCTCGTCCCCGGGCTCGGGTACGCGTACAGCGGCGAGTACGCGAACGCCGGACGCTCGCTGCTGCTCAACGGGCTGTTCATCGGCCTGATGATCCTGGCGGCGGACGACGACAACTGGGGCGCGTTCGGGCTGGCAGGGTTCTTCGAGATCACGCTGTACACCGGAAGCGTCTACGGGGGCATCGACGCCGCGCACCGGTGGAACCGGCGGCTGGCCCTCGACGCGGTGCGCGCGGTCGAGGGCGGCGCCACCTGGGATGTGGACTACCGCGCCCTTCCTCTGCTACGAATAGGCTATGATTTCTGACCGGGCACCATGAACGCGAGCCCCTCCATCCGGATCGGGCGCGCGTGGGGTGCGGTTCTGCTGGCCGTCGCCTGCCTCGCCGCGCCCCCCGCGTCGCACGCCGCGGAGAAGGACAAGAAGGCGGCGGCGAAACCGGCAGCCAAGGGCAAACCCAAGGCCGCCGCCGCGAAGGCGCCGGCGAAGAAGACGCCGCCGCAACCCGTCGCGAGGCCGAGCACCGCGCCGCTCAAGCCGCTGCCCGCGCCGGAGAGCTCGGCGGCCAGGGTCGGCGCGGACCAGGCGGCGGCCTCGAAGACCCTGGCGGCCCGCCTGCAGGCGGAGCGCGACCACGCGGCCTCCGAGCAGCAGTTTCTCCGCCTCCTGCAGGACAAACTGCCTGTCGGCCTGTGGAGCCCGGACCGCGTCGCCGGCGAGGAGGACGGCAACACCTTGCTCCACTTCGCGGTCATGCAGGGCTGGCCGCAGGCGGTGCGTTATCTTCTCGATCAGCGGGCCGATCCCGAGTCGCGCAACATCCTGGGGAAGACCCCGGCGATCCTGGCGAAGGAACTCGGCCACACTGCGATTCTCAAGGACCTCGATGCGGCGGCGGCGAAGCGGGCCGCGGAACGCGCCGCACGGTGATCCCGCCGGGGCGCCCGCGTCCGGGCGGCGGGGGTCCCGCGGACCCTCATGGCACCGGACGGCCCTTCGCGAAGGTCCACTGACGCTGGAGCAGGAACGTGACGGCGGCGACCGTTCCGTCGGCGCAGATCTTCGCGAGGGTCGGGTAGCCCGGCATCAGCCGCGAGTAGCCCCACACGGATGCGAGCGCCAGCGCGTACGCCGCCGCCCAGACCATCCAGAATCGTCCGAACTGCACGGGCAGCGGCACCCCCCGGCGATGGCGGAACGTCCATGCCCGGTTCAGCGTGAAGCTGACGAGGCCGCCGACCGGGCGGCAGACCGACTGGGCCGCCAGGACGCTCCAGTCGAAGCCGGCGCGCAGAACGAAGAACGTCCCGTAATCGCTCGCGCCGACCGCGAGGCCGCAGAGGGAGAAGCGGAGAAACTCCCGAAGAATCCCGGGATGGGCTCCCCCGTCTTCCTTCCGGCCTTGCCCGCCTGATGCCTCGTTCATGTGCGTTCCAGGAACCTGCACAGTGCCCGATTCCGCTCCCGACGGCAATCCGGGCCGCGGCGCGCCGCGGGAAGCCCTTGAGTCCGGGCCCGATCGCGGCTATAGAGAGCCCCATGCACGAAGGCAACGGAACCGAGGCAAGGAGCCCCTCCGCGCGCCTGAATTCCATGCAGCGGGCCCTCGATCCCGCCGTGCTGGACGTGGCGACGGACGCATCCGGCGCGGTGAGCGCGCGGGTGGGCTTCCCCGCGACCTTCGAGGGCTTCCGGGGCCATTTCCCGGACCATCCCGTCCTGCCGGGCGTGTGCCTGGTTTCGGCGGCCGTCCACGTCTGGGCGCGGGGCCGCACCCAACGGTACGGCGTTCGCGAGATCCGGTCGGCCAAGTTCATCTCGGCTGTGCTTCCCGGCCAGGACGTGACGATGACCTGCCGTGCCGAGCCGGCGGGCGGCGCCGACTCGCGCCTCCGGGTGAACGTCCTCCGCACCGCCGATTCGTCCAAGGTGGCGGCTCTGGATCTGGTCGTCACCGCCTCTCCAAGCCCCGGGAACGCCTGATGCAGGACTCCCGCACCACCCCGGCCTTCCCCGAAGAGCCCGGCGCACCGGCGCCCCTCGAGGTCCGTGTACGGCGACGCGTGGCCTTCTCCGACACGGACCCGGTGGGCATCGTCTGGTTCGGGCGGTACGCGGCCTATTTCGAGGAGGCGGCGGCCGAACTGGGGCGGCGATGCGGACTTTCCTACGAGGACTTCCGGCAGGCCGGCCTGCGCAGCGTCGTCGCAAGCTACGCGGTCGACTACAGGGTCCCGCTCCGCCTCGACGAGGAGATCACGATCACGGCCCGGCTGCACTGGACCGAGGCCGCGCGGCTGAACACGGAGTTCCGGGTTCACGGAACCGACGGAGGGCTCCGGACGCGCGCAAGGACCGTGCAGGTGTTCACGTCGGCCGACGACGGCCGCCTCTGCCTCGTCTCGCCCCCGCTGTGGACCCGCTGCCGCGAACGCTGGCTCCGGGGGGAGTTCCCATGGAACCCGTGAGGGTCGCGATCGCGGATCCGCGGCTCCTCTGCGCGTACGGAAGCGGCATCGGGGACTGTTGGGAGGGCCTTGCGTCCGGGTGCACGGCCTCCGCGACGGTCGACCGGTTCCCCTGCGATGCGTTTCCGTGCCGGACCGCCGCCCTGATCCCGGGGCTGGCCCCGGCCGCCGGAACGTCCCTCGTCGCGCAGATGCTCGACCGCCTGTTCCGGCCGGCCCCGTCGGTCCCGCGCGACGCCTCGCTGTGGCTGGCCACCTCCGTGGGCGAGATCGACCTCGTCGAGAGGCACGTCCTCGCCGGGGCGGGGGATCCGGCGGACAGCCTGCCGCAGCGACTCGCCCAAGACGTGGCCGACCGGTTCCGGATCGGCGGCTTCGTGCGGATCGTCTCGGCGGCCTGCGCATCGTCCGCCGTGGCCGTCGGGGCGGCGGCCGACGCCGTGCGGAACGGACGGACCGGGTGTGCGCTCGTCGTCGCCTGCGACGCCGTGTCGGAATTCGTCTTCTCCGGATTCTCCGCCCTCATGGCGCTGGCCCCCGACACGGCGCGTCCCTTCGACGCGGACCGCCGGGGCCTCATCCTCGGCGAGGCGGCGGCAGCCGTCCTGGTCATGGATTCGGCCCGCGCCCGGGCGGAGGGCCGCACGGTGGTCGGGGAGATCGCCGGATGGGGATCGGCCTGTGACGGGAACCACATGACCGGGCCCTCGCGGGACGGCCGCGGCCTGGCCCGGTCGATCGAGCAGGCCCTCGGATCGGCCGGACTGGACCCGGCCGGCATCGACGCGGTGTGCGCGCACGGCACGGGCACGCCGTACAACGACGCGATGGAGATGGCCGCGTTCCGGCGCGTGTTCGGCGAACGCGGCCCGGTGCCGGTGTACTCGGTCAAGGGCGGGATCGGCCATACCCTCGGCGCGGCGGGCCTCGCGGAGATCCTGATCGCCCTCGAGGGGCTCCGCCGGGCGACGGTTCCGCCGACGGTGGGGCTGCGGTCGCCCGACGACGCGGCGGCGGGCTGGGTCACGCCCGGCGCCCGCTCCCTCCCGCGGGCCCGCGCGGCCCTGTCGACCAACTCCGGGTTCGGCGGCGTCAACTCCGCCGTGGTCCTGCGCCTTCCGACGGTCAACCCCGGGGAGGGGCCGGCATGAATCCCCCGATCCCGGCGGCAGCGTGCATCCGCGGCGGCGGCTGGTTCTCGTCGGGCGGATGGGGATGCGTGCTGCACGCGAAGGACGGACTCCGCGGCGACGCCGCGCCCGGCGTCGTCCCGGCCGCGCTGGCCGACCGCTTCTCCCCCCCGCGGAACTGGGGCCGCTACTCGCCCGCCGTGCAGGCGGCCTATTTCGCCGCCGCGCTGGCCCGGCTCGACGCGGGCGCCGCAACGGACGCCGGGGAGCGGTTCGTCGGCATCGCGGCCACGGGGCCCGGGGTCCTGCTGGAGGACAACCTGTCGTACTTCCGGGACTACGTCGAGGCCGGGCGGACGCTCGGGCGCGGCGCCCTCTTCATCTACACGCTGCCGACCAGCGCGGCGGCGGAGATCGCCATCGCGATGGGCCTTCGGGGCCCGCTGCTGCACATCCGGGAGGCGGGACCGGGATGGGCGCCGGCCCTCGAAACCGCGGGCGACCTGCTCGGGAAGGGCGATGCGGACGCGATGATCGTGCTGCACGCGGACCGGGACGGCGCCGGAGCGCTGTGGCTGGATCGAACCGGGCCGCCGGGCCCGCCGGCGGCGGCCCTCCGGACCACGGCCGATGCCCTGGACTCCGCGGGCGGCGGCCTGCGCAACGCCCTGGCCGGACTCGGAGGTGGACGTTGAACGTCAAGCTCATCTACCCGAAGTGGCCCAAGCTGCGGCGGCAAACGGAATTCCACCTGCCCCCCCACGGCCCCGTCTGCTTCGCCGCCACGGTGCCGGACGACTGCTCGCTGACGTTCATCGACGAGAACGTCGAGCCCCTGTCCATCGCCGCGGACGCCGACCTGGTGGCGATTTCCGCCATGCTGACCTGCCAGATGCCGCGGGCGTGGGAGATCGCCGACGGCTACCGCTCCCTCGGCATCCCCGTCATCTTCGGCGGGATCGGCACGATGCTGCATCACGAGGAGACCCTTGCCCACGCCGACAGCGTGTTCCTCGGGGAGGCCGAGGGCCGCTTCGACCGGGTCCTGGACGACGTCCGCTCGGGCACCCTCCGACGGGTCTACGACTTCCTGCACGATCCGCCGGACATGCGCCTCATCGGAACCGCCCGACGGGACATCCTCAACCGGCCCCGCTACAACTTCCGCGGCGTCCAGATGGTGGACCTGGTGCACGCGTCGCGGGGGTGCCGGTACAACTGCTTCCCCTGCTGCACCCCCTTCCTCGGCGGACGCAATTTCCGGCCGCGCCCGATCGATGACGTGGTGAAGGAACTCGCGAGCATCCCGAACAACCGGGTCTTCTTCGTGGACAACTCCCTCGCCCAGGATGACGCCTGGGAGAAGGACCTCTTCCGGGCCATCGCCCCGCTGAAGAAGAAGTGGGTCAGCCACCCCATCAAGGACGACGACGAGATCCTCGATCTCGCCGCCGAGGCCGGCTGCTGGTACGTCTACCAGGCCATCGCCGGCATGACCGAGGGCATGAGGCGACGCGTCCGCCGGCTCCGCGACCGGGGCATCGGCGTGGAAGGCACGATCCTGCTGGGACTCGACGACCAGGACGAGGACCACGTCCGCCGCCTGATCGACTTCCTTCTGGAGATCGGCCTCGACATGGCGGAATTCACCATCCTGGTCCCGTTCCCGCACTCCCCCATCCACGACCAGCTGGAGCGCGAGAACCGGATCCTGCACCGGGACTGGATCCGCTACACCGGGTCCGAGGTGGTCTTCCGACCGGCCCTCATGACGCCCGACACGCTTGAACGGATGTACGATTTCGCCTGGAGTGAGTTCTACCGGGAATCCAGCGCGGAGACGCGCATGGCGCGGCTCTTCATGAAGGTGCTGCAGCGGGAGATCGCGGACGGCACGTACCAGGGCGGCGCCCGGAACCGCACGCGCTGGGGCGGCGCGGGGACGATGCCATGAAGGTGCTCCTGGTGTCGGTCAACCCGGCCACCACCCCCTACCCCATCTACCCCCTGGGCATGGGCATGGTCGCCGCCGCCCTCACGGGAGCGGGCCACACGGTCCGGCAGTTCGACTTCCTCCGTCACGGCGAATCGATGGAGGCCCTCGCGGCCGCCCTCGACGAGTTCCTGCCCGGCCTGGTCGGGATCTCGATCCGGAATCTCGACAGTTCCAACTCGTTCAACACCCAGGGCTATCTCGACCATGTCCGTCGCATCGTCGAGCGCATCCGGAGCCACACGCGCGCGCCCGTGGTTCTGGGCGGATCCGGATTCTCGATCCTCCCGGAGGAGATCCTCCGGTCCATGGGGGCCGACTACGGGGTCGTGGGCGAAGGCGAGCGCCTGGCCGTCGACCTGGCCAGCCTGCTGGAACGGGGGGAGCGCCCCGCCGACACCATCCTCCGCGCGGCGCCGGGGCTGGCCGGGCCCGCCATCCCGTCCGCCGCCTACGATCCGGACCTGATGGATTTCTACACGCGGAGCGGCTCCGTCGCATCGCTGCAGACCAAGCGGGGCTGCCCCCACCACTGCATCTACTGCTCGTACCCGGTGCTCGAGGGCCGCGGCATCCGCACGCGCGACCCGGCGGCCGTCGCCGACGACGTCGAGGCGCTCGCCACCCGGCACGGCATCCGCCAGGTCTTCTTCACGGATTCCGTGTTCAACGACTCCGCGGGCCACTTCCGGGACGTCGTGGGGGAACTGAAGCGGCGCGGGCTGACGGTTCCATGGACCGCGTTCTTCCGGCCGGGCGGCCTGACCGACGATGACATCGCCGACATGCGCGCGACCGGCCTCAACGCGGCGGAGCTCGGCTCCGATGCCGCCTCCGACACAACCCTGCGGGCCCTGGGCAAGGAGTTCCGGTTCGCCGACATCCTGGACAGCAGCGACCGTTTTCTCCGGCACGGCATCACCGTCTCCCACTACATCATGTTCGGCGGCCCCGGGGAGACGCCGGAGACGGTCCTCGAGGGCATCGACAACATCCGGCGGCTCGGCATGACCGCCGTCTTCGTCTTCATGGGCATCCGCATCATGCCCGACACGCCGCTCCTCGAGATCGCGCGGAGGGAGGGATGCCTGCCCGAGGGCGCATCGCTGATGGACCCCCTCTACTACTTCTCGCCCGCCGTCGACCGCGCGTGGCTCGAACGGACCCTGACGGAGGCGTTCGCCGGCATGCGCAACTGCGTGTTCCCGCCGGATGCGCTGGACAGCGGCCTCCGTTTCCTGCACCGCCTCGGCTACTCGGGATCGCTGGTCGACCTGCTGCTCAAGGACCGCAGCCGGGGAAAGCCCTCCCATGGCCCCGCCACGCCCTGAGACGCCGCCCGCCCCGGGCGTGTGGTGCGTCGTTCCCGTCTACAACAACGCCGCCACCGTGGCCGATGTCGTCCGCCGGTGCCGCGAACGGATCGCCGACGTTCTTGTCATCGACGACGGCAGCACGGACGCCGACCTCGCCGCGCTGCTGGCCGGACTCGATGTCCACGTCGTGCGTCACGAGCGGAACCTGGGCAAGGGCGGCGCCCTTCTCACGGGCCTGGCCTTCGTGGCCGCGCGCGGCGCGCGGCACATGATCACGATCGACGCCGACGGTCAGCATGATCCCGCCGATCTCCCGGTGCTGCTGCGGGCGGTGAGCGAGACCCCGGACGCCATCGTGGTCGGCTGCCGGGATTTCTCCGGTCCCCACGTCCCGGGGTCCAGCCGGTTCGGCCGGAGGTTCTCCAACTTCTGGATCCGGCTGGAGACCGGACGGGACATCGCAGACTCGCAGAGCGGCTTCCGCGCCTACCCGGTCGCCCCCCTGACCCGGCTCCGGTTCTCGGGCCGGCGCTACGACTTCGAGGTCGAGGTCCTGGTCCGCGCCGCCTGGGCCGGCGTCGGACTCCGCGAGGTCCCCGTCCGCGTGCACTACCCTCCGCGCGGACAGCGGGTCTCCCATTTCCGGCCCTGGATGGACAACCTGCTGATCAGCCGGACCCACGCCCGGCTCGTCGGCCGGCGGCTGGTACCGATCCCGCACCGCCAAGTCGCGGACTGCGCCCCTCCGCCCGTCGCCGCAGCGGGGCCGGGAGCGGGCGCGATCGACCCGGCCCGGCACATCGAAGCCCGGCGGCGGGGCAACCGGCTGGGGTTCTGGTTCTTCCGCGTCGCGACGCGGCTGACCGGGCTGCGCGGGGCCTACGGGCTGCTGTACCTGGTCTGCCCCTACTATGCGCTCTTCGACGTCGCGGCCATCGCCGCAGCCTCCGCCTACCTGGTCCGCCGCTTCCCCGGCCTTCGCGGCCTCCGCCTGCGCATGGCCGTTCTCCGGCTGTTCATCCACCAGGGCCGGGGCCTGGTCGACCGCCATGCCAGTCAGTCCGGGGCCTTCCGTTTCGAGATCGACGCCTCCGAACTCGGCCGCATCGCGCCGCTTCTCTCCGATCCGGGCCGCGGCTTCGTCCTGCTTCTCGCCCACGCCGGCAACTGGCAGATCGCGCTCCCCGCACTGCGGGGCCTCGGCCGGAAGGTCTGCCTGCTCATGCGGAAGGAGGACAACCCCGCCGTGCGCGAGAGTCTCCGCATCGACGACGAGGGCGGGGCTTTCGACATCGTCTCGCCCGAACGGTTCCTGGGCGGCGTCGTCGATCTGGTCGACCGGCTGCGCCGCGGCCAGATCGTGTCGATCATGGGCGACCGCAGCTACGGGTTCAGCCCCGTCCCTGTGCAGTTCCTCGGCGGGACGGCGGCCTTTCCCGGCGGGCCCCACAGCCTCGCCGCGGCGGCGGAGTGCCCGATCGTCACGCTTTTCTGCACGCGGACGTCGCTTCGGCACTACCGCATCGAGGTGCCGCTGGTCTTCGCCCCCGCCGACCTGCCGGCGGACACCCGCCGGGGCCGTCTGCTCGCCTCCGCACAGAAGTTCGCCGACGAGGTCGGCCGCTACGCCCGCGAGCATCCGTACGAGTGCTTCCTCTTTCACGACGTGTGGAAGGACGCCGCCCCCCTGCTTCCGCCGGCGGCCCGGAGCGACTAGGATGCCTTCACGGATGCCGGAACCGCATCAGGAGCGCAACGACGTGCAGAGGAAACAGGCCCGGAACCGCCCGTGGCCGGCGATCGCCGCCGCCGGGATGACCGCATGCGCAAGCGCGATGGCTGCCGAGGTCGGATCCGTCCCGGTCCCGGCCGCCGGTCCGGCCCCGACATCCTCGACGTCGATCGAGACCCTCCGCAAGCGGCTGGGCGAGGTGCGCACGGTGCGGACGCGGTTCGTGCAGGAGAAGGAGATGGCGGTGTTCAAGAACCGCCTCGTCTCGCGCGGAACGCTGCTGTTCGAGGCGCCCGCGCGCATGGCCTGGCGGGTCGAGGAGCCGATCCGCTACGCGCTGGTCGTCGACGAGAAGAACGCCCGGCAGTGGGACGGCGAGACCGGCCGCCTCCAGACGCTTCCGATCCGCTCCAACCCGATGCTCCAGGCGGTCCTCGACCAGATGCGGATGTGGTTCTCCGGACGGTACGACGCGCTGGCGGCCTCCTATGACATCCACGTGACCGGCGACCGGCCGGCCGTCGTGGAGTTCGTGCCGCGCGAGGGCCATGCCGCCGCCCGGGCCATCCGCAAGGTCCGGATCACGTTCCGGGCCGACGGCGCCTACCTCGCCGGCATCCGGATCGACGACGCCGACGGCGACACGACCACCCTTCGCTTCGAGGAGACGGTCCTGAATGAGCCGATCGCGGCGCACGAATGGGAGGCCGAGCCCCGTGGCCGGTGACCTCCTCCCCCGCCTCCTGGCGGCTGCGCGCACGCGGCGCGTTGCCTGTCGCGCCATCGTCCTGGCCGCCACGGTCGCCGCCGCGGCGATGATCCCCTTCGTTCCGTTCGAGGGGAGCATCGACATCATGCTCCCGGAGGACGGCCCCGCCCGCGAGGCCCTTGCGTTCCTCCGCGAGGCGGATCTCGCAAGCAAGGTCCTCGTCACCCTGGAGCGCGACGAGGCGCGGGTGGATCTGCCCGGTCTGGTCGACGCCGCGGACTGGTTTGCGGACGGGCTGGACCCGTCGCTGGTGACCCACGCCGCGGCCGGGATCGACGAATCCCTCGCGATGGACGAGGTCCTCGCGCTCGCAGCCCGTCTTCCGCAGCTGGCGACGGCCGACGACCTGGCCGCCATCGAGCGGCGGCTGGCGCCCGATGCCGTCGCGCAGAGCCTGCGCGACCTGCAGCGCAGGATGCTCACGCCGGAGGGGATGGCCTCGATGTCGAACGTCCGGGCGGATCCGCTCGGCCTCCGGGGCATCGTCCTGCGACGGCTCCAGGCCCTGATGGCATCCTTCGGATACCGTGCCGTCCTCGAAATGGGCCATCTCGTCAGCGAGGACCGGAGGCACGCGCTTCTCGTCCTGGACTCGCCCGTGTCCATGACCGATGCGAGCGGGGCGCGCCGCCTGGCCGTCCACCTCCGCGAACGCATCGCCTCGCTCCCGGCGGGTGTCACCGCGGCCGCCGTCTGCGGCCACCTGCACACCACGAGCAACGAGGAGATCATCCGGCGCGACATCCGGATCACCGCGGTCGCGGCCGCGGTGTCGTTCGTCCTGCTGTTCGCCCTTGTCTTCCGCGACGGGCGGGCGGTGCTGATCTTTGTCATCCCGATCGCCGCGACCGCGGTGGCGGTCCCGCTGGCGGGCGGGATCCTCGGCTCCCTCTCCTACATGGTCATCGGCCTCGGATCGGTCATCGCCGGCATCGCGGTGGACTACGGGATCCACACCTACATCGCGGCGCGTCACGCCGCCGGCGATCCGGATGCGGCCGTCGCCCGCATCGTGCGGCCCGTGACGCTCGGGGCGCTGACCACCGTGTGCGTCTTCGCCGCGTTCCTCGCCTCGAGCATCGGCGGCTACCGGCAGCTCGCGGTGTTCGCGATCCCCGCGATCCTGCTCTCCCTCGCCTACGCGGTCTTCCTGCTTCCGTCCCTCGTCCGTTCCGCCCCTCCACGGGAGCCCCGCGCGCAGGCGACGGCGAAGGTCTCCCGCGGCCATGCGTGGGCGCTGGGTCTCTTCATCGCCACCCTCCCCGCCCAGATCCTGCTGGCCACGCGGATCCGCTTCGATCCGAACGTGGCGGCCCTGGACGGGACCGCGCCCGAGATCCTGGCCGCCGAACGCAGGTTCCAGCAGACGTGGGGCGGCGGCGAGTCGGATCTGGCCATCGTCGCCGTCGAGGGGGAGGACGAGGAGTCGGCCCTCCGCGCCAACGACCGGCTCTTCGCAGACGGCGGGGACCGGGCGACCTCGTGGACAAGCCTGGCCGTTCTCTGCCCGTCGCGCGAGACGCGGGAGCGACGGCTGGCCGACTGGCGGGCCTTCTGGACGGCAGAGCGCGTCGAATCACTCCGCGCGAACCTGGCACGGCACGGCGAGGCGTGCGGCTTCGTGCCCGGCGCGTTCGATCCGTTTCTCGCATGGATCGCGTCGCCGCCGGCGGATCCGCCGCCGGCGACGGACGGGGGCATGCTGGCGCGCCTCCGCACTCGGTTCCTGCGCCCGGGCCCCGGCGGCCGCGTGCGCGTCCTGACGTTCCTGCCGGATCGCGAGGACGACCTCGCCGCGGCCCGGGTGCTGGCGCGGGAGCATCCGGGAACGATCGTCTTCTCGCGGAAGGCCTTCTCGCAGGATCTCTCCCACGGCATCAACCGCGAGGTGGGGCGCGTGTCGGCCATCGGCGCGGCCGCCATCGTCGTGGCATCGTTTCTCCTCGTCGGCCGGCCCGTCATGGCGGCCGTCGCGCTGGTCCCGGCGTTCATGGGCGTGCTCTGGGGGCTCGCCGTCATGACCGTGCTCGGCCTGCCGCTCACCATCGCGAACCTCATCGCCGGCATCGTCGTCTTCGGCCTGTGCATCGACTACGGCATCTGCAAGGTGTACGCGTGCCAGCGCGGGACGACGCGCGACACGGCGACCGCGGTCACGCTGTCGGCCGTCACGACGGTCCTGGGCGCGGGAGTCCTGCTTTTCGCCCGGCATCCGGCGCTCTTTTCGATCGGCCTGACGCTCGTCGTCGGCGTCGCGACGGGCTACCTTTGCGCCATCGGCGTCGTGCCTCCGCTGCTGGCCCGCGTGACGCCCGTCCGTTCCGGAGGGTCCGGCGATGCTCCGTAGATCCTGGTGGATGCTGGCGATGGCGGCGGGGGGATGCCTGCATCCCGCGTTCCCGCCCCCGCCCTCCCTGCCCCCGGATCTCCCGGACCCCGCGGGCATCCCGACCCGTTTCGCCGCGCGGCTGGACCCCTCGTTCGAGCAGGTGCAGTCCACCGTCTTCCGGTTCGGATTCCGGGAGATCGCCGCCCTGGGCTACCTCAGGGTGGATCGCCCCGCCCGGACCTTCGCCGTCGCGTGCTTCACTCCGCTCGGCGTCAAGATCTTCGAGGTCTCGGGGGCCGACGGGACCGTCCGTGGACGGTTCACGCTGCCGGACCTCGAGTCCCGCGAGGAGATCGTCCGCGCCATCGGCGAGGACATCCAGCGCGCCTACTTCGATCTCGTCCCGCCGTCCGGCGCCACGATGCGACGGGAACGGGGCGCCATCGTGTTCGCCGCGCCCGGCGAGGGGGGCGTCGTGGAGTACCGGTTCGCCGGGCCCGACGGCGTGCTGGCCCGGAAGCGTGGCACGGCCGGGGGCCGCACCCTCTGGTCGGTCGACTACGACACCCGCGGGGCCGCGGGCGCCGCGTTCGATCCCGACGGCATCGCCATCACCAACCTCCGGTACCGCTACCAGGTGATCATCCGGAGGAAGCCGATGGAACCGACCGCAACGGGCCGGGCATCCAAACCGGGGGCAGATCCGTGAAGGTCCTTCTCGTCCGCCCGCCGGTCGTGCTCACCGTCGCCCGACGGTTCCACTCGTTCCTCCACCTGGAGCCGCTCGACCTCGAGATCGTCGCGGGCGGCGTCGTCCCGCCGCACGAGCCGTCCATCCTGGATCTCGCACTGAGCCGGCGCCCGGCGGAGGACCTGGCCCGCCGCCTCCGGTCGGATCCGCCCGACCTCGTCGGCTTCACGAGCTACTCGAACCAGGCCCACACCGTCCGCGACCTCGCCCGCGTCGTGCGCCGCGAGTGCCCGGCGGCGCGCGTCATGGTGGGCGGGGTCCATGCCACCGTCGCGCCGTCGGACTTCGGCGTGCCCGGGACGATCGACATCGTGGTCCGCGGCGAGGGATCCACCGCCGTCCGCCGCCTGCTCGACCTCCCGGAGGGGCGCCCCGCCTCCGGCGATCCGGCCCTCCTGTTCACCTCCTCGCCGGAGTTCGCGCCCCTGGCCGCCACGCCCCCGCCGCCGATCCCCGAATTCGACCAGGTGGCCCGGCCGCGGCGCGATCTCGTGGACCGGTCGGCCTACTTCTGCATCTGGTCCGGCGAGCCCGGCAGCCGTCTGCCCCGGCTCTTCCCGCCCGTCGCGTCGGTCCGCACCAGCGTGGGCTGCCCGTTCCGCTGCAGCTTCTGCGTGGTGCACCACCTGGCCCGCGGACGGTACATCGCGCGGACGCCCGAGGACGTTGTCGATGAACTGGCCTCCCTCGCCGAGGACCATGTCTACTTCGTCGACGACGAGATGTTCGTGCAGCCCGCCCGCGCCGCGCGCATCGCGCAGCTGCTGCTCGATCGGGGGATCCGCAAGCGCTATGTGAGCTGGGCGCGGAGCGACACGATCCGCCGTCATCCGGAGGTGTTCGAGCTGTGGCGCAGGGCCGGGCTCGACGTCGTCTACGTGGGCCTGGAATCCATGACCGAGGCTCATCTCGAGGGCTTCCACAAGGGCGCGCACGCCGACGACAACCGCGAGGCCGTCGCCATCCTGCGGCGGCTGGGGATCGGGCTGCACGCGGCGTTCATCGTCCACCCGGACTTCACCCGCGAGGACTTCCTCCGGACGCGGGCGGCCATCGACCTCGTCTGCCCCGCCGAGGTCTCCTTCACCGTGCTTTCCCCCTCGCCCGGCACGGAGTTCTGGGAGGCGACGAAGGCCCGGTTCATTTCGCCCGACCCCTACCGGTTCTACGACTGCATGCACACGCTGCTGCCGACGCGCCTGCCGCTCCCGGAGTTCTACCGCTACTTCTCGCTGCTGTACCTCTTCGCGTTCCGGAAGAACCCCTGGCGCGTCAATCGCGTCCGGGCGCCGTGGCGCGACATCGCCCGCCTGCTGGTCCAGGGCGCCCTCTGCGGCCACGCCCTGCGCACGATCCACCGCGACTACGGGGACACCGCGGTCAGCGCGCCGCGAGCGTGAGGATCCAGCCGGCCAGCCCGCCACCGAGAACGAGCCACGCGGAGTTGACGCGGAAGCGCACCAGCAGGAGCGAGGCGACGGCGAAGAGCACCAGCGCGGGAACGTCGCGCAGCGCCGAACGGCCGAGGTGCCACGTCACCGCCGCCATCAGGGCGAGCGACGCCGCGTTGACTCCGTCGAGCACGGCTCCCGCAACGGCCGAACGGCGAATGCGGGGAATCAGGGGGCCGCACAGCGCGACAAACACGAAGGACGGCAGGAAGATCCCCGCCGTCGCGACCGCCGCGCCGGGCGCGCCGCCGAGCATGTAGCCGATGAACGTCGCCGTCGTGAACAGCGGTCCCGGCGTGAACTGTCCGACGGCGATCGCGTCGAGCAGCTGCCCCTCCGTCAGCCAGTGCCACCGATCGACCAGGTCCGCCCGCAGGAAGGCGAGCAGCACGTAGCCGCTCCCGTAGAGCACCGAGCCGACCTTGACGAAGAAGGCGAAGAGCGGCCAGAGGCCGAAAGGTGCGGGCGCGGCCGCCGCGGCCACACCGCCGGCGGCGGCCAACGCACCGGGAACCACGGGCGAAACCGCGGCCGCGGCATCGGGCGGCGTCGTCGGCCGCACCGCCTTGCGCGCGACCCCGGCGACAAGTCCCGCGCCGAAGAGGAT
Source organism: uncultured Verrucomicrobiota bacterium (assembly GCA_964402695.1). Lineage (GTDB taxonomy): Bacteria > Verrucomicrobiota > Kiritimatiellia > PWTM01 > PWTM01 > VGWF01. Next base: position 35,467 of record CAYODK010000031.1, read on the forward strand.
CGCCAGTTCGTTCGCCCCGGCCAGCGACAGCGCCGCGCACGCCACGGCCAGCGCGGTCAGCGTCGGCGACTTCAACGCGGTGCGGCCCAGCCGGAGCAGGGCCTGCAGGACGACCGCCATGATGACCGGCTTGACCCCGCTCATCATGCCCTCCGCGGCAGGGAGGGCGCCGTAGCGGACGTAGACCCACGCCAGCGCCGTCACGATCGCGACGGCGGGGACCACGAAGCCGAAGCCGGCCGCCAGCATCCCGCGCCAGCCGGCGCGACGGAGGCCAATGTGGATCGCCATCTCGGTCGAGTTCGGCCCGGGGATCAGGTTGGTCGCGCCCAGGAGGTCGAGGAACTCCTCCCGCGTGAGCCAGCGGCGGCGACGGACAACCTCGTCCTCCATGATCGCCACGTGCGCCGCCGGACCGCCGAACGCCGTCGCGCCGAGCTTGAGGAACACGCCCGCGACCTCCGCCACCTCCCGGCCTCGGCTTCCGTCCGCATTCATGGCATGAAACCCGTTAAATCCACCCGCCCCAGCCGGACACGAGGAAGGCGTAGAACCCGCCCAGCATCAGGATCGGCACCACCAGCCGGCGGCCTGTTCCCGGGTCGGCGCGACGCGCCTCGCGGAGGGCCAGACCCGTCGCGACCACGACCAGCGCGAGCGAGACCGCCGAGAGCGCCTGCGGCGACATCCACGCCGCCGGCTGCGCCAGGGCCTTCGCATTCATCGCCAGCGCCGTCTGCACACCCCCCGGTTCGGACCACGCGTGCGGAAGGAACCCGGCCCACGACTGGAACTTCTCGAGCCCCTTCGCCATGTGCCCGGCAGCGACGACCACCGCCATCGGGAGCGCGAGCCTCCGCCACGCATCCGCCATGCCGCGCCCGACGCCGGCCATCCGCCCCACCGCGCCAAGGGCGAGCCAAGACAGGGCAGGCACGACGACGATCGTCCACGCCCCGCGGATCCAGCCCGCGGCCGCGCCGGCTCCCATGGCATCGGCGACGCGCTGCGGAACCCACTGGAAGACCGTGTCCGCCGCTTTCCACACGCCGCACAACTCGAAGGTGACGAACCCGGAGACCATCATGACGAAGAGCGTCAGCGGCCACGACGCCGCGGACTCGACCGTGTCACCCGAGGCGAACGGCGCACGCAACCGCCACTGCATCGCGCCCGACGCATCCGCCTTGAGGCAGTCGCCGCACATCAGGCAGTGGCGGTTGGAGTCGAGCCTCGACGGATTCAGCGTCGACCGGCACGCCTCCGCCCCCGGGGCCCTGTCGCCCGCGCCGGGCGCCGGCCGCACCGCCAGCATGCCTCCGCGTCCGTAGGCGTCCAGCAGCAGCGCCACCGGGCAGAGTCCGCGGCAGAAGGCGCGATCGCGGAAGAGAAGTCCGACCGCGAAGGCAACGCCGAGCGACAACCACAGGAAGATCGATGTGTAGTGCGGCACGCGATGGATCTGCACGCCGGGCACGAGCATCTGGAGAACGGCGAAGAGCAGGATCACGAGGCTGCCCTTCGCCAGCCAGCCCGGCAGCCGCCGGCGACGGAGCCCCAGCGCGCCCCCGAGGGCCTCGGCCCGGCTCGAGACCCATTCCAAGGGACATACCACGCACCACGCGCGGCCGAGCAGCACGGTCGCCCACACGATCGCCGGCCACCACAGCCCCCAGATGACGAGGGTCACCAGGTTGGTCTTCGCGTAGAGCTTGGGGGGAACCCCTTCGGGCGTCAGTTCCCCCCACCCCAGCACGGCCAGGGCGAGGAAGACCGCAAGCACCGGCACCTGCAGCACCGCCGGGAACCCGCGCCAGCGGACGAACGCATTGAATCGGCCCCATCCCAAGAGGTTCATCCCGCCTCCGCCGTTGGAACTCGCGTCTCAGTCATGACCCCTCCTACGATGCACGGCCCCGCCGAGGATCGCAACGGCCGCGTCGATCTCGGACCGCGACGTCGTGCGCCCGGTGGAGAACCGCAGCGTGCCGCGCGCCCATGCCTCCGGGACGCCCATGGCGCGGAGCACCGGCGAGATCGTCACGCTACCCGCGTGGCAGGCCGAACCGGCGGAGACGGCCAGCCGGTCGGCCACCGCGTCCAGCAACGCGTGCGCGTCGATGCCGGCGAAGCCGAGGCTGAGCGTGTTCGGCAGCCCTCCCTCCGGGTCCCCGTTGACGCGCGTCTCCCCCGCCTGCGATCGCAGGCCTGCGAGAAGGGCGTCGCGCGTCGCCCGCAGGTGCCGCGCGACGCCCTCCGGATCCCGCCCCGCGATCTCGCAGGCCTGTCCCAGCGCGACGTCGAGCAGCACGTTCTCGGTCCCGGCGCGACGGCCGGCCTCGTGGCCCGCGCCGTGCATCAGCGGTTCCAGCCCGATGCCGCGCCGGATGTAGAGCGCCCCGACACCCTTCGGCGCACCCACCTTGTGCCCCGCCACACTGAGAAGATCCACGCCGAGTTCGTCGACCCTCACGGGGATCTTGCCGACCGACTGCGCC
>CAYODK010000032.1:0-37723 GCA_964402695.1 uncultured Verrucomicrobiota bacterium
GGACGAACGCCTGGCTCTTCCCGGTCCTTGACCGCCTGGCGGAGGCATGACGCACCCGTTTCCAACGATCGCCCCCGGGGCCGGCCCGGCGCCGCTGGAGTCCGTGGCGGTTCCGCCCGGCCTGGTCGTCGCGATGATCGGCCCGCATCCGGACGACTTCGACGCGGTCGCGGTGACGATGCGGCGGCTGCGGGACGCGGGGGCCGACGTCCACGCCTTCGTCTGCCCCACGTCCAGCGGCGTCCTCGACTCGTTCTGCACGCCGCCGACCCCCGGGGTCAAGCAGTGGCTGCGCGAACAGGAGCAGCGCGACAGCCTCCGCTACTTCGGCCTGCCGGACGACCGCGCGACCTTCCTCGACGTGGAGCGGGATCCCGCGGACGACGGCCAGCCGTTCGACCACGAGGCCAACCTGAGGGTGCTGTCCGCCGCCATCCTCCCCGTGCGCCCGGATGTCGTCGTCCTCCCGCACGGGAACGACACCAACAGCGGCCACCGCAGGATCCATGCGATGGTGATGCGGATGGCGGCCTCCGCAGGGTTCCCGATGACCGCCTGGCTCATCCGCGACCCGAAGACCGTCTCGATACGGATCGACCTCTACACTCCGTTCGACGACGGCGATGCGGCATGGAAGGCGGAGATGCTCCGGTTCCACCGCTCGCAGCATCAGCGGAACCTCGAGACCCGAGGCCGCGGCTTCGACGACCGCATCCTCGACGTCAACCGCGCGATCGCCCGCGACCTCGCCCTCGCCGCCCCCTTCGCCGAGGCGTTCGAAGTGGTCGCGATTCAGTAGTCGACGACCTTCAGTCCCGGTATCCGTCGAAATGCAGTGGCATCCCGCGTGACCAGCGGCAGTCCATGACGGATGGCCGCTGCGGCGATCCAGAGGTCGTTCGTGCCCGGGAGAGTCCCTAGGCGGCGCATTCCACGCGCCAGCCGGGCATAGACCATGGCGACATCCTCATCAACCGAGAGGAGGTCGAACGACTGCCGCAATGCCACGAGCGCCGGGTCGTCCGCCCCCGCGAATCCCTCGGCGAACTCCGCAAGAGCGACGGCGGAGAGAAAGGCGGGCACGTCGGCCGAACGCCGCATGAAACGGTGCGCCGGCCCGTCTTCGGTGGCGCTCCGCGCCCTTTCCCGCTGATGGTCGACGAGGAAGGACGTGTCGAAACTCAGTCCTTCCATGGGTCCTCCGGCGGGGCATCCTCGCGCTGCGCACGGTCGAGTCGGTCCAATACTTCGTTCGACATCGGAGGAAGGGCATCCAGCGCCGCCTGAAATGCCCCGCACGTCCGCTTCGGCGGGGCCCACCGCGCGCGCTTGATGACTGTGGAAAACGACTCGCGCGGATCCCGCCTCGCCCGGCAGAGCCGTTCGTAGGACTCCATGTCGAGAGATATGGTCTTTGTCGCCATGGCCTAAACATACATGCATGCATGCATGTATGTTTATGGTCTATCTCATCTCCACATGCCCGTCGGCGAAGCCCGTGGCGCGGCGGTCGCGGTGGCGGGGCTCGGTCTCGCGGATGCGGACCGCGGCGAACGCGTCCTGGGCCGGCCCTGAGTCCGCGGGAACGATCTCGTAGCTCGGTCCGTCCCCCCCGTCCCGGGAGCACTTCCGGCCCGAGATGCCCGGGGAGACCTTTTCCAGGTCCGCAAGCGCGCGCGGAGGCTTGCCGGTCTCGAGTTCATACATCTCCCAGGCGACGCAGATCTGCTTGACGTTGCTCATGCACCGGACTTCCTCGGCCTTGTGCTTCGCCGCGGAGAAAGCCGGGAGGGCGATCGCGGCCAGGATGGGCACGATCAGGATGCCGAAGCCTCCGAGCACGAGGCCGGCGATGGCCTGGCCCTGGCCGGCGAGCCGGCCTCCCGACTTGTTGATGTTCACCAGGGCGACCGCGCCGCAGATGAGCGCCGGGATCGCGGTGAGGATGCTGCAGAACAGGCTCAGGATCCCCAGCACCATGCTGGCGATGGCGGCGCCGGATGTCTTGGTCGCGGGCACGGGCGGCATGGGACTCATCGTGGTTCTTCCTTCCCTATTCATCGGGCTGTATGGCGATGGGATCCGTCATGATGGAGGGCCGAGCTATGCGAGGCCGGGATGGGGCACGATAACACACGGTTCGGGCTCGCGGTAGCTCGCCCCTCCAGGTCGGTCGATCTGCACGCACGGCAAGTCTCACTTCCTCTGCAGCCGCACGGCGACGCCGCCGAAGGGCTGCAGTGTCACTTCCATCGGCGCGGAGCCGGCGCGGACCTCCGCGTCGGCCGTGTTGAAGGTGCGCGGGCCGCCGCCGTCGCCGATGCGGGTCATGGCGTACGCGGTGCCGGCGGGCAGGAAGTCGAGCGGGAGCTTGAGCGTCACGGCCTGGTCGATGCCGTTGATGGCGCCGAGGTACCAGTCGTCGCCCTTGCGCCGCGCGAGGGCGATGTGGTCGCCGGGGGCGCCGGCGAGGAACTTCACGTCGTCCCACGCGACGGGCACGCCGCGGAGGAAGTCCTTCACGAAATCCGGCTGCGCGCGGTACGAGGCGGCGCCGTCCGCGAGATGCTGCCATCCCGATTCGAAGACGACCGAGAGCGCCAGCTCGTGCGCGGCGGTGGTCTTGCGCGGGTTGTTGTTGTCCGAGAAGGTGACGGGCGTGTAGTCCATCGACCCGACGACGTTGCGCGTGAAGGCGAGGATCGTGTTGTGGGCCGGCGCGGCGGCGGGGAACCTCGGGTCGAAGATGTAGCACTCGGCGCCGCGGACGCCCTCCATCGTCATCAGGTGCGGGAACGTGCGCTGCCAGCCGCGAGGCATCGTGCAGCCGTGGAAGTTGACCATCATGTCGAAGTCCGCCGCGTCGCGGAGGATGTCGAGGTAGTGCTGCATGAGGTTCTGCTTGTCGCTCTGGAAGAAGTCGACCTTCACGCCCTTCACGCCGAGCTTCTGCAGCCACGCGAACTCGCGGCGGCGGACGTCGCGCGGCATCATGCGGTCGCGCGGGGCCTCGGTGACCTCGTTGTGCGGACCGCCGGAGTTGTACCAGAACAGGAGGCCGACCTTCTTCGACTTCGCGTACCGGATCAGGTCGAGGATCGCGGGCTCGTCGACGTAGTTCCAGTTCGCGTCGACGAGGAAGTACTCCCAGCCCATCTCCGCGGCGAGGTCGATGAACACCTTCATGCGGTCCGGCCTGCGGGGGCTGTCCTGCTCCGACCACCAGCTCCACGCGGCGCGGCCGGGCCGGATCCACGACGGCGTGCGGGCGGGGCCGGGCGGGTTGAGGTCCTGGACGAGCGTCGATTCGACGATCGCCGCGGGCGTCGCGCCCGCGATCACGACGCGCCACGGCGTGGCCCAGGGCAGGGCGGAGGACGGGGCGACGGCGCCGGTCTTGAGACCCTCGCCCGCGTCGGGGAAGCGGATGCGGTAGAGGCCGCCCGGCGCGGCGGAGGCGAGCCGGCAGCCGCAGTAGGCGCCGTCCATCCCGGCCTCGGTCACGAGCACCCACGGCCCCTTCGCACCGGCGCGGAAGAGGGCGGGGAAGCACCAGCCGGCCTTGTTGGTCGTGTAGGTGCCGGCGGGCAGCCCGTTCTCGAAGAGGCGTTCGTAGGCGGGGGTCCACTTGGTCGATTCGTCGTAGGGCTGCGTCCACGACGCCGAGTTCGCAGGCAGTTGGAAGCCGGTCAGTTCCTCCGTGACTGTGCGCGCGGCGGTGTTGGTCTCGGGGAAGACGTAGCGGAAGGCGAGGCCGTCGTTCGAGGCGCGGAGGACGAGGTCCACGCGCGCGCCGCCGGCGGCGCGGAAGGCGAGGGTCATCTCGTTGGCCTCGACGCGGCAGCGGCTGCGCTTGCCGTGGGGCATCGCGTAGTCCTCGGCGATCTTCGCGCGGCGTTCGGCCACGAAGGCGAGGTTCTCGACGAACCGCTGGTCGTCGCGGACGATGCCCAGCGGGGAGTCGTCCAGCACCGCCGCGCCGTCGAGCGCGACGCTGTACGTCAGCGCGGCCCCCGGCTTCACGGTCGCCGTGAGCTTCCCGTCCGGCGAGGCGACCGTCCACGACTCCGCCGCCGCCACGCCCGTCGCCGCCATGCACCCTGCGAGAATCCACGTCTTCATGCCTTGGGTCTCCCGGGGCGCATCATGCCCTTCCGCCGCCCGCGCGGACAGTCCGAAAGCGCGCGGGGGAGGTGTCGGAGAAAGGAGGGGGGCTCAAGTGGACGTACTTCGTCGCTCGGCCCTTGACCCTCTCGACCCCGTCCCCAAGACAATATGGTGGTCGAGCCATACATTGGGCCATACATCCGGCTTGCCTCCACCGGAGTTGGGGGTACGATGATCCTGTGGACAGGACGCGATTCGATTGGGATCCGGCGAAAGACCGGCAGAATCGGGCGAAGCACGGCATTCCATTCGTCCTCGCGCAGCACGCGTTCGCCGACCCGTGCCGCGTGATCCTTCATGATGAGGACCACAGTCAGGACGAGGCGCGGTTCTACTGTCTTGGCCGGGTTGGGGAGGGGATCCTGACCGTCCGGTTCACGTACCGGGAGCAGGTGATCCGAATCCTGGGCGCGGGGTATTGGCGAAAGGGCTGGAAGATCTATGAAGCGCAGAATCAAATACGCGGATGAGCCGATGGGCGCGGTGCGCGTGGTAAAGGACTTTCTTCCGACGCCGGATCAACTCGCCTTCAAGGAAGAGAGGGTGAAGGTGACGCTGGCGCTGAGCCGGTCGAGTCTGCAGTTCTTCAAGACGGAAGCCCAACGGCACCGGACGCCGTACCAGAAGATGATCCGCAACCTTCTGGACGCCTACGCGGTCCGGCACATGTCGCAGGCCTGAGCAAGCGTCGACGGGCCGTCCGTCGGCAGAGCGGGTGGCTAGTGCCGTTCGGACCTCGGACTTCGGGAAAGGCGTGGCTTTGGGTGGAATCGCGAATCCCACGTTCAAGTGGCGGCCCTCCGGTATCTCCGCCATCCTTCACTTCTCGCGAGGATAGGGAAGCTCGCATTGCCGGGAGCGAGTTCGGCCGCCGGGTTTCCAAGCCCTGGACGCGGCATGCGCCGACGCTTCCAAGGGTTGGACGTCCGCGGGGGATTGGCGGAATGCGCGGGAGAGCGTAGGCTCTGGGGCTCATGTCGCAGGACTCATCAAAGCCGGAATGGCGGGCTGCGCGGGCCGGGAGGGTGCTCCGTGCGGTCGGCGCGCCGCACGTCACGGTCGCGTGCCTGCTGTGGTTCGCCGTGTTGACGGTGTGGGGGACGCTCCATCAGGCGGACCCCGTCCACGGCCTCCACGGCGCGGTGCAGCGGTTCTTCCACTCGTGGTTCTTCCTGGCGGGGGGCGTCGTGCCGCTGCCCGGCGTCCAGGGCACGTCGGTCGTCTTCCTCGCGAATCTCTTCGCCTCGATGCTGACGCGGTTCGGCGGGTCGCGGCGCTGGTTCGGGCTGTGGATCGTCCACGGCGGGCTGGTCGTGCTCTTCCTCGGCGGCATCCTGAGCCGGCGCTACGGCCGCGAGACGACGCTGGTGCTGGCGGAGGGCGAGTCGGCGGCGATGTCGGTGTCGGAGACGCGGTGGGAGCTGGCGGTGATGACGCCCGGCTTATCGGGCGGACGCGACGTCCGCGCGTACGACCTGCGCGCCTTGAGGCCGGGGCAGTCGCTGACGATCCCCGGCACGGCGGAGCCGGTCGGGGTGGAGCGCGTCATCCGGGCGGCCTCCGTGCCCCCGGAGGCGGGCGAGATGCCGGCGCCGGAGCAGGTGGCCGAGGCGCGGCCGGCGGGCGATCCGCGCCGGGTGCGCCCCGCCGTCGTGCTGCGCACCGCGGGCGGCAGCAGCGTGCTGCTCGGCGAGGGGCCGGCGGCCGGGCTGACCCTCAAGGGCGGCGGCGAAGCGCACCTGCACGTCCGCCGCGCGCGGCTTCCGCTGCCGGTGACCGTGAAGCTGCTGGACTTCGAGAAGCGGTTCCATCCGAACAGCACGACCCCGCGCAGCTTCTCGAGCCGAGTCGAAGTCGACGCGGGCGGCGGGGCGCGCGAGGTGACGATCTCGATGAACCGGCCGTACCGTCACGGCGCGTTCACGTTCTTCCAGTCCTCCTACATGGACAACCCCCACGGCGGCCCCGAGGTTTCCGTGTTCGCCGTCAGCGAGAACCACGCCCGCCTGCTGCCCTACGCCGCGACGGTCCTCATGTTCGCCGGCATGGTGGTCCACTACCTGCCGCGGAGAAGGCGGACATGAAAGCACGAAATCCGAATTCCGAAATCCGAAACAAGCACGAAGCCCAAAGCCGCAATGCGGAAAACGGGCGTCATGGTTTGGAATTTGAGTCTTCCCGTTTGAGATTTGTTTCGTGCTTCGGGATTAGGATTTCGTGCTTCCGCCGCGCGGCGCTGGTGCTTGCGGTGGCGTCGGCCGCCGCCTGCCGCGCGGCGGCGCCGGTGGACCTCCGCGCGTTCGAGTCGATCCCGGTCCTCGAGGGCGGGCGGCCGATGCCGATGTCGGCCTATGCGCGCGTGGCGATGCTGCAGATGGCGGGGCGGGGGACGTGGCAGGGCGGACCCGCGTCGGGCTGGCTGGCGCGTGCGCTGTTCGAGTCCGACGCGACGACGAACGACGCCGTCTTCCTCGTTTCGCACCCCGACACCTTCGACGCGCTCGGGATCGCCACCGACAAGCCCCGGCGGCGGGTGGCCTACGCGGAGCTCGAGCCGGTCCTCGCGAAGCTGCACGACCTGACGACGCGCGCGATGCAGGTGAAGCCGGCGGATCGCACGCCGGCGGACCGCGACCTCGTGCAGCTCGGCTCCGCCGTCGCCCTCTACGCCGCGCTTTCCCGCGGCGACCATCCGGGCCTTCTGCCGCGCGACGGGGGGCACGGGGCGTGGCTCGCGCCGTCGGAGGCGGTCACCGAGGCGGACGACCTCGCCCGCGCGGTCTCCGCCGGGTGGGAGGGGCTCCGCGCCGCCTGGCGGGCCCGCGATGACGCGGCCTTTTCGGCGGCCGCGCGGGAGGTTCGCGCGGCGGTGCTCCGCGGCGTCGACGACCCGAAGGCGGGGGCGAGGCTGCAGGGCGAGGAGACGCTGGGCCGCCTCCGGCCGTTCCCGCGGGCGCTTCAGGCCTGCGTTGTCGCGGGCATCCTCGGCTTCTGGGTCGCGCTCGCCCCGCGGCGCCGGAAGACCGCGGCCGCGGCGACGGTCCTGACCGGCGTCGCGCTGCTGCTGATGACGGCCGGCCTGCTCCTGCGCGCCTTCATCATGGGGCGCCCGCCGGTGACGAACCTCTACTCGACCTTCGTCTTCGCCGCGTGGTGCTGCGCCGTGATCGGCCTCGGGGTCGAACGCATCCGGCGGGACGGCCTCGGCCTGCTGGCCGGCGGCGCGACGACGGCGGTTCTGCTGGTGGTTGCGGGGCGATACGAGCTGGATGGCGACACGATGCAGCGGGTCGTCGCGGTCCTCGACTCGAATTTCTGGCTGACCGTGCATGTGCTGACCATCATGGTGGGCTACGCGGGCTGCCTGATGGCCGGCGCGGCGGCCCATGTCCAGCTCGTGAAGCACTGGCGGCAGGGCGCGGACGCGGCGGCGGGCGTGGCGCGCGCGGTTCGGGGGTTGCTGGGGCTCGGGCTGGTGTTCACGTTTCTCGGGACGATGCTCGGCGGAGTGTGGGCGGACCAGTCGTGGGGCCGCTTCTGGGGCTGGGATCCGAAGGAGAACGGGGCGCTGTTGATCGTGCTGTGGACGGCGGCGGTTCTGCACGCGCGCGGTCCGCGGATCATCGGCGATGCCGGCATGGCGGGCGGGGCGATCCTCGGGATCGTGGTCGTTGCGGTGGCCTGGCAGGGCGTGAACCTGCTCGGCGTCGGGCTGCATTCCTACGGGTTCACGTCGGGCGCCGCCCTCTGGCTTGCGCTTCTGGCGGCGGTGGAACTGCTCTTCGTCGCCGCCATGGCGGGGTTGACCCGCGCCACGGACAGCGCCCCGCCCCGGCTCAATCCCTGAACCGCGTCGGAAACAGGATGCGGAAACAGGCGCCGCCAAGTTCCGAGGTGGCGTACTCGACCGAGCCGCCGTGCGCCTGGGCGGCCGCCTTCACGGAGAGCAGCCCGAGGCCGGTTCCGCTCGGTTTCGTCGTGAAGAAGGGCTGGAACAGGCGGTCGCGGAACTCCGGAGGAACGCCGGGCCCGTCATCCCCCACGCTCAGCGAGTAGCCGCCGTTGGCGGAGGACTGCAGGGTGACGAGAATGCGCCCCTTGCCGCCGGTCGCCTCGGCGGCATTGAGCAGGAGGTTGAGCATCATCTGGCGCAGGAGGGGCGGATGCGCATGGCAGGACGCCGTCTCGGGAACCTTCTCCTCGATCCGGCAGTGCCGGATGCGGGAATGAATGCGCCCGAAACTGACGGCGTCGCGCACGATGGCGGCCAGGTCGCTGTCCAGGAGCTCCGTGTACCCGTTGTCCCGGCTCGCCTGGAGGAGTTGCGCGGTCATCTTCTGCAGGCCGTCCAGCGCGACCTGCATGTGCCGGACCGGTTCCGACGGCCCCGCGGCCGCCAATTCGTCGAGCCCTCCGTGGAAGACGGACAGCGTGTTGTTGATATCGTGCGCGACCGCCGCGGCGAAAATGCCGGACAGCGCGCGCCGCTCGGCCACCACCAACGCCTGCCGGTTCCGGGCCAGTTCCTGCTCCCGCTCGGCCACGCGGCGCAGGATGGCGAAGGCCAGGAAGAAGACCACCGCGCTGGTGGCCACCACGAAAGCCACGCCCTTCCAGAACTCGATCTCCGTAAGCTGCAGCTTGGTAACGGCCAGCATTCCGGCCAGGTAGCTCGAGACGAAGATGTAGGCCAGCGCCAGACACCCGTAGGTGACGGACAGCATCACCGCGGTGCGGCACGGATTGCAGTCCGGCGGAAGGAACGTCCGGAGACGTTTCGCTTCTTCCTTGCGTTCTTCCACGTTCATAATAAACAGGGCGGATACAGTATGCACGATCGGGCGCAAACGGCAAGTGTGCGTGGCGGCGCGGCCCCGCGCCGGGACCCGCTCCGGCGCGGCCTTCTGGCGCTGTTCCTGACGGCAACGACCGCCGGGGCGGACGGATCGCGGGACCTGACGGACGCCCTGGGTCCGATCCTCCGGCGGCAGGACGTGCCCGCCCTGGCCGGGGCCATCGTCACGACCGGCGGCCTCGACCGCGCTGCGGCCGTCGGTGTGCGCCGCCGGGGGGCGGAGGTCGCGGTGACCACGAACGACCTCTGGCACCTCGGCTCCTGCACGAAGGCGATGACCGCCGTGCTCCTGGCGCGCCTCATGGAGAAGAACGGCCCCGGGTGGGAGACTCCGCTGGCCGCGGCCCTTCCGGAGGCCGCCGGCCCGTTCCACGCGGGGTGGACGAACGTGACGCTTCGCCACCTCGTCGAGCATCGCGCCGGGCTCCCGGCCAATCTGGACTGGGCCTCCTTCGGCCGTGACGGGGCGCCGGTCGCGGGCCAGCGGATCGCGGTGGTCCGTCAGGCGCTTTCTGCCGCGCCGCGCACGCCGCCGGGCTCGGCCTTCGAGTACTCCAACCTCGGCTACGTGCTCGCCGGCGCGGCCGCGGAACGGGCGGCGGGCGTCGCGTGGGAGGAGGCGGTCCGCCGCGAGATCTTCGATCCGCTCGGGATGAAGCGCGCCGGCTTCGGCGGCACCGGCACCCCCGGTGAACTCGACCAGCCATGGGGCCACACCGGGGACGGGCGCGCCGTGAAGCGGAACGGACCGGCAATGGACAACCCGCCCGTGCTCGGTCCGGCCGGACGCGTCCATGCGACGCTGCACGACTGGGCGCTCTTCATCGCCGACCAGCTCCGCGGCGCGCGCGGCGCGCCGGCCCTGTTGCCGGCCGCGGCCTATCGGCGCCTTCACCCCCCGGCACTCGGCGGCACCTATGCGGCCGGATGGCAGACTGCAGAACGTGAGTGGGGCGGAGGGGCCGTCCTGACGCACGCGGGCTGCAACACGATGAACTACGCCGTCGCGTGGGTCGCGCCGTTGCGCGGCTTCGCGGTGATCGTCTGCGTCAACCAGGCCGGCGATCGCGCGGCCAAGGCGGCCGACGAGGCCGCGTCGGCGCTGATCCGGCTTCACCTCGCCAGCGGAACCAGCGACCGGTCGGCGATGAGAACCGGCGAGTCGTACAGCGGCAGGTCGCGGTAGATCGTGAAGCCGTCCGCCCGCACGATCCGGCCGGCCGGAAACTCGTAGACGCGCCCGGAGGCCAGATCGACCCACACCGGATCCTCGATCGCGAGCCCGCGGACCATGACCTGCACCGGCCGCACCTCCCACGCCTCGCCCGGGGTCCCGGAGTTGTCCCAGAGCGCCGCCAGCCCCCGGCCGGTCGTCCGGTTGCGATAGGCGAACGCCGCCGCGCCGCGGTCGTGCATCACGGCGAGCGCGGGCTCCTTCACTCGCTCGAGCGTGTCGTCGAAGACCGCCACGAGGTTCTGCACGGCGTAGTAGGCGGGCTTGATCGCGACCACCTTCCTGTCCTCCGTCGCGCGGAGTAGCCCCTTGCGGTTCATCTCCCGGCCGGTGTGGTTGAAGTCGCAGATGGTGAAGATCGACGACTCCACGTCGTGGCCCAGGTCGCCGAGCATGCGCCGCAGGTTCCACCGCGCCTGGCTTGTCTCCGTCCACGGATGGTTTGGCAGGGCGAACTTCGTCGTCGTCTCGGACGGGCACCCGTTCTCGCCCTGCCGCATCCGGGCCTTCGCCGAGTAGCGCGCCAGCGTCGCCTTCAACTCCTCGACGTTCGCGTAGGACTTGTCCGGGTTGTACTCGTAGCCGTGGTAGATGAACCAGTCGAACAGGTCGACCTTGCCCCGCTCCGCGAGGGCCGCGAGGCACTGGTCGAGCAGCTTCGGGCTCGAGCTTGCGAGAGAGAGGCCCGCGATCCGCGCGTCCGGGATCACCCGCCGGATGATCTCCGCCGTGCGGATGTTGAACGCGGCGATGTCGGCCGGCTTGTGCGCCTTGTTGATGTCCGGCTCGTTCCACATGGCCCAGTCGCGGACCTTCCCCTTGTAGCGCGTCGCCATCGCCTCGACCCACCGGTCGAAACCCGCGAGCCCCTCGGCGGAGGTCGGGAACCCGCCGGCGAGGTCCTTGCCGCCGCCGCCCTCGTAGACGGGATTCCCGTAGCTGGTTTCGAGCAGGATGTTCAGGCCGCGCCCGCGCGCGTCGTCGACGATCCGGTCCAGCCACGCGAAATCGAGCGTGCCCCTCACCGGTTCCGTCTTGGCCCAGCCCCCCTGCAGGCGGATGGTCTTGATCCCGAGCGGCACGAGATAGGCCTTGTACTCCTCGTAGTCGGCGTAGTCGCGGCAGAGCGTCTCGCAGCCGAGCGTCCAGTTCGATCCGCGGATCTCGCCGGCGGCGCGCGGACGGATCGTCCCGATCCTCCGCAGTCCCGGCTCGATCCGTGTCTTCACACGGTCCGGCGAGGTGTCCAGCTCCGGCCCCGCCGCCGCGCCGGCCGCGCCCAGCGCGACGACCGCCATCCCCATCCACGTCCGCATCACGCTCACGTTCATCGCAAGACTCCTGGCCGTGCTTCCAGTGGGCACATCTCCATCGTTGCTCGGCTGCGGGGATCCCTCGAACGGCCGGGCCAGCGGCCCGGCCCTACCACGGGTGCCTCGGGTGAAGCAGGTAGGGCCGGGCGGCCCGCCCGGCCGAACGGGAAGCCCTCGCGACCCTCTTCGTCATCATGGCTCACGATCCGAATTGCGACCGCCTCCGGGTTACTTGTTCACCGGTCGCGGATTGACCACCTCGTCCAGTGGCCAGTCGTCCGTGCGGAACGGCGAGGCGGCCATGCCCGCGCCGTTGTAGAGATTGCACGGCGGGTTGTCGGCCCAGCCGTAGCGGACCGCGACCGGGTCGGCGACGTCGGGAGACGACACCACCAGGTCGCAGCCGTCGATGCGGCCGGCGGCGGGCCGGAACACCTTGTCCGCACCCGCGACGGCCAGCGCCTTCACGTCGCCGCCCTCGGCGCGCAGGCCCTTCGCGTGGTCGAACGAGACGCGGATCGCGCCGCCCTCCTTCTTCATGCCCTTGTAGAGCGGACCGCAGGGCACGACGTCCCTGCGCCCGTACGCCTCGTTCAGCGCCCACGCCGCGAGCCGCTCGCCGACCGCGGTCTTGCTCTTCGGGTGGATGTCGTCCGCCTCGCCGTGGTCGATGATCACCGCCAGACCCGTGCCGGGCACCGTCCGCGCGATCCTCACCTGCTGCTCGCGCAGCGCCGCCCAGCCGCTGCCGGCCTGGACCGGTTCGGGCACGGCGGCCTTGAACGCCGTGAGCTGCACGACGCCGAAGGGGAAGTCGTCCCTCCACAGGCCGCGCCACGAGCGGATCAGGCCGCTCATCAGATCGCAGTACTGCGTCGCGCGCACGCCGCTCGCGTTGGCCTCGCCCTGGTACCAGATCGCGCCGCGGACCGGGAAGCCGACGAATGGCGCGATGCGGTTGTTGTACTGCACCGACGCGAGCGACGGGTTCTTCTCCGGCTCCTGCGGCCGCCTCATCTTCCGCAGCGCCTCCCTGTCGCCCTTCTCCGTCAGGCGCGCCTTCTGCTCCTCGAAGCGCTTCAGGATGTCGGGATAGCGCTCGGGGTAGGTGTCGCTGTCCTTGATGAACTGCGCCGTGAACGGCAGCTTCTCGAGGTCCTCGCGCGGCAGCCACGCCTCGGCCGGCGTGCCGCCCCAGGCGACCATCAGCAGCCCCACCGGCACGCCGAGCTCCTTCTGGAGCTTGCGGCCGAAGTAGAAGCCGGTCGCGTACCAGTTCGTCACGGCCGGCGTCGTCGCGGCGGACCATGAACCCGGAAGGTCGTCCTGCGGCTTCGGCGCGGGCTGCGCGGTCGTCGCGAAGGCCCGCAGCAACGGCAGATCCGTCGTCGCGGCGTCGGCCGCCCCGCTCGACCGCGACACCGGGAAGGCCATGTTCGACTGGCCGGAGCAGATCCAGACGTCGCCGACGAGGACGTCGTCGATCGTGACCGTCTGCGAGCCGTCGGTGACGACCAGCGTGTGGGGCCCGCCCGCCGTGCGCGCGGGCAGCGCGACCTTCCACCGGCCCTCGGCGTCGGCCGTCGTCGCCGCCTTCGCGCCCGCGAAGGTCACCGTGACCTTCGCGTTCTCGCCGGCCCAGCCCCACACGGCGACCGGCTTCTCCCGCTGCACGACCATGCGATCGCTGAAGAACGACGGGAGCTTCAGGTTGGCCTGGGCGGACGCGAGCGGCAGCAGGGCGGACGCGAGCAGCAGACGGACGATCGCACGACGCAGCATGACGGCTCCTCCGGTTGAACGGCTCCGCCTATGTAGCGCGCCTGCCCCTCCGCGTCACGCCGATTCCTGCGCTCGCCCGCCTTGACTCGGCGGCCGGCGCCGCGGGAGACTCCGGGCCGGGAGAACCGCCATGAAGCGAATCGCGTTCGTGCTGTGCGCCGCCGTCTGTCTCTGTGCCGCGGTCCGCGCGCCCGCGGCCGCGGGACTTCCGGACACGAGCCGGATGAACATCCTCCTGATCGACATCGAGGACTGCAACGCCTCGGCGCTCGGGTGCTACGGGAACCCGATCTGCAGGACGCCGAACCTCGACCGGTTCTGCGCGGGGGCGGTGCGCTTCGACGCGGCCTACGTGCAGGCCATCGCGTGCAACCCGTCCCGCAGCTCGTTCCTGTCGGGCCTGCGGCCGCGCACGACGGGGATCACGTCGAACCAGCACGTGATGGACGACCATCTTCCGGCCGGCGTCCTCACCCTGCCCGAGATCCTGAAGGGCGGCGGCTTCCATCTCTCCGACATCGGGAAGCTCTTCCACAAGATCGAGTACGCCGAGAAGCAGTACGCCGCGTTCGACCGGCTGGAGCACTACCCGCGGCCGCCGGGATGGACGGGGCCGGACCCGATCCTCACGTTCCCGCCGGTCAGGAATCCGAATCCGGACCCGGCGCCGAGGAACGAGAAGAGCCGGGAGTACCGCGAGTGGAAGCAGCGCCATTCCGACCGCTACGGCGACACGGGCATGGCGCACGAGGACCATGGCGACTACCGGATGGCCTGCACGGCCGTCGCGCTGATCAAGGACTACGCGAAGAGCGGCAAGCGGTTCTTCCTCTCCGTCGCGCAGTCGAAGCCGCACACGCCGCTGACCGCGCCGAAGAAGTTCCTCGACCTGTACGATCCCGCGAAGATCCCCGATCCCCCGGCGCCGGTCTCGTCGCTGAAGAACTTCCCGTACATGAAGCGCGCGACCGGCGGCAACCCGGACATCTTCACGAAGGCGCAGCCCGCGCCGCAGCAGGCCAGGGAGGCGATCGCCGCCTACTACGCGTGTTGCACGATGGTCGACGCGCACGTGGGGATGATCCTCGACGCGCTCGAGGAGACGGGGCTGGCGAAGACCACGATCGTCGTCTTCCTCGGCGACCACGGGTTCCATCTCGGCGACCACGGGTTCTGGTCGAAGTACTCGATGCTGGCGTCAACGCACCGCGCGCCGCTGGTGATCCGCGTTCCCGGCGCCCCGGGGAACGGGAAGGCGGCGAAGGGCATCGTCGAGTTCGTCGACTTCATCCCGACGCTGTGCGAGCTGGCCGGCGTGAAGGCGCCGGACGGGCAGGAGGGGGCCAGCTTCGTGCCGCTCTTCGCCGATCCGTCGAGGCCGTGGAAGAAGGCGGCGTTCATCAGCGAGGGCGACTCCGAGGACGGCGACGGTGTGCGGACGCCGAAATTCAGCTACATGGAGTTCAAGAAGGGCGAGATGCCCGCCGCGCTGTTCGACCTCGCCCGGGATCCGTGGGAGACGGTCAACGTCGTCGACGATCCGGCCTACGCGGGAGCGAAGGCGGAGATGGCCGCGCTGCTCAAGGCCGGCTGGAAGGCGGCGCTTCCGGACCGGTGATCCCGAACCGCCCGGTTCGGAAGGGCGAGACAGGATGACAGGATGGACAGGCGAAGGCCGGTGGAAGTGTCCCATCCACTGGCTTGATGGCGCTTCGACAGAGCCATGCCGGTGGCTGGTCATGAATCACGTTCATCCTGTGATCCAGTCTCTCTTCCTTCCGGGTTCATCGGACTGCCCTGCCGTGCCTTGTCTTCGGGCTTTCCCCGTGACTCGGTTCCGCGGAGAATGCGCCGCATGAGAACCATGCGACTCGTCCGCCGCGTATCCGCCGGGCTTCTGGCCGCCGTCGCCGCCGCGCCGGCCGCCGACCTGGTGCTCCGCTACGACCGCCCCGCCCAGAAGTGGCCGGGCGAGGCGTTGCCTGTCGGCAACGGACGCCTTGGCGCTATGGTGTTCGGCGGCGTGGAGCGAGAGCGGGTCCAGTTCAACGAGGACAGCCTCTGGACCGGTGATCTCAACCCGTCGGGCGACTACAAGACGATGGGAGCCTACCAGGCTTTCGGCGACCTCTTCCTCGATCTCGACGCGGCGGCCGCGGCGCCCGCGGGCGTCTCGTGCCCCAGCGGGCACACGCCGTACCACGAGCGGGAGGGCGTCGCCTTCTCCTCCGACGGGGACCCCAGGACGAAGTGGTGCGTCGAACCGCGCGGCCGGCCCGTCGTCTGGCTGCTCAAGCTCCCCGCCCCGGAGGTCGTGTCGCGCTACGCCTTCACCAGCGCCAACGACACGCCTGCACGGGATCCGCACACCTGGGAGCTGGCCGGTTCGAACGACGGTCTGGCGTGGACGGTCCTCGACCGCCGCTCCGGCGAGGCGCCGATCCCCGGGCGCCACGAGACGCGCGCCTATGCGTTCACCAATACCGCCGCCTTCTCCGCGTACCGCTTCACGTTCGAGCCCACGCCCGGCGTGTCGCACGTCCAGGTCGGCGAGATCCGGCTCGGGGATGCGGCGCCTGCCGCGGCGGCCGCCGCGGGGCCGGTTCCGGATGGCTACGGCCGTTCGCTGGCGCTGACGGATGGCGTCCACCGCGTCACGTTCCGCTCCGGCGGGGCGGCGCACCTGCGCGAGAGCTTCGCGAGTCACCCCGACCAGGTCGTGGCGCTGCGATGGTCGGCGGACCGCCCCGGCGCGCTGACCGGAACGCTCCGGCTGCAGGGCGCGCACGGGGAGTCGACCTCGGCGGACGGCATGGATCTGGCATTCTCCGGCGTCCTGTCCAACGGGCTGGCCTACGAGGCGCGCGCGCGCGTGCTGGCCCGGGGCGGGAAGGTCGAGGCCGGGGACGGCGCCGTGCGGCTGTCGGGCTGCGACGAGGCGGTGCTGCTGCTCGCCGCGGCGACGGACTACGCGATGGACGCCGCCGCCGGCTGGCGCGGCCCCGCGCCCGGGCCCCGCGTGAAGGCGCAGCTCGACGCGGCCGCGGCGCGCGGATTCGCCGATCTGCTGGCGCGGCATGTCGCGGACCACCGGGCGTTGATGGATCGCGTGGCGGTGGAGTGGGGGGCCAGTCCGGACGACGTGAGGGCGATGACCACCGACCGGCGCCTCGATCGCTGCAAGGCCGGCGGAACCGATCCGGGCCTCGAGGCGCTGCTCTTCCAGTACGGCCGCTACCTGCTGATGGCCTCCTCGCGACGGCCCGGGCTTCCGGCCAACCTGCAGGGCCTCTGGAACGACAGCAACCGGCCCGCGTGGTCGTCGGACTACCACTCCAACATCAACGTCCAGATGAACTACTGGCCGGCGGAGCCGGCGAACCTCGCCGAGTGCGCCCTGCCGTTCTTCGACCTCGTGATGGCGATGAGGGAGCCCAGCCGCGCCGCGACGCGGGCGGAGTTCGGAACGGTGCGCGGGTGGACGGCGCGCACGTCGCACAACATCTTCGGCGGGCACGGCTGGAAGTGGAACCTGCCGTCGAGCGCCTGGTACGCGCTGCATTTCTGGGAGCATTTCGCGTTCGGCGGCGACCGGGCCTTCCTGCGCGACACGGCGTATCCGATGGCGAGGGAGGTCTGCGAGTTCTGGATCGACCACCTCAAGACGCTGCCCGACGGCACGGTCGTCGTGCCGAACGGATGGTCGCCGGAGCACGGGCCGACGGAGGACGGCGTCGCGCACGACCAGCAGATCGTCTGGGAGCTCTTCACGTTCACCGTGCGGATGGCGGAGGTCCTCGACGTCGATCGCGAGTTCCGCGGCCGGATCGCCGCGCTGCGCGACCGGCTCGCCGGGCCGAAGGTCGGCCGCTGGGGGCAGTTGCAGGAGTGGATGGAGGACCGCGACGATCCGAAGGACCAGCACCGGCATACGTCGCATCTCTTCGCGGTCTTCCCGGGAAGCTGGATCTCGTTCGAGCGCACGCCGGAGTGGGCGAGCGCCGCGCGTGTCTCCCTCGAGGCGCGCGGGACGTCCGGTGACAGCCGCCGCGAGTGGGCCTGGGCCTGGCGCTCGGCGCTCTGGGCGCGGCTGCGCGAGGGGGACCGGGCCCACGAGATGATCCGGAGCCTGCTCGCGCACAACACGCTTCCGAATCTCTTCGGAAACCACCCGCCGATGCAGCTCGACGGAAACTACGGCATCTGCGCGGGCATCTGCGAGATGATGCTGCAGTCGCTCGTGCCGGCCGCCGGCGCGGGCGTGGCCGCCGAGATCGACCTCCTGCCGGCCCTGCCGTCGGCCTGGCGCGAAGGCAGCTTCCGCGGCCTGCGGGCCCGCGGCGGGGTGACCGTCGACGCCGCCTGGCGCGGCGGCAGGCCCGCGGAGGCGGCGCTGGCCACGACGCAGAAGGGCGCGGTCATCGTCCGCGCGCCCTCGCCCGTGAGGGCCGTGCGGGACGCGCAGGGCGGGGAGGCGCCCCTCCGCGACGCCGGGGCCGGCCGCCGCGCGTTCGAGGCCGTCCCGGGCGGGCGGTACTCGCTCGCGTTCTGAGCGCGCATTTGACAGGCCGGCCGGATCCCGTATAGTGAGACATAACTTAGACAAACGGAGATCCTGAGCCATGAGCGAGCCCAAGACCCTGATCGTGAAGTATCTTCCCCGCGGCGAGCGTTCCCACACGCGCGCGCTGCTCGAGACGTTCCGCCCGGCGGCGGGCGTGGCGGCGGAGGAACTCGACCTTGTGGTCGACCGTCCGCCGGTGTTCCTGCCGGACAGCCTGGACGCCTACGTCGCCCGCAACTATCTCGGGCAGGCCCTCACCCCCGCGCAGGCGAAGGCGATGGCGGGCATGGACCGGCTGACGGCGCAGCTCAAGCGGGCGGAGATCGTGGTGCTCGCCACGCCCATGCACAATTTCTCGCTGCCGGCGCCGGTGAAGGCCTGGTTCGACTCGGTGCTCCTGAAGGGCGAGACGTGGGACGTGGGGCCGGACGGCTACAAGGGCCTGCTGGCCGGGCGCAAGGCGCTCATCCTGATGGCCTCCGGCGGCCGCTACGAGGGCCCGATGGCCGGCTGGGACCACGGCATGAGCCTGGCCAGGCAGCTATTCGGGTTCATGGGCTTCTCGGACATCCGGCCCGCGTGGGCCGCGGGGGTCAACAACCCCGCGCTGGGATCGCCGGAGGCGATCGTTGGCGCCGCGCAGGACCAGGTGCGCTCGGCCGTCCGCGACTGGTACGGCCGCTGAGACAAACGGGCGTGGCGCCGCATCCGGTGCGACGCCACGCCCGTTCCGACCGTCCGGCGGATCAGCCGGCCTTCCGCAGCTTCTCCCCCAGCGTGTGCAGGAGAACCTTCGGGTCGACGGGTTTCTGGAAGATGCCGTCGAGGCCGAGATCGGCGTAGCTGGTGACCATGTTGAGCTGGTCGCCGGCCGAGCTCATGATGAAGATCGGGGCCTTGTTGTCCAGGAGGCGGAGCTCCTTGATCATGCCGGTGCCGGAGTCGACCTCCTCCATCATCAGGTCGAGGAGGAGCAGGTCGGGCTTCACCGCCTTGTACGTCTTGAGGCCTTCCTCGGCGGAGTGGGCTTCGACCATGACGTAGCCGCCGGACTCCAGGATCACCCGGACGGTGTCGAGGTAGTCCTGGTCGTCGTCGACATAAAGGATCACGTGCTTTCCGTCCTTCATCGCATGTCCTCGCTTTCCGATTCCGCGGCGGCCGGGCCGCCGTCTGTCTCCGCCCCGTCGAACGTTCCGCTTCTCAGGCGAGATTCGAGGAACTCGAGCGCCGCGTCAAGATTCCGCCGCGCCCGTTCCGACAGCCTCTCGCCGAACTCGTTGAACTCGTACCCGCGGATCCCGAGGGCGAACCCCCGCGTCTCCGCCCCGAACGCATCCCGCGCCAGTCCCATCAGCGCCTCGGGCTCGATCGTATGCGAACCCAGCCCCTGTGCCGGCTTCGTGCCGATCCGCCGGACGAAGAACGGCTCGCGTCCCGCGACGGCGGCGTCGACGAACACCACGACATCATGCTCCGCGACCTGCGCGGCGTCCTCGACGACGAGCTGGTAGTCCGACTCGACCGTCACCCCCGGGATCGCCTTCGCCTCCAGCGCCTCGGCCAGCGCGGGCCCGAGCCCGTCGTCCAGCCGGCCCGGGTTGCCGTAGCCGATCACGAGGAACCGGGTCGGCGCGCCCATCGCCCGGCCCGCCTCAGCCGATCCGCGTTCCGCGCTCGCCGCGGCCGACGACCTTGCCCGCGGCGTCCACGACCTCGACCACGAGCGGCATCTGCCCCATCGCGTGCGTCGCGCAGGACAGGCACGGATCGTACGCGCGGATCGCGATCTCGACCCGGTTGAGCAGCCCCTCGGTGACCTCGACGCCGCTGAGGTAGTCCTTCGCGACCTTCTCGACCGCGCGGTTCATCGGCGTGTTGTTGTTCGTGGTCGACACGATCAGGTTGCAGCGGACGATCTGGTCGTTGTCGTCGACGATGTAGTGGTGGAACAGCGTCCCGCGGGGGGCCTCGATCAGGCCGACGGCCTCGCGACGGCGCTCGCCCTTCACGACGAGGTCCGTGCCCTGCAGGTCCTTGTCGTGCAGCAGGTCGCGGATGACCTCGGCCGAGTGCAGCAGTTCGATCATCCGGGTCCAGTGGTACGCCATCGTGATGTTGTTCGGGGCGCCCTTCGTCAGCGCCATGAACTCCTTGCGCTCGGCCTCGGCCAGCGGCGTCGGGATGAAGTCGCACAGGTTGACGCGCGACAGCGGACCGACGCGGTACCAGCCGTTCTCCGGGCCGATGGACTTGATGAAGGGGAACTTCATGTAGGACCAGGGCTTCACCTCCTCGACGATGTAGTCGAGGTAGTTCTGGTAGTCGACCTGGTCGAAGATCTTCTTCCCCGTCGCGTCGATCGCGCGCAGGTTGCCGTGGTAGAGGTCCATGGCGCCGTCCGCGCGGACGAGCGAGAGGTGGTTCGAATCGAACGTGCCGAAATCGGCCAGTTCCTTGAGGTTCGCGGTCGTGTAGTCCTTCGCGACCTTCAGCGCGCCGACGGACCACGCCACGATCTGTTCGATGTCCTTCAGGAAGACGTCGCGCTCGGCGATGGACAGGTTCTTGTTCACGCCGCCCGGGATGGCGCCCGTGCCGTGGATCTTCTTGCCGGCGGTCGCCTTGATGATCTCCTGGCCGTACTTGCGGAGCATGACGCCCTGCACGGCGAGGTCCGGGAACTTCTTCGCGACGCCGATCACGTTGCGGATCGCGGGGTCGGCGTCAAAGCCGAAGAGGAAGTCCGGCGAGCACAGGTGGAAGAAGTGCAGCGCGTGCGACTGCAGCATCTGGCCGTAGTGCATGAGGCGGCGCATCTTCTCGGCCGTCGGGGTGAGGTTCTCGCCGCCGACGATGCGGTCCATCGCCTTCGCCGCCGCCAGGTGGTGGCTGACGGGGCAGATGCCGCAGAGGCGCTGCACGAGGACCGGGATCTCCCAGAAAGGCCGGCCGTGGATGAAGCGCTCGAAGCCGCGGAACTCGACGATGTGCAGGCGCGCCTGCTTGACCCTGCGCTCGTCGTCGAGCTGGATGGTCACCTTGCCGTGGCCCTCGACGCGGGTCACCGGCTCGATCACGATCATGTTGGGATTGGACGGGTGGCTCATAGTCGTCTCCGGCTCAGTCGTACTTGATCAGCTCGTAGGGCAGGTCCATCGGCTTGTTCGTCAGCAGCGCGACCAGCGCCTGCCAGATCGTGTCCGCCGGCGGCGGGCAGCCCTGCAGGTGGTAATCCATCTTCACCACCTCGTGGCACGGGTAGACCTTGTTGAGGACCAGCGGCAGCGCCGGGTCGTTCGGGTAGACTCCCGTCGGGTTGTAGACGCTCGGCCCGTTCCTGTAGGCCTCGTCCATGCACTCCTTCAGCGGGATCGTGTTGCGCATCGCGGGGATGCCGCCGCAGATCGCGCATTCGCCGACGGAGATCAGGATGTCGCAGTGCTTCCGGAAATCCTTCAGCACGCGGACGTTCTCCTCGTTGCAGCAGCCGCCCTCGATGAGGCCGACCGCGCAGCGTCCGGTGAACTCCTTGATGTCGTCGACGGGCGACTTGTCGAAATCGACGAGTTCGATCAGCTGCAGGATGCGCTCGTCGATGTCCAGGATCGACATGTGGCAGCCGAAGCAGCCCGCGAGCGATGCCGTTGCGACTTTGGGTTTTGCCATGGCCGTTGTCTCCTCAAGCCCGGGCGGGGGCCGCCCGCTGCGCTTCGATGTCCGACCCGATCGGCTGGTGGTCGTAGAGCCGCTGTCCGACCGGGACCGCGTACCCCTGCCGCTTCTTCAGGATCGCTCCGACGGGACAGATCGCGACGGCCTTGTCGGTCACGTCGAGGTTCGTGTCCCTCAGCCGCGCCTCGGCGTTGATCCAGATCTTCTTCTTCGATCCGCGGCCGACGAACTGGAAGACATTCTTGCCGTCCAGGTCGTGCGAGGCCCGCACGCACCGCGCGCACAGGATGCATCGGTTGCGATCGATCAGCACGTCCGGGTGCGAGGCGTCCACGTCCCGGTTCGGGAATTGGAACGGGTAGCGCGGCGCCATGATGCCGAGCCGGTAGGCCATCGCCTGCAGCTCGCAGTTGCCGCTCTTCTCGCAGAACATGCAGTAGTGGTTGCCCTCGACGAAGAGCATCTCGACGAGGCCGCGCCGGTGCTCGAGCAGCTCCGGCGTGTTGTTCTCGACGACCATGCCCTTCGCGCAGGGCATCGTGCAGGCGCTCTGCGGGCGGCCGTTGACCTTGACCGTGCAGACGCGGCAGGAGCCGAACGGGTGCAGCTCCTTGTGCGCGCACAGGCGCGGGATGTAGATGCCGGCGTCGTCCGCCGCCTGGAGGATCGTCTGGCCGGGCCGGCCCTCGACCGCCACGCCGTCGATCGTGAAGGGGATTGTGTCGCTCATCGCTCGGTCCTTTCCTGCGTCACGGGGTGAACACCACCGACTTGCGTCCGATCAGGTCTTCCGTCGAGTCCAGCGCCGCCCGGATGTCGAACGTCGGCAGGAACTCGTCCGCCTGCGGCTTCACGAGCGCCTCGAGCGCCGGGCGGAAGCTCTTCAGGAGCGAAAGCACCGGGTTCGGCGAGGTCTGGCCCAGGCCGCACCGGCTCGTGACCTTCACGGTCTTGGCGAGCTGCTCGAGGTAGTCGAGGTCCGAGGGCATGCCGCGTCCGTGGAGGATCTCCTCGATCTTCTGCAGCAGCAGCACGTTGCCGGCGCGGCAGGGCGTGCAGTAGCCGCAGCTTTCCTCGACGAAGAACTCGAGGAACTTGCGGACGACATGCACGACGTCGCGGTCCTTGTTGAAAACCACGATCGATCCGCCGGTGGCGAGGTCGTCGTACTCGAGAGACCGGTTGTAGTCCGCCGGGCCGACGAGCTGGCCGGACGGGCCGCCCACCTGGACGGCCGCCGCGTCCTCGGCGCCGACGTCGCGGAGCAGGTCGGCCAGCTTGACGCCGAACGGGTATTCGTAGACGCCGGGGCTCGCGCAGTCGCCGCTGACGCTGAAGAGCTTCGTGCCGGGGCTGCCCTTGCTGCCGATCTCGGCGAACCAGCCGGGGCCGCGGTCGAGGATGCGTGCGACGCAGCAGTAGGTCTCGACGTTGTTCACGCTCGTCGGGCAGCCGAGGTAGCCCTTCTGCGCGGGGAACGGCGGGCGGTTCTTCGGGTCGCCGCGCTGGCCCTCACACGAGGAGATCAGCGAGGTCTCCTCGCCGCAGACGTAGGCGCCGGCGCCGAGCTGGATGCGGATGTCGAAGTCGAAGCCGCGCTTGCCGCAGATCTCGCGGCCCAGCAGCCCGGCGTCGCGCCGCACCTGCAGGATGTGGTCCAGGAGGGGGCGCAGGTACGCGTACTCGCCGCGCAGGTAGAGGATGCCCTCCTTCGCGCCGATCGCGTAGCCGGCGATCGCCATGCCCTCGAACAGCAGGTCGGCGTACTCGGTCAGGATCACGCGGTCCTTGAACGTCCCCGGCTCGCCCTCGTCCGCGTTGCAGATGACGATCTTGCGCTCGCCCTCGGATTGCCGCGTGAACTCCCACTTCATGCCCGCCGGGAACCCGGCGCCGCCGCGGCCGCGCAGGCGCGAGGTCTTCACGTCGCGGATGACCTCGACCGGGCTCATCGCCAGCGCCTTGCGCAGCGCGGAGCCGGGCGGCAGGTCGGCGAACACGACCGGGCCCTTGCGCCGGATGCTGTTGTGGACCATCGAGCGGACCAGCGGGTGCGCGTTGTGCCCGTCGCCGAGCCGGTGCACCAGCTTGCGGGGGTCGCCGTTCTTGCGCAGCTCGGCCACGATCTCGCGCGCCTTGTCCGTCGAGAGATACGTGACGACCGTGTCGTTGATGATCGCCGCCGGGGCCTGGTCGCACATGCCGATGCACGCGGTCCATTCCAGCGTGATCGCGCCGTCGGGCGTCGTCTGGCCGACCTTGATCCCCAGCGCGTCCTCGAACGCCTTCGCGACCGGACCCATGCCGAACATCTCGTCGATCACGTCGCTGCACAGACGGATCACGATCTTGCCCTTCGGCTGTTCCGTCAGGAAGGTGTAGAAGGAAACCGTGCTCTCCACCTCCACCCGCGCCGTCCCGACCGCCTTCGCAATCAGGTCGAGCGCCGCGCTCGATACGCAGCCGAACCGCGCCTGGACCGCCTGCACGATGTCCATCATGCGGGCCTTGTCGTTGTGGAACGTGGCGCAGATCTGCCGGATGCCCTGCTCAAGCTCGCTCATGGTCCTGCCCTCGTGTGCGCTGCCCCGTACGCGGGATGTCCCGGTATTCGGTCCCCGCGGCGGGCGGACCACAAGCCGCCCGGCGGGGCCATCCTAGTCGAGTCACCCCCACGGAGTCAACCGTTACGTCGCAAAAGAGCTCGAGAACCCGCCGCGGAAACCGCGATCGATGCATCCAAGGCCCTTCGTTTCACGTCAATCGGCCGTCGGGGCCGGAATATGTTACCAGGGAGCTGGTTAATGTTACACCAGGCGCAATAGAATCCGGGCGGGCCCGGGAGCCGTGCCGGCACGATCCGGGCTGGGGCGATGGCGCGGGGAGCGCGCCGTGCAACCGGAGGGACGGTCCGGGCGGGATTCGCCGGCGCAGGCATGGTTCTTGGATCCGCCGTCGGGGGACGGTAGGATCGCGGCATGACTGGAACTCCGGTGAATTGGACGGATCGCGTGGCCGTTGTGCTGGCCACGGGCTTCGGGCTCGGCTACGCACCGGTCGCCTCGGGCACGTTCGGCACGCTGCCGGGCGTGTTGCTCGTCGTCCTGCTCTGGCCCGCGCTGGCGGGCAACCTGGCGGCCCAGATCGCCGTGGGCGTGGCGCTGACCCTGGCGGCCGTCCCGGTGTGCGGGGCCGCGGAGCGGGTGTTCGGGAAGAAGGACGACGGCCGCATCGTCGCCGACGAGTACGCGACCTTCCCGCTCGTCATGATCGGCCTGCCGGTCGACCGCGCCGAGTGGTGGATCGTCCCCGTCGCGTTCCTCGCCGCGCGCTTTTTCGACATCGTCAAGTTCTGGCCCGCGCGCGGCCTGCAGAAGATCCGCGGCGGGCTCGGGATCGTGATCGACGACGTCTTCGCCAGCCTCCACGCGCTGGCCTTCACCCACGCGGCGGTCTGGGCGGGCCGGCATCTGCTGGCACCATGACGAGGTTCGTGCTCCACGCCGCCGGCCTGGTCCTTCTCTGATGGTGCCTGTCGGCCTTCTTCGTGCCGGGAACCTATCCGCCACGAGACGAGACGACGCGGGAGTACGTCTTCGTATTCCTGACCGGCGGGAGCACCGCGCTTCTTGCCCGCGCGTCCATCCCCTGGCGGTATGGGGTGTACTACGCGATCCTCGCGGCACTGCCCGAGTTGGCCCCGTGATCCCCGGAGTGCCGGCGGTCCTGAGGATGGCGGGCGACCCGTCGCTGGAATCGACGGCCGGCGAGACGTGCACTCCGCGTTGGAGTATACGTCATGCAGACCAAGCTCACATTGCGCATGGATGACGAGCTGGTGGAGGCCGCCAAGGCCGAGGCCGGCCGGCGCGGCAAGTCCGTCTCGCGGATGGTGGGCGAGTTCTTCGGTTCGCTGTCCGCGGCCCCGCGGGCGGACGAGCCGCATCCGCCGGTCACGGCGTCCCTGATCGGGATCCTGAAAGGGCGGGATGTGTCGGAGGAGGACTACCGCAGGCACCTGCGGGCGCGGCACCTGTGAGGATTGTCGTCGACACCAACGTGGTTCTCGACGTGCTGCTTGCGCGCCAGCCCTTTGTCGGGGCGGCCGTCCGGCTGTTCGCGCGGATCGAGGCCTCACGGATCGAGGGGCTCCTTTGCGCGACGACCGTCACCACGATCGACTACCTCCTCGCACAGGCCCTGCCGCCTCGGCAATGCCGGGAGGCCCTCCGCAGGCTGCTGGGGCTCTTCGAGATCGCGCCGGTCAACCGGCTCGTGGTCGAGGAGGCGCTTCGCAGCCGGGTGCCCGATTTCGAGGACGCGGTCATCGAGCAGTCCGGACGGTTGGCGGGGGCCGATGCGATCGTGACCCGCAACCTGCGGAACTTCCGGAAATCGAGCATCAAGGCGCTCGGCCCCGACGAGCGGCTGGCCTCTCTCGGTTCGTAGGCCGGCGTGGAATCAACCCGCGGCGAGGGCGCGGTTCATGCGCCCGATCGCCTCGTCGATCTCGGCCTCGCTCTTGAAACCGATCGTGACGGCGTCAACCTCGGGCTGCGCCATCGCGAAGCGGATGGACTTCTCGCGGTCGTCGGCCGCGGTGAAGTCGCCGTTGCCGATGATCTTCATGCCGAGGATCCCGTGGCCGTTGCGGTCCATGATGCGGACCTGCTCCATCACGGGGTCGATCGTCGCACCGGCGGCGTCCCACTTGGGCGTCTCGCCGTCGACGTGCTTCGCCTGCGGGTTGATGCGGACGAGGTTGACGTCGACCCAGTCGGACGCGGCGGCGACGCGCAGCGCGGGCAGCGCGTGGCAGGAGACGCCTTTCGAGAGGACCTTCTTCTTCGACTTCGCCTCGTCGATCGCGTCCATCAGCCGCTTCTGGTCGGAGGTCCACGTGTCCTTGACCATGCAGTGGACGAGGAGGCAGTCGATGTAGTCCGTCTTGTAGGTCTTCAGCAGCTCGTCGATGACCTCGCCGGGCTTCTCGGGGTTGCCGCCGATCTTGGAGAGCAGGAAGACCTTCTCGCGGGGCAGCGGGGCTATCGCGTCGCCGATCCACGGCAGCGTGCGGTAGCTCTTGGCGGCGTCGAAGTAGGTGATGCCGCGGTCGAAGGCCGCGCGGACGAGCTTGTTGAAGGCCTCCTGGCCGAGGTCGTGCTGGACGCGCCCGCTGTTGCTGCCGGTGCCCATGCCGAGGCGGCTGAGCTTCAGGCCGGTCCTGCCGAGGGTCACGAGGTCGGTGGCCGTGCGCTTCGCGGCGGCGGCGGAGACCAAGGCCGGCGCCATGCAGGCGGCGGTGACGGCGGCGGCCGTGCGGGTGAGGAACTCGCGGCGGTCGAGGCGGGTGGTGTTCATGTCAACTGGCTCTCCGTGTTCGGCTTTTCCCCGGCGTCGGCCGCCACCGCGGGGCGGCGGCCCTTCCCATCAGCGGGACGAGCGGCTTCCGGCCCGCCCCGGCGCCCAACGTAGCCCCGATCCGGCCGTTCGGCAACCGCCGGGTGGAGACAGCGGGGCGCGCCCAGGCCCCCAACGGGCCCGGCTGCGGAACGCCGACCATCGAACACCAACGGGCGGCCGCCCCAGCCCCCAGCCCCCAGTGCCCAGCCCCCACCTCGCGTCTTTGCGCGGCCCTTTCGGCGGGGTACATTGCGCCCGGGGGACGCGCGGCATGAATCGCATGATCATCACGGGCGGGCGGGTCGTGGATCCGGCGGCGGGCACCGACGGACCGGGCGAGGTCTGGATCGCGGACGGGCGGATCGCGCCCGCCGGGGCCTTTCCGCGCGCGGAGGCCACCGTCATCAACGCCGCGGGCCGGCTCGTCGCGCCGGCGTTCATCGACCTCCATGTCCACCTGCGCGAACCGGGCAACGACGCCGCGGAGACCATCGCCTCCGGCACGCGCGCCGCGGCCGCCGGCGGGTTCCAGACCGTCGTCGCGATGCCCAATACCACGCCGCCGCTGGACGACCCGGCCCTCGTCCGCTTCCAGATCGAAGCCGCCCGCTCCGGGGGCTTTGCCGAGGTCGTGCCCTCCGCGTGCCTGACCCGGGGCCGGAAGGGCGCCGAGGTCGCCGATCTCGACGCCCTCGCGGCCGCCGGCGCCGGGGTCTTCACCGACGATGGGTCGACCGTCATGGACGACGCCGTCATGCGCGAGGCCATGCGCCGCGCGGCGGCGCTGGGCGTCGCCGTCATGGACCACGCCCAGGACCACGACGCCGAACGCCGCGGCGTCATGCACGAGGGCGTCCGCTCACGCGCGCTCGGGCTCCCGGGCATCCCCGCCGGCGCCGAGACGCGCATCGTCGAGCGCGACATCCGCCTCGCCCGCGAGACCGGCTGCCGCCTGCACATCCAGCACATCTCCGGCCGCGACGCCCTCGAGGCCGTCCGCCGGGCCGCCGCGGAGGGCGTGGCGGTGACCGCCGAGGTCACGCCGCATCATCTCGACCTGTGCGACGAGGACATCCACGAGCCCGATCCGAACTACAAGATGAACCCCCCGCTGCGCTCCGCGCGCGACCGGCGGGCGCTGGAGGATGCCATCGTCGACGGCGGCGTCACCTGCCTGGCGACCGACCACGCGCCCCATACGGCGGAGGCCAAGGCCCGCGGCTTCCTGCACGGCCCCTTCGGCATCCTCGGCCTCGAGACGGCGATCGGCGTGACCTGGGAGAGGCTCGTCCGCCCCGGCCGGATGTCCGCCCTCGAGTGGGTGCGGCGCTGGACCACCGGCCCGGCGGCCGTCCTCCGGCGGCCGGCGCCCTCGCTGGCCGCCGGAGGCCCTGCCAACGTGGTGGTGATCGATGTCGAGACCGCGTGGGTCGTCGATCCAAGCGCCTTCCTCTCGCGCAGTCGCAACACGCCCTTCGCGGGCCGGACGCTGCACGCCCGGCCGGCGACGACGATCCACGACGGCCGCGTCGTCGGGCCCTGACGCGCGCGGCCCTTGATTCGCGCGCCGCGGGCGGCCACACTGCGCGGCCATGAGCCTGAAGAACCTCGCCCGGTCCGTGCGCGCGATGCTGCCGGACGGCCCGATGCGGAACCGGCTGGCCGCGGCGGCCTACCGCGTCATGTACGGGCGCGCGCTCGCGGATTGCGCGTGGCGCGGCGGAGCCTTCGTCGTGCGCACGCCCGACGGCACCGAGGTCCGCAGCGTCCGGGAGTTCGATCCCGCGCCGCTCGCGTCGGACTTCGCCACCGGTGCGCCCGGTCCGGGCGCCGTGGCGATGGACGTCGGCGGCAACATCGGTGCGGTCGCCTCGTGGCTCGCGCACCGCGTCGGCCCCGCCGGGCGCGTCGTCGTCTTCGAGCCCGACGCCGGCAATCTCGCCGTCCTCCGCCGGAACCTCGATCTCAACGGCGCGTCGAACGTCGACGTGATCGAGAAGGGCGCGTGGGAGTCCGTGGGGGCGCTGGAGTTCCACGCGGGCGGCAACTACACGTCGTCGTTCCGCGAGACCGACTACGTGCAGCAGCATCCCGACCTCTACCAGGTGGTCCGGCTCCCGGTGACGACGATCGACGCGGAGGTCGCCCGGCTCGGCCTGCAACGGCTCGATCTCATCAAGATGGACATCGAGGGCAGCGAGGGTCCGGCCCTGCGCGGGGCGCTTGCGACACTGCGCCGCCTGCGCCCGGTTGTCGTCGTCGAGACACACGTCGTCCGCGGCGTGCCGACCCTCGACGAGGTCCGGACCGTCCTCCGCGACGCCGGCTACACCGACATCCGTGTCCAGCCCGACCCTGAGACCCCCGCCGTCGTCGCGCGGCCCTGAGCCGGAACGATTCCGTCGGACCCCGGGCAAGGAGGGCACGGGAGGTGAATCGTTCCGGTAAGAGGAAAGTGAGAAACTCCAAACTCCAAGGAAGTGATAAGTGAAACGGAGGAGAAGGCAGGAAGGCCGGACGACCTGAGTGCCCAAGCCGCCCGTGAACGGCGGGCACCTTTCAGGACAGCCCTGTGTCGACAGCGGAACCCCCCTGCGACTTCCTTCCTTTCCCCTTTGCACTTCCAACTTCCTTGGAGTTTGGAGTTTCCCCACTTCCAGAGCGGTGCCCACGGATCTCCGTGCCTCAAGGTCAATTGCATCGCTCCGGCCAAGGGGCGGACGACCCCTCCGCACGGCCTTCCAAGCCCTGGAAACTCCGCGTAGGATGGCGGTGCACGGCGGAGGACGGCATGCGCTATCGCGAACTGGGAACGACGGGTCTGAAGGTGTCGGCGGTCTGCCAGGGGACCTGGTCCGTCGCGACGCGCGACGCCTTCTGGGACAACCAGGACCGCGCCGACTCGATCGCGTCGATCCGCGCCTCGCTCGACGCCGGCGTGAACTTCTTCGACACGGCGCCCGCCTACGGCAACGGCGAGTCGGAGGAGATCCTCGGCGAGGCGCTCGCCGGCCGGCGCGACGGCGTGGTCGTCGCCTCCAAGGTCCCGCCCGCCGACATGGAGCCGGACCGTCTCCGCGCGAGCTGCGAGCGCAGCCTGCGCGCGCTGCGGGTCGACGCGATCGATCTCTACCAGATCCACTGGCCCAGCAAGACCCTGCCGCTCGAGCCGACGTGGCGCGCGCTCGAGGCCCTGCGGGCGGAGGGGAAGATCCGGCATATCGGCGTCTCGAACTTCGGCGCCGGCTTCCTGCGGCGGCAGCTCCCCCTCGGCCGCGCCGAGAGCAACCAGCTCCCGTACAGCCTGCTCTGGCGCGGGCTCGAGTTCGACATCCAGCCGCTGTGCGTCGAGCACCGGATGGGCATCCTCTGCTACAGCCCGATCGCGCAGGGCCTGCTCGCCGGCACCTTCGCCTCGGCCGCGGAGGTGCCCGACAAGCGGGCGCGCACGCGCCTGTTCTCGTCGGCGCGCAAGATGACCCGCCACGGCGAGCCCGGGTGCGAGGCCGAGGCCTTCGCCGCGGTCGCCGCGATCCGCGACCTCGCCCGCGAGGCCGGCGTCCCGATGGGACGGCTCTCGCTCGCCTGGCTGCTGCGGCAGCCGGCGGTGACCTCGGTCGTCGCCGGGGCCCGCAACGCGGCGCAGGCCGTCGACAACGCCGCGGCGGCGGATCTCGACCTCGACGACGCGCTCGTCGCGCGACTCGCGGCCATCACCGACCCCGTGAAGCGCCTCATGGGCCGCAACGTCGACCCGTGGGAACACGTCTCGCGGATGGAGCCGGACGCCGGTTGCTGAGTGCGCCGGCCTACGTCCGCCCGTCCCCGTCCGGCTCGTCATCCTCCGGCTCGGCGGCCCTGAGCCACGATGCGTCGGGCGTCTCGTAGACGCGGCCGGACCGGCCGGGAAGGACCTGAGGCCTGTCGTCGGTCCCGGCGGAGGCCTCATCCATGAGACGTGCCTCCTCGTCCTCGTAGATGCGGCGCGGGTCGTCCGGATGGAGGACCGGAAGGCCGGTCGCCGCCTCGAGCGCGGGGTCCGGCCTCGCGCCCCGACGCCAGGCGTCCAGCACGCGCAGGGCACCGTCCCGCTCGCGTGGCGTCAGCCGGCCGGCGCGCCAGCTCCGGAGGACCGTCGCCGCCGGCATCCAGCGGGCGTTCCACGGGCACAGGACCCGCAGGGCGGCGGATCGCCGGCCCGTGAGCCATTCCCCGGGCGACGCGGGATTCGCGAAGCGGCTGAACGGGGCCGCCAGCCAGGCCCCCGACGGGGCGTGGTCGAGAAGCGCGATGTACAGAGGCCGTTGCGCCGATGCCACCGAGGCCGGGTGCAGGACGCGGATATCGCCGATCCCGGGGACTTCGTCGTAGGACACCGGCCGCGTGCGTCCGGCCGCCGCCGGCCCGGCCGGTTCTCCGCGGAGCGCCTGATCGACGGCCCACTCGCGCAGCCATTCGGCCAGTCTCCGGATCCTCCCGTCGGCCGGACCGGATCGGCCGCCCTGCTTCCGCTTCATGTCGGGGTCTCCCGGGGGCGCCCCGGATCACGGGAAGGAGCGCCCACCATCTCCTGGAAGAAGGGTTCGAGGGCTTTTTCCAATCGACCCCAGTTCCGCGCCATGTCCCGTAGAATCGCCACGGCGCGACCGGCGATCGCGTGGGCGGTGCCCGGCGCCTCGGCCGGATGGTCCCGTACGACGCCGGCGGCCAGGCCGATCGTGAACGACCGCACGGCCGCGTGAAGGCTGCTCTTCCCGCATCCGGCGGCGCGTTCGACGGCGGGGCCGTCGAGGGGATGGCCCAAGGCCCTCAGGCAGAGACCGATCCGCACGCGGCGGGAGGCCGCCTCGAACTCCCGCGCCGCGGTCTGCTGGGCGTGGGCGTCGAGATCGCGGGCCTCGATTTCGTCCGCCGTACACGAATCGGCCGGTACGAGATCCGCGAGCCGCAGACCCTGGGTGCCGGGGATGGGGGCATCGAGGGACGCGGTTCCGAACGGCCGGGCCTCGCGACGGATCCACTCGCGGACGACGTCCCGCAGGATCAGTGTCGCGCCGCCCTGGATCGTGTCGATCCGGTCCCGTCCCACCCGTCCCTCGGCGCGGGCGAAGAGCCAGTCCTTGTACCGCTTGCCCTCCCGGGTCCGCGTGGTGACGAGGTGCGTCTCGAAGAGGTGCCAGGCGTCGCGCGGATCCGGCGCCGCCATCCCCTCGGCCAGATGGCCCAGCCGGCGGACGAGGGACGCGGAGCGCGCGCCGGCGAAACCGCGGAGGAGGCCGGCAGGAGCCGGCCCGCACCGCGCAAGGGCGCAGCGGGAGTACCACTGGTCCCAGGCGGTCCCGGCATCTCCGGCCGGGTCCGGAGCGGTCAATGACGGCGTTTGTGCCACAGGTGTCGGAACCACAGCTTCGCGGTGGCGACGATCAGGATGCAGCCTGCCAGCACCGACGAGAACGCGATGGCGAAATACGCGGTGGACCGCGCGTTCGGGAGAAACCGCTTCTCCGGGCCCAGGTAGTACGCTGCGATGGCGCCGCCGGCGGCGAGAATCAGGAATGCCAGGAAGAACATCCGCTTGGGCGGACGCAGCCGGAAGTTGATCACGCGTCCCGACATGACGGGACCACGATACCCAACCGCGGCGGCCCCGTCGAGAAGGCTTGTCAAGGGGCGCATTCGCGCGTATCGTGTCCGCGCTTTCAGGAAATGGGGCGGTAGCTCAGTTTGGGAGAGCGCCAGAATCGCACTCTGGAGGCCGTGGGTTCGATCCCCATCCGCTCCACCAGCCTCCGCTCGCAGCGCGGCGTAGTGCGGAGGCTGTCGCGCCGGAGCCGGGCGGTGCGCATCACCGACCGCGAAGGCGGACCCCGGCCGAGCGCTGCGAGGCTGCGGCTTGGCAAGCCATGTCCGGCTTCGCGTACGTCGATACGCTCGTCAGCACGCGCGACCTTGGACTTCCGCCGCCGGATGCGCTACGGTGCGCGTGCGGGCGCGCATCGGAGCGGACATGGGCCTTCACGATCACGAGATCCTGATCCTCGACGGGGCCTGCGGGACAACCCTGCAGCGGATGGACATCCCCGCCTCGGCCTGGCCGGGCCGCGAGGGCTGCAACGAGTGGCTTAACGTCACCGCGCCCGAAATCATCACCGAGATGCACCGGATGTTCGTCGAAGCCGGCGCCATGGTTCTGGAAAGCAACACGTTCGGCGCCAGTTCGATCGTCCTTGCCGAGTACGGCCTGCAGGACCGCGCCGTCGAGATCAACGCCGCGGCCGTGGCCAATGCGAAGCGGGCCATCGCCGGCCGGCCCGGGCGCTATGTCGCGGGGTCCGTCGGGCCGACCACCAAGCTCGCCTCGCTCGGCCAGATCGCGGTCGAAGCGCAGGCCGCCGCCTTTCGTGAACAGATCCGGGCCCTCCTCGACGCGGGGGCCGACGCGCTGATCGTCGAGACGTGCCAGGACCTGCTGCAGGTGAAGACCGCGGTCGTCGCCGCCTTCGAAACGATGGAGGTTACGGGCCGCGAGGTGCCGCTGATGGTCTCCGTCACCATCGAGCAGACCGGCACCATGCTCGTCGGCACCGACATCGGCGCGGTCTGTGCGACGCTCGAGCCCTTCCCGGTCTTCTCGCTCGGGCTCAACTGCGCCACCGGTCCCCAGGCGATGGAGTCGCACATCCGCTACCTGTCCCACAACTGGCCGCGCCGCATCTCGTGCGTCCCCAACGCCGGGATGCCGGCGGTCGAGGACGGGCAGACCGTCTACCGGCTCGGTCCGGAGGAGTTCGCCACCCACCTGCGCCACTTCGTCGAGCGTGACGGGGTCAGCGTGGTCGGCGGATGCTGCGGGACGACGCCCGGGCATATCGCCGCCCTCGTTCGCGCACTCGACGGGGTGAAACCCGGCCGGCGATGAGGCTCCGGGCTTGCGTTCCCACCGCGGGATGCACATTCTGACCCCGGGCTGAGGCGGGGGACTGCCGTGGAGGGAGCAAGGACATGCAGAACCGGCTCGTCGTCTACAAGGATGGAAGGGTCGACCTCTCGTTTCCGGTCACCGGGGCCGGCGTGCGCATCGGCCGCGAGGGCGACAACCACGTCCAGCTGGTTTCCCCCGAGGTGTCCAAGCACCATGCGACGCTGACCCGCACGGGCGGCGGATGGCTCGTGCGCGACACCCAGAGCAGGAACGGCGTCCTGGTCAACGGACAGCGCGTCAGGGAATCGCCGGTCCGCGACGGCGACCGCATCGCGATCGGCCCCTACGAACTCGTCTTCGAAACCGGATCCGGTCCCGCACGCGGCCCGGCGCACGTGGTTGTCGACCTTTCGAGCGACACCGCGGACCGGACCCTGGTTCAGCAGCCGGTCGCACCCGCGAAGGGCGCCTGATTCCTCGTCTCCGGCGCCCCTCGCCTGCTACGCGCCCGCGGGCTTCTTCTCTCCGCCCGCCTTGGCCTTGTGCGCCTCGATGAACTCCTGGACGTGCTTGACGTAGGTCTCGGGGCCGCCGGGCTTGTAGCCGGTCTTGCCGATGACCTCGCCCTCCGGGCTCAGGATGAGAACGGTCGGGAATCCGCGGATCCCATGCTTCTTCGCCAGGGCCTCGTTGCGCGCCTTGTCCGTGGCGGGGAGCTCTTTCCGTCGCGGGAAGTCCACGATGGAGAGGACGAGGTTGTCCTTGGCGTAGTCCTTGAAGACCTTCTTCGAGAAGACCTCCTCGTCGAGCTTCACGCACCAGCCGCACCAGTCGGAGCCGCTGAAGTCGACCAGGATGTACTTGCCCTCGGTCTTGGCGCGCTCGGCCGCCTTGTCGAAGTTGTCCTCCCAGCCCGAAGCCGCCCCGGCCGACATCGTCGACAGGCCGATCACGGCCGCCGCGCCCAACGTGAGGAACCGTTTCATCGTTATTCTCCCGTATCCGGATCATCCGGTGATGGGCGTTACGATACGCCCGGGACGGGGAACGTTCAAACGGGCGGTTTCCTACCGGACGGAAGCCTGCCATACTGGCCCGGATGGGGCTTCCCTTGTCCAGGACGCGGTCCTCCGTCTCGCCGACGGCCGGGCGGCTGGCGGCCGATGCCGCCGTCGCCGCCGCGCTCGTGGCGGTCGTGTTCGCGCTGTGCACGCGCGTCGGGCCGCTGATGATCGACGGGGGGCGCTGGTGGAGCGATCCGGTCTGGACGCTGCGGGCCCTCCGCCTGGCCGCCGCGGCGGTCGCCGGCGCCGGGCTTGCCGTCGCGGGGGCTGCGATCCAGGGCCTGCTGCGCAATCCGCTCGGCGATCCCTATGTCCTCGGCATCGCCAGCGGGGCGGGCGTCGGCGTGAGGGCCGGCCTGGCGCTCGGCGCGTGGGCGGGGTGGATCGCGTGGCGCCTGCCGGTCTTCGCCTTCGCCGGGGCGCTGGGTGCGGCGGCATCGGTCTATGCGGTGGCCCGCCGGCGCGGCCGCGTCGACCCCTTCTCGCTGATCCTCGCGGGCGTCATCGTCAACATCCTCAACGGGGCGCTGATCATGGCGCTCTACCTGGCGACCGACCCGCTCCGCGTCGACGAGTTTGCGCGCTGGGCGATGGGCGAGCTCCCGGAGGCCGTGGACCCGGCCCTGCTGGCGGCCTGCGGGGGGCTGACGCTCGTGGCGTGGGCCGCGGTCTTCCGGCGGTCCGGCGCGCTCAACGCCCTCGGGCTCGGGGATGACGTCGCCCGTTCGCTGGGCGTGCCCGTCGGCGCGTTGCGCATCGAGATCTTCGTCGCGTCGGCGCTCGCGACCGCCGGCGCCGTCGCCCTTGCGGGCCCCGTCAGTTTCGTCGGCCTCATGGTGCCGCACGCCTGCCGCCTCGCCGCCGGACCGGACCACCGGCGCCTGCTGTTGCTCTCCGGCTTCGGCGGCGCGATCCTGATGATGGCGGCGGAGACCCTGTGCCGCGGGCTCGGCCCGCATCTCGGCGCCGGGCGTCTTCCGGTCGGCCTTCTCACCGCCCTGCTCGGAGCCCCGTTCTTCATCGTCCTGCTCCGGCGTCGGTTCGCGGAGGAGGACGCGTGACCGCCGCGATCTCCGCCCGCGGACTCGCCTTCGCGTACCGGCCCGTCGAACCGGTCCTGCGCGGCATCGACCTCGATGCGCGCGCGGGCGAACTGGTGTGCATCCTCGGCCCCAACGGCGGCGGCAAGACGACGCTGCTGCGATGCCTGCTCGGCCTGGCGGCGCCGACGGCCGGGACGGTGTCGCTCGACGGCCGCCCCCTGGCGGGGCTCAGGCCCCGCGAGCGCGCGCGCCGCCTGGCCTACGTTCCTCAGACGCCCGCCTCCGCCTTCGCCTTCACCGCCCGGGAGATCGTGCTGATGGGCCGGCTGTCCCACCTCGGCTCGCTGGGACTGGCGGGGGCGAAGGACCTCGAGATCGTGCGCGC
Organism: uncultured Verrucomicrobiota bacterium; assembly: GCA_964402695.1. Taxonomy (GTDB): domain Bacteria; phylum Verrucomicrobiota; class Kiritimatiellia; order PWTM01; family PWTM01; genus VGWF01. The sequence continues at coordinate 36,408 of CAYODK010000032.1, forward strand.
GGCGATGGAGATGACCGGCACCGCCGGGCTCGAGGGGCGCACGCTGGACGAGCTGTCCGGCGGCGAGGCCCAGCGGGTCATGATCGCCCGCGCGCTGGCGCAGCAGCCGACCATCCTCCTGCTCGACGAGCCGACGAGCCACCTCGACCTCCGCCACCAGATGTCCGTCACCTCCATGCTCCGGCGCGTCGCGCACGACTGGCCCATGGCGGTCCTGTGCGTCAGCCACGACCTCAACGTCGCCGCGCGGTTCGCCGACCGCCTCGTGCTGATCGCCGGCGGCCGCGTCGCCGCCGACGGCCCGCCCGCCGACGTTCTGCGCGCCGACCTGCTGCGCGACGTCTACGGCATCGAGGTCGACCTCGTTCCCCGTCCCGAGCCCGGCCCCCCGCTGGTCGTGGCCCGGCCGCCCGCGCAGGGCGGCGGCGTCTCACGCGGACGGGATGGGTGGATGGCGGTCAGCAACTTGAAACCTGGAACTTGAAACTTGGAACTTCCCCCGGTTTCCCCGACACTGCGGCGCCATGTCGATTGCACGTCCTTATCCGATCCGATGTCCGAAGTGCGGCGCCGAGGCGGAGGTCCGCCTCTACGATTCGATCAACGTCGTCGAGGATCCGCAGCTCCGCGAGGACCTCATGGCCAACCGCCTCAACGCGGTGACGTGCGGGGCCTGCGCGTTCCAGTACCGCGTCGACAAGCCGCTGCTCTACGTCGACCCGTCGCGCAAGTTCGCCGTGTGGTGGACCCCCGGGGGCGGCGCGGACCCGGCCAAGGCCGACGACGAGTACCGGCGGATGCAGACCTCGATCCAGGAAGCCCCGGATCGCCTGGAGCTCAAGCTGCACCTCGTCCACGAGCGCGTGGAACTCGTCGAGCGCATCTTCCTGCTTGAGGCCGGCCTCGACGAGCGGCTCGTCGAGTACGTGAAATACCTGATCTACTCGAAGAACGCGCGCAAGGTGGATCCGCGGACCCAGCGACTGCTCTTCAACGCGCAGGACTCCGACCCCGAGACGCTCTGCTTCGTCGTCCAGAACATCGAGAGCCGCCGCCTCGAGGGCGTCCTGAAGTACGACCGGAGGATGCTCGGGGAGCTCGAGACGATGTTCGCGAACAATCCGACGCAACCCCTCGCCGAGCTCTTTCCGCACCCCTACATCAGCGCCCGCCGGCTGATGCTGGACTGAATCCGCCCCCGTTTCCCCTTGATGCCTGTCCGCGCGACGGCGTAGCCTCGTGCATCATGAGGTCGTGCGACATGTCTCGTCTCGTCCTTCCAGTGATTGGAGGCCTTGCGCTGGCGGTTCTCCCAT